>CAZJYB010000177.1:0-8678 GCA_964549865.1 uncultured Anaerolineaceae bacterium
TTGGTTGGTAAAACTCTGGTTGGTCATAAAATCCCATATCCTTTCCTCCTCCCGAGCCCATAACCTAATCCCTAGTTTACCCAATGTAGTATTTGGTAACTCAATATGAATTATACTTGAGGCGAATATGGAAGAATAACGGAAAGGATGAAATCGTCAAAGAGATGTCAGAAACAAACTAAACAAAAGCCCACTTGCGAGTTTCTTGCACTTCCCGAAGCGGCGTAGGGCGGTCATCGAACGTTTCCAAGAGATGAGCATCGCTTCCCACTTGTAATCCTGCATCATTCAATATTTCCTTTACGGTAAGAAAAGCCAATTCTTTCAAGTTGTTCTCTTTACTCAGATGGGCGAGATATACCTGTTCCCCTCTTCCTTGCAGAACCTCGGTCAATGCTTCCCCTGCATCTTCATTGGACAGATGTCCGATATCGCTTAAAATCCGTCGTTTGATATTCCATGGATAGCTTCCCATCCGCAACATTTCCACATCATGATTGCTTTCCCAAATCAGCGTGTCAGCCCCGCGCACGAGATCGATGATCTGTTTGCTTACATATCCCAAATCGGTGACAATGGCCAGTGCTTTTTTATTATGATGAAAGAGATACCCGATTGGCTGGGCGAGTTGCAGAATGCCATAAATTTTCCCGCGCAAGCTGGGTCCAAAGTAATCCGCCACGAGCGTGAAAATTCCCGGGTACGAGGAATCATCGATGCCAGTGGAAGCGCGCGTGGCGAGAAACCCGCCAAATGTTTTCACGATCGCATTGAACCAGGTGGTGATCCCCCAGACCAGCGATGCCAGCGAAAGTAATTTTGTACGTGAGTAACGGTCGTATAAATATCCCCAAAGAGGGTAAAGCACAGTTGCAACGATCAGCGCACCGGAATTCACCAACCCCCATTGTGTATTGTTTATCCCAAAATCTTCACTGATCTGTACCTGCAAGGAGCCGATCATTAATTTATCGGTTTGATGCAGGAGCATGAAAAAGAAAAATACACCGACAACGAACCAGCGATAGCGTGAATTTTCCCTGGGCATATTGACCTCTTAAAGGTGAGTTGCCTGAGTGTATAACAAATAAAGAATGAAGTCAAACAAATAAAACAGCCTCCTGCTCAGGAGGCTGTTTTTGAGAAACGATCGAACCTAGCGATTGATGATGAACAGAATGCCTGCGATCAAGGCGCAGATGCCGGCGATAATGGTCAGGACGCCACCCGTGGCCACACCCAGAAGACCCAGGCCAGTAATGACTAAAAAGACACCGAGCAAGATCCATTTTGCGTTACCCATTTCATTCTCCTTTTGTTTCAGATACGGATGGGCCAGTCGCTTTCATCGGCCTTCAAATATTAATAACGACGATCCTGAGACCTTGTTACGAAATTGATTGCTCTAATCGACCGTCAGTTAATAAAGACAACCCGGGATCCAATGGAAGGTTACGTAATTTGATCGATCTCGTCCGATGAAATAATTTCGCGGGCGAGTTTTTGAAGCGCCTGGATATCCTCCGTTTTTTCAACTTTCGCGGCAAGCCAGTATTGTTCGAGCAGGTCCAGCGGGCTGAGGCTGCTGACAACCTGCCCTTCCGCGATGCGCACGCGCGCCTCGCTTTGCGGCCGCTTTACAAGATGGAATTCGAACGTGTCTACCGCATATTTTCGCAAAGCTGATTCGTCGATCAACGAATCCCATGCCCTGGGATATTCCACCGAGAGGCGCACGATGGCCTCAGACATTTCCTTTGGCTTGGGCAGCGCGGCTTTAAGCGCCTCGGTTACGTTCTCACTGGACGTTAGAACTGTTCGGCGGTCGATGAACGGACGCGTCCCCGTGAGCTTGATCCACTCAACTTTTGTGGCGCCGCGCGCCACATCTGCAATGACGAAGAATTTATCGTCGCCGGCCTCGCCAAAGTCCACGCGCTCGATGGAGCCAGGGTAAACAACGGGCGGGTGCTGTCCTTCGTTCACATCCTGTGGTTTGTGGATATGGCCCATTGCAACGTAATCGAGTTTCTTGTTCTTCACCAGACTACCTGAAAGCACAAGGTCATTCCCCAACATCACGAGGCGTTCGCTTCCATATTTTGCGCCTTCTATTGATGCGTGAGCAGTAAGAATAATTGGGAACGACGGGTCCGCTTCCAGGATCCACCCATCTATCAATTCAAGGATATTTTCCTCGATACGTGTGAATGCTTCGGGGGAACTGGTTTCACCGGTCGCGGCCATTAAACCTGAACGTGCGATCCATGGTATGGCAATGATCTGCACAGGCAAATCCCATAGATCTTCTGATCTAAGGAATTCAGGCTTTTGCATTACGCGCACGAACGGTACTTGCAGGGTATCGAATTCCTGGATCGAGTGTGCCCGCCCCATGGCCGGTGAAATATCGTGGTTACCCACCAATAACAAAGTGGGGATCTGCGCCTGTGATAAACGCATGATGCGTTTGCCCCACTCGCGTTGAAACGTTGGCGCAGGCGAGCGATCCTTGTACGCATCGCCGGCGAAGATGACCATGTCCACTTTTTCGGAGATGGCGGCGTCGATGATCGTATCCAGCGATTTCAGGAAATCCAACACGCGCATCGGCAGCCCGGTCTCCGGGTCATGCCGGCCGTAGTTGGCCATGTCAATGTGAGCGTCGGCAAAGTGGAGAATTTTCATATATTATGAATGCTTCTGGCGGGGCTAAGCCCCGCCAGAAGCGGATGGTTAGGGCTGCAACCCCAGGTCTGCCAGGGCCTGCACGGCCGGGGGCCAGTTGATATGGATCTTTAGCGCTGCACGATAATCATCCACTGCAGCCTGTGTATTGCCAATCTGGTAATAAGCGCGGCCGCGCCAAAGCAGGGACTCTTCCAGCGAGGGCGTGGAGATCGTTTCGTTCAAGGTTGTGTCGGCAAGGTTAACCACGTCCTGATACCGCGCCGAATAAAAATAAGCAAAGTAAGGACCGGTTTGGTACCACATCATGCGGAAGGGACGATTTTTTTCCTTTATGTCCCATTGCGCATACAACGAGAAAGCCTGGTCATATGCGTGCGCGGCATCGACGTATTCCTGCAGGACCACGTGGCTTGTCCCTTTATTGAACCAGGCGAAGAACGAATTATTATCATCCAAGGTTGAAATGTCCTGCTCAGCAAGCTCAAGTGCATGTTGTGCAGCCCAGCTTTCATCCGTCCATGGGCCGAGCACTCTCATCAATTCTGCTTCGCGGTCCGCGGGGTAAACGACCATGAAGAGATAATTGAACGAACGCCAGCCGTCCTGGTAGATCTCATATTCACTTAATAGATTCTTGCCCGGCTTGAGGTAGGCATCCTGCACAATAAAGCCGCCGCGGGCATCGTCATAGCCTGTCGTGAAAAGATAATGCCCGAGCCAGTCGATCTTGCCGGTGTAATCGCGTTCATAATAGCCCTTCTCCACAACCACGGGGAAGCCCGCGGCCAATAGGCTTTTAATAAGACGCTCGTCACCCCCGTAACGCGCCAGCGCGCGGAATTCCGTATTCTCGTTGACAAAATCCACAAGCTCATACGGCATGACGTTCTTATCGGGCAGGCCTTGTTCAATGAAGCTCTTGCTCTTGTCACCTGAACCTGGCTTCACAACTCTGGCGATATCATCTCTGTTACCCTTCCAACCCCAGAAGTTAAGGGCCATGGTCAGGTTGGCGGGGCCGCAATAGTTCCAGCGTTCGTGCTGATCCACATAGACAACGCCCGGTAGGTTAACCGCGGCCGGCAGGGGAGTAGGGACGATCGTCCGCGTGGGTGTAGGGCCCGGCTTCAACGTCGCGGTCGCCTGCGGAGTCAGAGACAAGGCGATTTCAACGCGTGCTGTCCCAAGCGCTGTTTCGATGGTCAGTGGGTTTTGTTCGCCAGGTTGGAAGACGGCTTCACTCGGTGGGTTGAAGAAGTAAATGATCCGTGTACGTATTAGATCCACGCGGGTCGAGAGGCGGCTATGCACCGGCGGGATGAAGTAAATGCCGATGCCCAGCAGGAGTGCAATGGGGATCAGCCAGTATTTGCTTATTTTTGTAAATCTTTTCATGGAACGATTATATAACAAAAAGACCCTGACGGCTTTTGAACCATTGGGGTCTAATCTGATTATTATTCTTTCACTTCGCCTTCGATCACGTCACCGTCATCCGAGGCAGATGGGCCGCCTTCAGGTTGGGGCTGAGCTTCACCCTGCGCATATAACTGCTGGCTCAGTGCGTGGAAGGTATTTTGCAACTCTTCAGTGAGTTTCTTGATGCGATCCGCGTCTTCGCCTTGCGCAGCCTGCTTCAATTCATTGACTTTTGTTTCGATCGAGCCGCGTTCAGCAGAAGGAACCTTGTCGCCGAGTTCGCGCAGCGCCTTTTCGATCTGGTAAACCAGATTATCGGCGTTGTTTTTCGTCTCGATCACTTCGCGGCGTTTCTTGTCCGCACTTTCGTTCTGGCGGGCTTCCTGTACCATGCGTTCGATGTCGTTCTTGTTCAAATTGGTGGAAGCTGTAATGGTTACTTTTTGTTCCTTGCCGGAAGCCTTGTCCTTTGCGGTCACATGCAGGATCCCGTTGGCGTCGATGTCAAATGTGACTTCAACCTGAGGAACACCGCGTGGGGCCGGGGGAAGGCCTTCAAGCCTGAACCGTCCGAGCGACATGTTGTCGTTTGCGAGGGGACGTTCACCCTGCAGCACGTGAATATCAACGGCGGTCTGGTTATCTGCCGCGGTCGAGTATGTTTCCGTCTTGCGGACAGGGATGGTCGTATTGCGTTCGATCATGACGGTCATGACACTGCCCATGGTTTCTACACCGAGTGAAAGCGGGGTCACGTCGAGCAGCAGGATATCCTTCACCTCGCCGCCGAGCACGCCGCCCTGGATGGCCGCGCCGATGGCGACGACCTCATCCGGATTCACACCCTTGTTCGGCTCCTTGCCGTTCGTCAGGGTGCGCACCAATTCCTGGACCATGGGCATACGGGATGAACCACCGACTAAAACAACTTCATCGAGTTTACTCGCATCCATACCCGCATCCTTGAGCGCGGCCTCAAACGGCTTGCGACAACGCGCAAGCAGGTCTTCGGTCATTTGCTCAAATTTGGCGCGTGAGAGTTTTAACTGTAAATGTTTTGGGCCGCTGGCATCTGCCGTGATGTAAGGCAGGTTGATCTCTGTTTCCACTACCGTGGAAAGTTCGATCTTTGCCTTTTCTGCAGCTTCGCGCAGGCGCTGTAAAGCCTGGCGGTCGCTGCGCAGGTCAATGCCCTGGTCTTTTTTGAATTCATCCGCGGCCCAGTTGACAAGTTTCTGATCCCAGTCGTCGCCGCCGAGGTGTGTATCACCATGCGTGGATTTGACTTCGATCACGCCTTCGCCCACCTCAAGGATGGATACATCGAAGGTACCCCCACCAAGGTCGAAGACCAGGATGGTTTCATTCTTCTTTTTATCGAGCCCATACGCAAGTGCGGAGGAGGTCGGTTCGTTGATGATACGAAGGACTTCAAGTCCTGCGATCTTGCCGGCATCTTTTGTGGCCTGGCGCTGGCTGTCATTGAAGTACGCAGGGACTGTGATAACAGCCTGAGTAACAGCCTCGCCCAAATACGCTTCCGCGTCGGCCTTTAATTTACCGAGGATCATGGCGCTGATCTCCTGTGGAGAATATTCACGCCCGGTTACAGGCACTTTAACGCGTACGTCGCCAGCGGGTCCTTGAACCACCTGATAAGAAACCATGCCGCGCTCCGCGCTGGTTTCGTCAAAATGACGGCCGATGAATCGCTTGATGGAATAGATCGTGTTGTCCGGGTTCACTACTGCCTGTCGTTTGGCGGTTTGCCCTACCATGCGTTCGCCGTTCTTATTGAACGCGACCACAGATGGGCAAATGCGCCCGCCTTCGGCAGTTGTGATCACCGTGGGCGTGCCGCCTTCCATGACGGCAACGACACTGTTCGTCGTACCGAGATCGATACCAATTATTTTGCTCATAGGTTACTCCTTGCATAAAATTTCAATAGTCACATAATACCCGCCCAATGCAAGAAATCCGTTAACAAGATATAGAAAATTTGTCAGTGCAGATCGTGGATATTCATAAAAAGAGAAAGTAAGCAGAGATCACCCGCACAACCTCAGGAGGGCGACTATTCAACTTCGCTAGCTTTGAACCAATCAAAAGATGCGATCATGGGCGTCTCTTCAAAAGATGCGGCAGAAATACCGATCCTGCCTTCGGTTAATTCGTATCTCGCAACGTCCAGTTTACGAAAGAGCTTTCCGTTGACGTGCAGGAGCAGGTGATTTTCCTGACAGGTCAGCCCGATCTCATAATCCAAATTCCCTGCATGCAGGTATTCAGAGCTGTCTGTTGTGATGGGCGTATATTGGGCAATGCCCTCTGCAAGCCATTGCGCGAATAAAACATTGTATGTGCCGTCGTTTGCAATGTTGAACTCGAACCATCCGCCCTCGCCATAGCGGCAGACGAGGCCCATCGAGCCGGAGGGAGTTCCCACAAATTTGGCGCTGATGAATACATCCTTATAGGTGTGGGCATTGTGAATGAAGTAATACCAGGTATGTGGCGACGAGATATCGAGGCGCAAAAAGTCACTGACCAGGCCGATCTCAGGGATTGTCTCTCCGCCGGTTTGAAAGGAGAGCCAGGTGTTCATATCCGCGTTGAATTCATCGGTAAAGAACATTGGTATGGGTGTGGGCGTGAATGCCAGGGTGGAGGTGAATGCCGCTGTCGCTGTGGCAGGCCGGGTCGGAGTCTGAGGCGGCGCGGTGGGCGTGGATTCTTTTACAGGCGTTTGAGTCGCCGATTGGCAGGCGGTGATGAAGATAAGACATCCAAAAAGAAATTTTTTCATGTCGCTTCTTATAACACAAATGCCCGGCACCAAAGGCCGGGCATTTGTGTTGGGAATGAGCCCATGCTTGGCGTTTCTTTCTAATCGCAGTTTGGTACACCTAGAAAACATGGCATTTGGTCGATGAGGATGCCTACCCACATCCATGCGATAAGGGCCAAAAAAACGACTCTGAGCAAAAGGATAGCAGGATTTGCCATGATATTGTTCCCTGCTCGGACGTTTCGTACGATGGGCATCATGGTGATGATGAATACGATTGCCAGAAGCCACAAGAAGCCGAACAACGGAATGGGGAATCCCTCATTGAAATTTCGCCTGTTGACGACTTCCATGATCATGAACGGAAGGATGATGAACGAACTAACGAGTGCCGATGATCCGCAGGTCTTAAGTATGCTTTGCATAACATCTCCTGAAGTAACAAGCAATAGATGCTCTCTAAAAATTCCCATGGCTGTTTCGACGAACATCCAGAGCACGAAGATGAATAATCCGCGCTCCGTCTGTCGCTTCCGTTCGATGTAGAGGTCATTGAAGGTTTGCTTCATGGACTCTCCAAGCTGTTCTCTGAAAGCCTGTGGATAAAGTTTGAGGAGTTTTCCATAAAGTGTACGAACTGTTTTCTCATCATAAGTCATATGCAAAGGTTTTCGGATGGAGCTTCCGCTCTTTGGCCAGGGTAACGATGTGCTTATAGCGTTCAAGTTCCATTGCAAGCGCCTTTGTGCCAACGCCTGTAATTTGGTAGTAAATGCGCCGCTCGTCATCCATTTCGGGGTCAACTCGCTTGTCACTCTCTTTCACCAGCCCTGCATCAAGCATTCGCTTGAGCGAACCATAGAGCGTGCCCGCTCCCATGGTTACATTTCCCTGAGAGTCTGCTTCGACTTGTTTCATAATGCCGTAGCCGTGCCGTTCTCCGCTTGAGAGTGCCAGGAGAATATGGAACACGGCTGGCGTAAGAGGTGGGGTGGGGGTTGTGATCGCCATGAACGCAATATATCCGCGGCGGATATAGTTGTCAAGGGCTGCATAACACAATTGTCCAGCATTTCAATGCTGGACAATTGTGTAGGTGGAGATGGCGGGAATTGAACCCGCGTCCGAAAAAATCGACCCTCGGAAATCTACGAGCGTAGCCTGCCGAATTTAGTCATCACAGAGATCTCGGCGGGCAGGTAACTCTGTGACCATCTGCTGGTCTTAAGCGTATTTAGCAGAGTCATACGCAGCACTCTACCTTTGTTTCGCCCGGTCCGTCACCCGGTAGAGGACGGTGCCGGCGGACGTGACATCCGAGGATGTCAACTGCTATGTGTCACCTTAAGCGGCGACGGGCAAAGCAGCGTATGAAGTGCGGTTGGCACTTAAAAGTTGCGCTGAGTTATCGAGTTCGGCGCGCTCTCGGCTCGCATTCCGGGACCAGCCTCTCCCGTCGAAGCCTGTCATCCCCATTCATGGGACTTTCCATGTGCTTTCATTATACATGGCAAATTAAAAAACAGATGAGATTGTCCGTTATAATTGCCTGTGCCGGGCTATACCGGCGGGCAACTGAGGAAAAATGGCTGAAAAGATTCTTATCATCGACGACGATCTGGATACCCTGCGCCTTGTAGGGCTGATGTTGCAAAAACAGGGGTATCAAATTAGTGCGGCTTCCAATGGTTCACAGGGCCTTGCCAAGGCTTTGGAAGAACGCCCGGACCTGATCCTTCTGGACATCCTGATGCCGGAGATGGATGGATTCGAAGTT
>CAZJYB010000178.1:0-8654 GCA_964549865.1 uncultured Anaerolineaceae bacterium
ACCGTTTGTTCGCGGTTGCGATAATACGTGCGCAGCGTCACCAGCACGTCCGCTTCGCCCACGTCCTGCACAACGACTGCCGGCACACCGAGTCTCTTTGCAGCCTGTGCCAAACGATTGCGCGCCACGCCATATGCAAATACGCGCACGGTCTGCAGCTTTGCGCCGAGCTGCGGGGTGGATACGATCGAAGTCTCCAGTCGTGAGGTGGTTTCCACTTCGGGAGTCGCAAGAGGCTGCCGTATGCGCCGGGGCACTTTCGCATCCGTCCTGGATGGTTTGGCTGGCGTGGCTTTCTCGATCTGGATCTGTCCCGCTTCATCGCGCGTGCGGATCTCCGGGGGCAGGGGAATATCGCGCAGGAGCGCGTCCACAGCGGACATGATATCGAGGCGCACCGCGAACCGTTCGCGGTGTTGGATCTCGATCAGCACATCGAACGTGGGAGGGGCGCGTCTTTCGAGCACCGTTTTCTGGGTGCCGCGTCGACGCGCTTCTTCGTCTGAAAGTGTGACCGCTTCGATGCCACCGACGAGATCGCTCAGGGTTGGATTCAGCAAAAGGTTATCGAGGCTCTGGCCGTGCGCGGTACCGATCAATTGCACACCGCGTTCCGCGATGGTGCGTGCCGCGAGCGCTTCGAGTTCACGCCCGATCTCGTCGATCACGATCACCTCAGGGTTGTGATTCTCAACGGCTTCGATCATCACTTCATGTTGCAGCATGGGCTCGCGCACCTGCATGCGGCGCGCCTTACCGACCGCGGGATGTGGCACATCGCCGTCGCCGCCAATTTCATTGGAGGTATCCACGATCACGACGCGTTTATTTTCGGCGAGGATGCGCGCGGCTTCGCGCAGCAGGGTGGTTTTGCCAACGCCCGGGCGGCCGAGAATGAGCACGGACTTGCCGGACTCGATGATGTCTTGAATAATGTCCACGGTGCCGTACACGGCGCGGCCCACGCGTAAAGTGAGTCCCACCACCGCGGTCAGCCGGTTGCGGATCGCGGAGATGCGGTGAAGCGTGCGTTCCACGCCGGCGCGATTATCCGCGTCGAAGTTGCCGATGCGTTCGGTGATATGGTCGATCTCGGCGCGCGTGATCTCTTTTTCTGAAAGCACGATCTCGCCTTCGACGAAGCGCGCCGCCGGCACGCGGCCGAGGTCAATGACGATCTCCAGCAGGTTATCGCTGTTGTTCGCCTTTTCCACCGCGTGGCGAATATTGGCGGGGAGCACGTCCAATAGGACATCTAAATCGTCTGTAATTCTGTGTTGGGTCATAGTTAAGGTACCAGGTAAAAGTGTCAGGTGTCAGGTTTTAGGTGTCACGTAACACGCGAGGAAAGGCAAAATTGAGAATACTGCGCCGCAAGGCGGCCTGTCATTTCGCGGCATACATGGGTTAGATGGGGAAGTTGATCATGGCGATGTACCTGCCTGTTGAGAGATTCACGTTTCCCATGGGTCACGTGGTAAGCCCTATTATAGCAGTGTCTCTGTTGGTAGAAAATTAAATCCATACTTTGGTTATGACAGATTTGTCAGGCCGCGAGACTTGTGTTTCTTGTATACGCCATACGTTATAAGAGCATCTGGTGTAAAAAGTCGTTTTGCGTATAGGCAGATCATTGAATTTCATTACTTTTTGCACGCAAAATCATTTCCTCAACCTGTTTGTTTGCATTGATGTAATACAAATGGATGGTTGGATGTTGAGATTGAAAGACACGGAAGATTTCATCTGCAAAAGCCTGGCCAATTAAGCCTACGTTTTCAAAATCCAATATG
Organism: uncultured Anaerolineaceae bacterium; assembly: GCA_964549865.1. GTDB lineage: Bacteria > Chloroflexota > Anaerolineae > Anaerolineales > Villigracilaceae > Villigracilis. Next base: position 1,794 of record CAZJYB010000178.1, read on the forward strand.
ATTTCTTTAAAACGTTCAAAGCGGGCCAGCACTCTTCTTGCTTGTGAGCGTGAGACCAAATTTTCATTTCCGTATATGGCGAGAAAAACGGGCACATGGGTTCTTGAGAAACCGTAGTCATTCTCTACACTAAACTTATCAAACACCTGTTTGGTTGTCCTTTTTGATTTCAATGAAATGTTCATTCCAATCGTTGTGCCCTTGGAAATCCCTTCTTTATTTTCCAGCAACCAGTCATTATCGGGTTCATAGTGAGCAAAGAACAACCTGCCTGACATAATTGTGAAATTGTCAAACATTCTAGAGGTAAAGAATATCCCCTCGCCTGTATGATGAGCAGGATCAGTTGTTAACTTTCCCTTTGACAGCTCTAAAATGGCATGCAAGGAATCGTCTAAATTAAACGCCTTTTGTATTTTATTGAAGATACCCACTCCGTCGTCATCAATATCTAGTTCTATTGTTTTATACGTGCGCTTAAGCGTTATTATTATTAGTGTGCCCTCGGAATGATCAATTGCATTGTTGACCATCTCTGTAAATCCGTATTGGCATATTTGAAGTATATTTTCCGGAAGTCCATCCAAAAGTGGCCGTATATATTCCCTCCAAACCTTATCTTCTTCAAGATTTGCCAATTTCAAGGCTTTAGTGAAATCGACTAGGGGTTTTACTGCATATTCCCTGTCTCGCGTTGATCCCTTTGTAGTGATCAGGCCATCAGTGACCAGTTTCTTTATGTGACGATGACTTGCCTGTCGCGAAATATCAAACTTGGACGAAATAACAGAGGTTATGTCGCTTGGGTGGTCTTCTATATTTTCTAATATGAATTTGTGAATCTCTTCGGTCTTCTTCTGTAGCTTGTTCAAGCTCTCTCCAGACATTGTAAACTTAATGTCCTATCATTGTAAACTTAATGGGTTTTATTGTCAACCTAATCCCAAACTCTTCATGTGCCAATTCCTCAACGTGAGATAGGTAGGGTGGGATCGTGGCTGGCGGATTACGAATATCTAAAACCTGCCGAGGGAAGTGTTTGGCCCACTCTGTTTATGCCAGTTCTTGAGCGTTAGATAGACGATCGGCAGACTTGGGTTGATCCCCGAGAGTTTTATCTTTTTGCCATCCACCAGGTCGAGCTGAACGAAATATCTTTTACCGTTGCGCGTACGGTAATAGAGGAACGCGATCGATCTGATCTCATCTGCCGTCAACCTCATTTGACTGAATACATATTTGAGCAGCAAGGACCTGCCATCGATCATGATCGACTGCGGCGACATGAACGCCGATAGAAGAAAGACGGCCGCGATCACGAAAAAGAAGACCAGGAAAATAATCCCATCTTCCGAGCGTTCAACAAAAAGGAAGATGCCCGCTCCCAGGAAAAGCAATGCGATGGCCGGGAATATGAACTTGGTCAGCCAGTTCCTCTCCATTTCACTCTGTTCCTGCGGGTTGAACAGGTCCGGACGTTTTGCCCCGATCTCCTCCACGATCTGTTCATAACCCGGCAGGTTCCGGCTGGGGGCTACGGTGATATCGCCTCCCACGTTATGGAGTTTGATACTATTTCCCATCCCTGAAACAGAATGGATCTCATTCCATAAGAGTGTCCTCGTCCCGAAAAGATTCTGGGAGGTGATCTCGCTATCCGAGAGGATTGCCCTGGATGTTACTGAAAACAGTGAGATCAACAGAATTAGCAGAAAAAATAACCCGAAAGGGATCAACAACAGAAAGCTTCCCTGCAGGGGCAGGGCAAGTATCCCAACCCCTAGAACCCCAAAGACCAGGGTAACCAGTACTAATTGAAAGGGCGAATGGCGAAAAATGCGAGGTTCGTTCATGGTATTTTCCTTTGTCTATAATAGCCTGATTTTACCTTTTTCTGTGCTACAGGATATACGCCAATCCGTTCACAGCGTTTCCCTGTCCTCTCCCCATGATAAAATTGGCTCATGCAACCGTCATTAGAGAAGCTTCGTAAATTTTTTCGCCTTGAACACGAGAATAAATATCAAAATACCGCCATCATCGGCGGGCTCGCCAAAATGCTCGATTACTGGGAAGGGGAGGCCCGAGCCGAAGGTGTAAGTGAAGAGGTTGTACAGGCTGTAGCGGCCCGCTTACGTTCCTATGAAAAGCTCAGCCCGGATGGGCGCGCTGAATCGCTGAAAGGGTTGTGGAAGCGCGTCGGGGAGACGTATCCGGAAGCCGGGCAAAAAAACGGCACACCTGCAAAAACAGCGCAGCAGTCTTCGCAAAATAATTCGCAACAGCAACGACCTGCGGGCCAAAACTCATCGCCTCGGCCGCAACAGTCCAGTTATCAACAAAAACAAAAACAAAGACAATCGCCTCCGCCGCGTTCAGAATCCGTGGCCGGCGCGAAACACAGCCAAACTCCCGCCGCACTCAGTGCAGAGTTGACCGTCCTCCAAGGCGTGGGTTCAAAGAATGCAGAATCGCTCGAGAAGCTGGGTATGCAGACCCTGGGCGATATGCTGTATTACTTCCCGCGTCGTTATGAAGATTACAGCCAGCTTAAACCGATCCAATCCCTCATGTTCAACGACGTGGTCACTGTGCTGGGCACGATCCAGAGTGTGCATACGCGTCCGATTAGAGGGGGCAAGGCGTCCATCATCGAGGTCATCATCAGCGATGGGACGGGCTCGCTGCGCCTTTCGTTTTTCAACCAGCCGTGGCTCACCAACCGCATGAAAGAGGGCGAGGCCATCTCGGTCTCCGGCAAGATCGACCAGTATCTCGGCCGCATCGTCATGAACAGTCCAGATTGGGAACCGGTCGAGGTTGAAAGCCTGCATACCAATCGCATCGTGCCCATTTACTCATTGACTGAGAAGATCGCGCAAAAATGGTTGCGCGGTCAGATGAATCAGGTCGTTACCTATTGGGCGCCCGCAGTGGTGGATGCACTCCCTGAGCAGATCCGTTTATCTGCAAGGATTGTCTCGCTTGGCGAGGCCTTATTACAAATTCACTTTCCGGATTCACAGGACAGGCTCAAACTAGCGCGTGAACGGCTTGGATTCGACGAGATCTTTTACCTGCAAATTGGCGTGCTTCGCCAAAAACGGGATTGGAGATCTGTGGAAGGCCGCCGATTCTCCACCTTGGACGAATGGCTGGGCGCGCGTTTAACAAGCCTTCCCTTCACCCTGACGTCTGCCCAGGTTAACTCGCTCAACGAGATCCGCGCAGACCTGGACTCGGGCAAACCCATGAACAGGCTCGTGCAGGGCGATGTCGGTTCGGGTAAAACTGTGGTGGCAGCTTTGGCCGCGGCGATCGTCGTCAATGGTGGTGCGCAAGCCGCGATCATGGCGCCGACATCCATTCTGGCAGAACAGCACTATCGTAACTTCATCACTTTGCTGACCGGCGAGAATGGATTTCTGCAAGAAGGTGAGATCCGCTTATTAGTGGGCGATACAACTGAAAGTGAGAAAGAGGCGATTCGCACGGGCCTCGCAGACGGTTCAGTGAAGATTGTCATCGGTACGCACGCCGTCATTGAGGGCCCGGTCCAATTCAAGGATCTGCAATTCGTTGTGATCGACGAACAACATCGTTTCGGCGTGGAGCAACGCAAGGAACTGCGCAGCAAGGGGACCAACCCGCATTTACTGGTGATGACCGCCACGCCCATCCCGCGCTCGCTCGCCTTGACAGTATTTGGCGACCTGGATATTTCCGTGATCGACGAAATGCCGGCCGGCCGGCAGCCGATCAATACCCATGTGCTTCGTCCACAGGAACGCGAGCGCGCCTATACGTTGATCCGCGGGCAGATCAAGGCTGGCAGGCAGGCTTTTATTGTTTATCCATTGATCGATGAAAGCGAAAAGGTCGACGCGCGCGCGGCCGTGGATGACTTTGAGACCCTTTCGAAGGAAATTTTCCCGGACCTCAAGCTTGCCCTCCTGCATGGACGCATGAAGCCGGGTGAAAAAGATGAAGTGATGTTAAAGTTTCGCGACCGCCAATATGACATCCTTGTTTCAACCACAGTTGTCGAAGTGGGTGTGGATATACCGAATTCCACCGTGATGCTGATCGAAGGCGCCGATCGTTTCGGCCTGGCGCAATTGCATCAACTGCGCGGTCGGGTGGGGCGCGGCGCGGACCAATCGACCTGTCTGCTGATTCCCACACATGAAGATGCAACAGAAAATGCACGGCTGCAAGCCATGGTAAGCACCAACAGTGGTTTTGAACTGGCTGACCTTGATCTTAAGATACGCGGCCCGGGTGAATTCCTTGGCACGCGTCAGGCCGGCTTTGCCTCCACCTTGAAGATGGCAAGCATTACCGATGTGCCTTTGATCGAAAAAGCGCGCACGCAGGCGCAGGCCTTGTTTGAACGTGACCCTGACCTGAGCCAGCCTGAGCATTCTTTGCTCGCAGAAGCATTCGAACGATTCTGGGGTGAGGGCAAAGGAGATGTTTCGTAGGGGCGACGTTATGTCGCCCTTATGGAATAATGTGGAGAAAAATGGTTAGAGCCTTATTTCCCGGAACGTTCGACCCGATCCACTACGGCCACATCGACATTGCCTCGCGCGCTTCGCGTCTCTTTGACGAGGTGGTGGTGGCGGTCTACGACAAGCCATTAAAATCGCTGATGTTCGGACCCGAGGAGCGCATGTCTTTGGTGAACGAAGCGCTCAAGGATAACCCGAAGATCAAAGTGACGGGCTACAGTGGCTTGACGATCGAATTTGCCCGCAAGAACCAGGCGCAGGTGATCGTACGCGGTTTGCGTGTGTTCTCCGATTTTGAATTCGAATTCCGCATGGCGTTGGCGAATCAGCGCCTTGCGAAGGACGTTGTTGAAACCGTCGCGCTGATCACTGCGGAGCAGCATACCTTCCTTTCATCTTCCACGGTACGTGAGATCGCCCTGCTTAATGGCGATGTCTCGAGCATGGTCCCGCCCTACGTGGAAAAGGCCTTGAAATCCAAAGTCGCAAGTATGGGGGAACAGTCCCCGCCGAACGCGCTTCGGGACTAGGAAGATCGGTTCCCTTGCGGAGTGGTAATTAGTGGACGAAAATAAATGGGCAAAAAGTGTATGGTTTGGTGCCAGATTTCTTCAATTCGTAGTTTTTGAATTTGTGCTAGAATTGTGGCTGATAAAGGAAGTTTAATTCTACGAGTACCCTATGGATATTCTTCAACTGATCGACCGCCTGGAAGAACTTTTCAACGACGCCAAGTCCGTACCCTTCACGCATAACGTGTGGGTGGACGAGGATCGCATGTTGGAACTGATTGACCAGATGCGCATTGCCATCCCTGAGGAAGTAAAGAAGGCCCAGCAGGTCGTTGCCCAGCGCGACCGTGTGATGGCCCAGGCCCAGGAAGAAGCGAATCGCACCCTGCAACTTTCACGCGACAAGGCCGAGCAACTCATCCAGAAAGATATGATCGTGCAGGATGCCCAACGGCGCGCCGAGCAGATCATCAATCAGGCACGCGCCGAAGCCGAAGCCACCCGCGCCGATGCAGATAATTATGTGATAGATACGCTCATGCAATTGCAGGACCAGATCGCCAAGTTGAGCAACCAGGTCAGTAATGGCGTTCGCATGGTGCAGGAGGATCAAATGAGAAAGGCATCTTCCTCCCCATCTTCGATCTCGGCCAGTGTGCCAGAGAAAGTTGAAAAGTAAATAAAAGCAAGGTCGCCCGAAACGGCGACATTTTTATTATTCGAAAAACGCCGGGGACGGCGTTTTCAGCTAAAGACCGAATTCAAACGTACTCATGCTCTCTGTTTTCGTGACGATCCTGAATAACCCGCCGGAGAGCGGGTATTTTTTCAGATCCGCTTCGCTCATGCCTTTGCGCGCGGACGTAATATACAGCTCGTTCATATCCTTGCCGCCAAACACACAGGAGGATGTATGAAGTGCCGGAACGGGGAACTGTTCCAGTAAATTTCCGGTATTCGGATCCCATTTTGTGATCTGCGCGCCGCCCCACATCGCGACCCATAAATTACCCTGCATGTCAGATGTCATGCCGTCTGGCCAGCCCAATGATTCAGGGAAATAAACGGCGCGACGCTGATTTGTGAGGCTTCCGGAAGCCAGCTCGTAATCGAAGGCGCGCACTTCCCGTGTGGGAGTATCGATGTAATAAAAAGTTTTGTGGTCCGGGCTCCAAGTCAGGCCATTGGAGATGGTCACATTATCGAATAACTTCGTGACATTTTTTCCATCGAACGAATATAACGAACCAGAGGGGGTCTTCTCGTTCAAGTCCATGGTGCCGGCGAGCAGGCGGCCCGCGGGATCACATTTGCCGTCGTTGAAGCGGTTGGTAGGGAGTTCAGAGTCCAAAGTCGCAACAACTGTTTGTCGGCCGGAAACAGGATCGAGGTCCACAAAAGAGAAGCGACCTTCAGGCCCGCTCAGTGAAAAGACGAGGCGTCCATTTTTGGATGGCACCACGCATCCGGGCATGTCATCCAATTGTGTGAGCACCTCGCCCCAGGCGTGAATTCGTTTTCCAAGGATATCCACCGAGTACAGGGTCTGCGTTTTCGCATCCCAGGTTGGGCCTTCGCCTAATTTTGCTTTTATGTCGAAGAGCAATTCAGTTTGCATTTTAGAACCAGTCCCTTTTGTAGAAAATATAGGTCGCGACGGCAGTTAATGTAAGGGCAATGCCAAAGACCACGAGAAATGCAACCGGATTTGAATCTGTTAAAGGCAGCATCACGTTCATCCCAAAAAAACCTGCCACGGTACCCGGTAAACTCACAATGATCGTGAGCGCGGCAAGCGCTTTCATGACGCCGTTGAGATTGTTGGAGATGATCGA
>CAZJYB010000179.1:0-8532 GCA_964549865.1 uncultured Anaerolineaceae bacterium
AACATCGACGGCACGTCGGTGCGAGACGGCAAAAAGTCTTTATTCATCTTACTCAATCTGGGAAGGTTGCCATGTCCACACTTGCAATTGACAAAGCCATCGATAAAGTGCCGTTTTTTGCCGAGTCCAAGAACATCAAGAAGACTCCGCTGAGCGGAGGCATTACAAATTTGAACTTCAGGATCGATGTAGACGGCAAGTCTTATGTGATCCGCCTGGCCGGCGAGGGCACCGAACAATTGGGGATCAAGCGTGACGTGGAATATGCGGCCAATTACGCGGCAGGGCAATTGGGGATCGCACCGGAAGTGGTGTTTTTCATCGAACCTGAAGGGTACATCGTGACCCGTTTTGTCAACGGTAAACGCATCATGCCGGAAGATATGGTGAAGCCGGATTATCTGGCGCGCGTGGCGAAGAAGCTGAGGTTATTTCACACGCGTGCACCGAAATTGAATGGCGAGTTCAACGTCTTCCGCCGCGTGGAAATGTTGACAAAGATCTCAAAGAGCAACAATGCGAAATTCCCATTTGATTGGGATTGGATCATGCACAAGACAAAAGAGGTGGAGAAAGCATTGGCGAAAGATCCTTATACGCCAACTCCGACGCATAACGACCTATTGAATTTAAACTGGCTGGAAGAGGAAGTGGCCGGCGATATCGGCGAGCTCCGCCTGCTGGATTGGGAATATGCAGGCATGGGCGATATCTTCTTTGATCTGGCTAACTTCTCACATCACCATCGTTTGAATGAAGAACAGGTGGAAGACTTCCTGTTCGAGTATTTCGGTGAAGTGACCGACAAGCAGTACGCGCGCCTGCGTTTGATGTGGCCGATGTCTGAACTGCATGAGTCCATGTGGGGCACCACACAAACGGGCATCTCAAAACTGGAAGAGGATTTCCAGGGATATGCCGACCTGTGGTTCGCGCGCTTCCGCCAGCATGTGACGGATTATCGCTGGGATCAATGGCTGAAGGACGCCGGCAAGAAGAACAAGAAATAAGCGTAATCCGTTGGTCGAGTAGCCGCAACAACACTGCGCCGCACAGCATTTGTTGCAGTGCAGGTGTAGTGAAGGCGTATCGAGACCAACAAATAACAGTTAATACAGAAGGTACCTTAGGAAGATGGTGGTCTCGATATGCCGCTGGGTCTCGATACGTTGCTTCGCAACTACTCGACCAGCAGTACCTACTCGACCACCGAGAGCATAAAAAGGAGAATATCATGTCAATCGTAAATGCAAAAGAGATCATGTTTCCCGCACTCAAGGGCGGCTATGCCATTGGTGCATTCAACATCACGGACCTGGTTCAATTCGAAGCGGTCATCGATGCCGCCGTTGAAAAGAAGGCACCCGTGATCGTTCAAACTTCCGTCAAACCGTCCCAATTCCATACTCCGGCTTTGATTGTGGCGATCTATCGCACACTCGCCTCCTCCGCGCCGGTGCCGGTATGCCTGCACCTCGATCATTGCACCACCGTTGAATACTGCAACAAGTGTGCGGACGCCGGTTACACCAACGTCATGATCGATGCTTCGAAGCATTCATTTGAAGAGAACATTCGCCAAACAAAAGAAGTTGTGGATTATGCCCACAAGGTTGGAAATATTTCTGTCGAAGGCGAGCTTGGAACAGTGGGCGGCGTGGAGGATCAGATCAAAGTTGCAGAAGATGAAGCGCAACTGGCCAACCCGCAAAAATGCGTTGAATTCGTCGAACGCACCGGCGTGGATATTTTTGGGCCCGCGATCGGCACTGCGCATGGCGTGTATAAGACCAAGAATCCGAAGGTCGACTTCGAGCGCATGGCCACGATCAACAAAATGTTGAATGGCAACGGGATCAAGACCCCGCTTGTAGTTCATGGCGGCACTGGCCTGCCGGACGACTACATCGTAAAGTTGCTGCAGGCCGGAGGAGCAAAGTTCAATGTGTCCACCGAACTGAAGCACACTTTGATCGACACAAAACTTGAATATCTCAGCGCACATCGCGATGAATATGACCCGGGCAAATTGGATGTTGCAGCCCGCGATGCGACGCGCAAGGTAGTCATGCATTGGATCGACAAGTTGGGATCGGCTGGTAAGGCATAAAAGCAAGAGAACAGAGAGCAGAAATTAGGAGACCAGGATAATGAAAAAAGTTGAAGAATATTACGCCCCGTGGGTAAAAGGCATTCCAATGTATGTCTCGGAGCATATCGAGAAGGCATGGCGGGACCCGTCCCTGCACCGCATGATGTCCAATGAAAACCCACTGCCCCCCTCCGAGAAGGTTTTAGCGGCGATGATCAAGTACTCCAAAATGACGAATCGCTATCCAGACCAGGGCCTGGTGGTACGCGGGGTGATCGCCGAGATCAACAATGTGGATGGTCCGCAGAATGTGATGATCGGTAACGGTTCGAGTGAGGTGTACGACAATATCTTCCGTATGTTCATCACACCCGGCGACGAGGTCATCCAGCACACGCCATGCTTCGGCATCTATCAATTGCGCGGCACCTTGCTCGGCGCAAAGATGGTCTCGGTGCCAATGGTGTACAAGGATCATCTGATGCATTATGACCCCGATTCGATTCTCAAAGCAATCACCCACAAGACCAAGATCATCGTGGTCGCCAACCCGAACAATCCCACCGGCAACTTTATGGATGCCAAACACTTCATCCCGATCGCTGAAACAGGCATTCCCTTCATCGTCGATGAGGCTTACGTGGAATATGCCGGGCTCGGCATGTCCCAGGTTCAATTGACCAAAAAGTACAACAACGTATTGATCACACGCACACTTTCAAAAGCATACGGCCTCGCCGGCATGCGCTTCGGGTACACAATCGGCGCGAAAGAAGTGATCGACCAGATCGCCGGTTCGCTTCTTCCGTGGAACGTGGGCACGATCCCGATGTGGGCAGCGCTCGCAGCTTTCGAAGATAAAGAAGGTCTCGACGAACGAGTTAAGTTCAACAACAGCGAAGTGGATTTCATCACCGAGTCTCTGAGCGATATCCCCGGATTTCACATCATGCCTTCAAAGGCCAACTACATTCTTTTCGACTGTGGTGAGACCGGGAAGGTTGGTGCAGAAGTGCTTGCTTATGCCGAAACCAAAGGAATCATTTTACGCGGCGAGAGCAAGAAACATGGAAGTGACGGCTGGTTCCGCGTGACGATCGGCTCAAAAGAAGAGAATCGCCTGTTCGTGGATACGATCCGTGAATTTTTCGGAATGAAGCAGCAAAAAACCTATTAACCACAAAGGACACGAAGGAGCACGAAGGAAACCGGTCAAAAAAACCACTCCCCCTTGGTGTACTTGGTGCCCTTCGTGTTTAAATCTTCTCTCTTGAATTGAGGAAATCATGTCCAAGATAAAAGCAGCGTTCTTCGACCAGGACGGCGTGATCATCGACACCGAGCGCGATGGGCATCGCGTGTCGTTCAATATGACCTTCAAGGAGTTCGGCTTCAGCGATGAGTGGAGCGTGGAGTATTATCATGAATTGCTTCAGATCGCGGGTGGCAAGGAACGCATAAAACACCACTGGAAGACCAAAGGGTTTTCCAGGCCGATGACCGAAGAGGAGATCGATGCCCTCGTCAAGGAAATGCACAAGCGCAAGACCGCCCTGTTCGTGGAGCTGATCGAGACGGGCAAACTGCCGTTACGCCCGGGCCTGCACCGGTTCATGAAAGAGGCGATGAACGCCGGTCTCAGAATCGCGATCTGTACCACGTCCAATGAACAGGCCGCGAAAGCGATCACCGAAAAAGTACTCACCGATATCAGGTTCGACCTTGTGCTCGCAGGCGATGTGGTCAACAAGAAGAAACCCGATCCCGAGATCTATAATCTGGCGCTTTCCAACCTTGGTTTGAAGCCTGAAGAGGTCTTTGTGGTGGAGGATTCCAAAAACGGATTGACCGCCTCGAAAGCCGCGGGCATCAAGACCATCGTCACGACCAATCATTACACGGAACAGGAGGACATCAGCGCAGGCGATGTGATCGTCTCGTGCCTCGGCGATGAGGACGGTGAAAAAGGCATCCTGCGAAAAGGTGACATCAAGGGTTTCGACGGTGTTGTGCATGTCAAACAGTTGATGGAATTGTTCGGATAAGAAGTAGAGAAGTACACATTTACATTTTATCCCTCACAGGGAATTCAGCATGCCCCACGAATTACTCGATATCGTCAACGACGAAGACATCATCATGGACCAGCAAACGCGCTCCACCGTCCATCAGCTTGGGCTGCAGCATCGCGGCGTGCATGTTTTCCTGTTCACGCCTGACCGAAAGATGCTCGTCCAAAAGCGAAGTGCCGATCGCGTCGCCTGCCCCTCCGCATGGGATTGCTCGGTCTCCGAACATGTGCGTGCGGGCGAAAGTTATCTCGAAGCCGCAATTCGCGGCATGTATGAAGAGATGGGAATTGAAGGGATCGAGATAAAGCCTCTGGCTAAAATAAGAATGAGCTATGGGATGAACGACAACGAGATCAGCATGATCTACGAAGGAACGGTCGATCCAGAAACGGTGAAGTTCGATCCCATTGAAATTGAGGAAGTAAATTATTACGCCATTGATCAGATACAAAAAATGATGAATGATAAGAACATAAAATTTTGCGAATGGTTTATTGAGATACTCCATTGGTATACGCAACAACCAACACGATTAACAGTTTTAGAAATGCATTGAGTCCGATAACAGGCGGGATTGGTCGTATAATCAGCATACCCAATCAACTGGGAAAGGAATTATTGGTTGTATGTCCGACCCACGCATAAAAAAACTTGCCCAGGTGATGGTGAAGCACTCGCTCGCCATCAAGCCCGATCAAAAGATATATCTTCAAACGACACCCGCTGCGCACGAATTTAATCTCGCATTTTACGAAGAGGCCATCAAGGCAGGCGCTCACGTCACCTTCGCGATCGACGGCGCCTATTACCCCGGCGCGTTCGAGATCTTCATGAAACTAGCCAGCGAAAAACAGATGGAGTTCCTTTCGCCTGTGCGCAAGTTAATGATCGAAACCTACGATGCGCGCATGGTGGTGGAAGCGGAAACCAATACACGCGAACTGGCCGCGATCGACCCGAAACGTATCGCACACTGGCGCAGGGCAAACGCGCCGCTGTTCCAAAAAATGCTCAAGCGCATCGAGAACAAACAATTGAAATGGTGCGTTACGGTATATCCCACCGAAGCGATGGCCCAGGAAGCCGATATGAGCCTGAACGATTACACCGAGTTTGTGTATGAAGCAGGCATGCTGAACGCCAAAGATCCCGTTGCCCTTTGGAAGGCGGAAGCAAGGAAACAGGGAAAACTAATTAACTGGCTCAAGGGCAGGAAAAAGGTCTCGCTCAAAGGCGAGCACATCGATCTGACGCTTTCCATAAAAGGACGTAAGTTCATCTCGTGCGCCGGCGACCAGAACTTCCCGGATGGCGAGATCTTTACCAGCCCGGTGGAGAATTCCGTCAACGGCTGGGTACGATTCAAATATCCCGCCATCTTTGACGGCCAGGAAATCGAAGATATTGAATTATGGTTCGAAAAGGGCAAAGTGGTAAAGGAAAAGGCGAAAAGCAATCAGGCGCTGCTTACTGCCCAACTCAATACAGACAAGGGTGCGCGCGTCCTCGGCGAATGGGGCATCGGCACAAATTACAACATCAAAAAATTCACGAAGAACATGCTCTTCGATGAAAAACTGGGCGGCACCATTCACCTGGCGCTCGGCCTCGGCTTTGAGGAAGCGGGCGGCGGGAACAAATCCGGTCTGCATTGGGATATGCTCTGCGACATGTCCAAAAGCGAGATCGTTGTCGACGACAAACTCTTTTATAAGAACGGAAGGCCGGTGATCAAATGAGCCGGGAATTTTTTGGCGTGATCAAGGATGGGAATTTGGATGAAGTGCAGCGCCTGCTTTCCTTAAACTCGAGCCTGATCCACGAAACAGAGGATGGTCTCAGCCCAGTGCTCGTCGCGGCGTATCATCAGCAACCTGCCATCGCGGATTTCCTTGCTGAAAAAACCGTCAACCTCACCATCTTCGAGGCCGCGGCAACGGGGAAAACCGGCCAGATCGTCCGCCAGCTTGCGCGCGATCCAAAACTCGTGAATGCCTACGCAGCGGATGGATTTCAACTGCTGGGCCTGGCTTGCTTCTTCGGTCATTATGAAACTGCGGAATACCTCATCAATACAGGGGCAGCCATCAATTCCCATTCACTTAACCAGTTAAGCGCCGCGCCGATCCAATCAGCGGCAGCTGCCGGGCACGTCAAGATCGTGATGCTCCTGCTCAATCATGGGGCAGACCCGAATGTACGTGAGCAGGGCGGCTATACACCGCTCCACGCTGCGGCACAAAACGGGGATATACAAATGATCCGCGCGTTGCTCTTCAACGGTGCAGATCTGCACATCAAGACCCAGAACGGAAAACTGCCCGTGGACTTTGCAAAGGAAGCCGGTCATACCGATGCCTATGCATTGCTCAGAGAGGGAATTACCCGCCGATTTAGAGCAAAGCCACCTGGCGCCAAAAAAAGTTAATAAGGATTAAATTGCAACCTCCCGTCGGAAAAGCCGTATATCCCTTCAGTTGGTTTTTTCAAAGGAGACCCCATGAAAACAATTCATAAATTTCTTTCTGTTCTTTCCCTGCTCGCTCTTCTCATGTTGACCTTTACCACGCCAGCGCTGGCCTTCGACGGCCGTGGAGGCGACAATGTTGTCATTGAAGCAGATGAGGTCGTCGAAGACGATCTATATGTAGGCGCAGAAACCTTTGTCCTGGAAGGCACGGTCAAGGGAGACCTGATCGTCTTTGCCCAGTCCATCACCATTAACGGAACCGTTGAAGGTGACCTGATCGCAGCGGGGCAAACCGTGGTCATCAATGGCACAGTTACAGATGACGCCCGCATCGCTGGCTCGATCCTGCAACTTGGCACAGACGCGGTTGTAGGCAGCGATCTTGTCTCTGCCGGCGCAGGCCTTGAAACAAGGGACGGAAGCGCAGTGGAAGGCGAAATCGTGTTCGCGGGTGGGCAGGCTTTGCTCGCAGGTAACGTTACAGGTGACGCCATGCTCGGCACGGGTTCGCTTGAATTACGCGGCGAATTCGGTGGCGATGTATTTGCCGATGTCGGCGAAGGAGAAGGCGCAGGCGGCCCGCCCCCCTCCATGTTCATGCCTCAGACGGGTGTTTCGATGCCTGCCGTTCCTCCCGGTTTCACCATTTCTGAAGATGCGAAGATCAACGGCAATTTGGAATATTCACAATCCAACGATATTACAATTCCCGCAGGCGTAGTTGCGGGAAAGATTACACGCAACGAACCTACTGTGGACCCTGAACAGGCGCGTGCCGAGCCTACTCCGGCGCAGATCGCCTTAAAATGGACGTTGGACCTGCTCCGCACCGTCGTCACACTCGTTTTGTTCGGCCTCCTGCTTGGCTGGCTGCTTCCTTCCTTTATGAAGAATGTGATGGATAAACTTCAGGCCAAACCTGCCGCAAGCTTGGGTTGGGGAATTGTGGCATGCGCAGCCTTCCTATTCGTGCTTTTGCTCATTGTGGTGATCATGTTCATAGGTGGCGCGATATTCGGCCTGCTCACACTCGACCGCATTAGTGGCACGATTGTCTGGGTAAGCCTGTTTGCCTTCGGCGAACTGATCCTGGGCTTCGTCCTGGTCATCATGTTCCTTACCAAGATCATCGTTGCATTGTTAACTGGCAAGTTGATCCTCGGCCGCTTTAATCCTGCCCTGGCCGAACATAAGATTTGGCCGCTCCTGTTGGGCGTATTGATTGTGTCTCTCCTGATCGCTATCCCATTTGTGGGTTGGCTCTTCTGGATCATCATTGCCCTTCTCGGCCTGGGTGCGTTATGGATCTGGGGACGTGACCTCTGGCAGGCACGCAAGACAACAACGGCGTAGAATAATAATTAGTTCATGTTTTGGGCGGGTGCTTCGTTAAGCACCCGCCCTTAATATTTTAATCTCCAAGCTCGAGCCGCCGTCCTAAGTGCCCTATGGGTACGGCGGCGTTTTCCAATGTTAAGTTTTGCGCCGTCCCACTGGGATGCTTCGCGAAGGACGGCGCAAGAAGCTTATGACATACCCTTAATACTTAAACAGGGGTTCTTTGTTATAATGCCGCCCATGTTGACCCCGCAACAAATCGAAGCAAAGCTTGACCGTATCCTCTTAAAGGTCCAGAAACCCGGGCGCTATGTGGGCGGTGAACTTAATAGCATCGCCAAGGATTGGGAGAAGGTCGCGACCAGGGTTGCCTTCGTCTTCCCCGATATTTATGATATCGGTGTTTCAAACGTTGGATTGAAGATCTTATATGATCAAGTCAACCAGCGTGCGGACGCCCTGGCTGAGCGCGCTTATGCACCATGGTTTGACATGGAAGAGCTCATGCGACAGCATGGGATCCCGCTATACGGGCTCGAATCAAAACGACCCCTGGCCTG
>CAZJYB010000180.1:0-8507 GCA_964549865.1 uncultured Anaerolineaceae bacterium
TGCATAAGTATCCTTATGTCGTTGCGAGGGCAAAGCCCGAAGCAATCTCCTTATAAGTCGGGGATTGCTTCGCCGCCACTACGCGATTTCTCGCAACGACATGTTTAAGCTCTGGCTTCAAAGGCCGCGATATCCTTCTCAAACTCCATGATGTAACCAAGCTCGTCCACGCCATTCAGCAAACAGGTCTTATTGAACGGATCGATGGGAAAGGTCACAGTGCCGTTCGGGAAAGTAAGCGTTTGCGATTCGAGGTCGACGCTGAGCTCGGCGTTCGGCACTTCCTCGATGTAATCGAACAGCATCTTGTGCGTGGCATCATCCACAATGATCGGAATGAGCCCATTCTTCAATGCGTTGCTGCGGAAAATATCTGCAAAAGACGTGGAGATGACAGCGCGGAATCCATAAGCCGTCAGCGCCCACGGTGCATGTTCGCGGCTCGAGCCGCAGCCGAAGTTATCGCCGGCCAACAGGATCTGGCAACCCTTTGATTCGGGTTTGTTGAGGATGAAATCCTTGTTGGGAGATTTATCATCGTTGAAGCGCCAGTGATAGAAAAGCACGTCGGCGAGACCGTCCTTATCCGTCACCTTCAGGAATTGCGCAGGGATGATCTGATCCGTGTCAATATCGTTGACAGGAAGGGGCATGACACGGGAGGTAAGTGATTTGAATTGAGCCATAAGTTAATTCCTTTTTATCATTGCCGAGGAGATTGCTTCATCGCCTTGGTCTCGATATGCTCTTCGAGCTACTCGACCAGCGGCTCCTCGCAATGACGAAGTTAAATTGGGCGGCGCCCGCCGAAAATGGCAAGTTCGTAGATGCGGAAGTAACAATCCACTTCCTCGTAACCGATCTCGCGCAGCCATTCGCATTGCGTTTCGGTGGACGACAAAATATTGGCCGCCTTATCAGGGCGACTACGATATTCTTCGGCGATCTCTTCAAACGTGCGTGTGCCGCCATTATCCTGCTCGATAAAATAACGGGCAGTAACATAATGATTCTCGAACAGGTCAACATTTAATTGCGAAGCCGATGCCACATGCTCGATATTGATGAACCAGCCACCCGGTTTGAGCAATGAAAAAATTTGCTCATAGATGGCACGTTTGCGCGCATCCGGCTGGTGATGGATGGAATACCCTGAAACGATCGCGTCGAAGGGACCGTGGGCCTGCATCGCGTTCACCCAGGCAGAGTCGCCATAATCGAGATTCTCAAATACGAGTTGAGCGGCGTGGTCTTTAAGCTGCTCGCGTGCCTGCTCGAGCATCGGCTCGGAGAAATCTGCCAGTATGCCGCGGCTATTTGGGTAAGCGCCAAGAATTGCAGCACCGAGGATCCCATCGCCACAGCCGAGATCTAAAAAGTTTTCAACCGGTTGTGTTCTCGTTTTGAGAATGGACATCATCACGCCGATCTGTTCCTGCACCAATGGAATGGCGGCGCGATAGGAGAGATAACGATTGACGATGGCGGGGAGTTTCCAAACTTCGTCTGTGACCATGATCAACTCAATATTGTCCGCGGGTCAGTGACCACGCCACTCAATGCAGTTGCCGCTGCGGTAACGGGGCTGGCCAAAAATGTACGCCCACCTTTACCTTGACGACCCTCGAAGTTGCGATTGCTGGTGGAGACGGCATATTGACCGGGCTGGAGCTGGTCGCCATTCATGGCGATACACATGCTGCAGCCTGCTTCACGCCACTCCGCGCCCGCTTCCTTGAAGACCTTATCAAGACCTTCCTGTTCGGCCTGTTTCTTCACGTCCTGCGAGCCAGGCACGACCATCACGCGTGTATTTTCAGAGACCTTGCGCCCCTTGAGCATTGCAGCAGCGAGTCGCAGATCTGAAATGCGCGAGTTGGTACAACTGCCGATAAAGACCACATCCACTTTTTTACCGAGCAGGGATTGACCCGGCTGCAGACCCATGTAAGTAAGGGCCTTCTCGAACGCGGCTTTTTGAGAAGGTTCAGTGAACGATTCACTAGTCGGGACTCGATCTGTAATTCTCATGCCCATGCCCGGGTTGGTCCCGTAGGTGATCATTGGCTCAAGTTCGGAGGCGTTAAGCGTGATGGATTTGTCGTACGTCGCGCCTTCGTCCGAAGGCAACGATCTCCACTTTGCAACAGCTTTGTCCCAATCCGCACCTTTGGGGGCGAATTCACGTCCGTTAAGATACTCGAAGGTAATGTCGTCAGGCGCGATCATGCCGGCGCGTGCGCCACCTTCGATGGACATGTTGCAGATGGTCATACGTTGTTCCATGGTCAGGCCGCGAATCGCTTCACCGGTATATTCGAAGACATGGCCCGTTCCCCCGCCCACACCGATCTTTGCGATCAATGCCAGGATGATATCCTTCGCCGAAACGCCATTGGATAAAGTCCCGTTCACGCGTACTTCATACGTATTCGGTTTCTTTTGCAGCAGGCATTGGGTGGCAAGCACATGTTCCACTTCGGAGGTGCCGATACCGAACGCCAGCGCGCCGAACGCGCCGTGTGTGGCTGTGTGACTGTCGCCACAGACAATGGTCATGCCTGGTTGTGTACGTCCCAGCTCCGGGCCAATGATATGCACAATGCCGCGATGCGGGCTGGTCATGCCGTGCAAGGTGATCCCAAATTCAGCTGCATTGATTTCCATTTGTTTAATTTGCGCGGCGGCCATGGCATCCGCGATGGGGACTTCAATGGGAGTCGTCGGGATGGAATGATCCATCGTGGCGAGGGTCTTATCCGGACGACGGACTTTGAGCCCGCGCCGCCGCAGCCCGGTGAAAGCCTGCGGTGAGGTGACCTCGTGCACGAGGTGCAGATCGATGTAGAGCACGGCGGGAGATTCGGGTTGTTCGGCAACCACGTGCGAGTCCCAGATTTTTTGAAATAAAGTCTTTGGCATGTTTTCCTATTTTTCCTAAGCGGAGAGGATGATCGGAGACTGATCCCTGTTCTCTGCTCTATAATCTCGTTTTCTTATCCCAACATCACTCCGAAATCGTTCTTGACCTTTTCGGTCCCTTCGGTCTGCGCAATGATCAGTTTGTTCAAGGCGTTGATATAGGCCTTCGCGCTGGCCACGATGATATCTGAATCCGCCCCATGACCACCATACACGCGGGCATGTTGCACTTCATTTTGGGCGTCCATTGTATGCTGGCCGTTCTCAGCCTGAATACGAACAGTAACCTCACCGAGGGCATCGATACCTTCGGTGACCGCGTGAATATTAAATTCAAGCAATGTGCATCGAATTTTGACGATCGAATCAATGGCCTTGTAGGTTGCATCCACAGGGCCTGTTCCGATCGAGGCAACGGTGTGGACAACACCATCAGGCCCGCGCAGGCGAATGGACGCCGTGGGCATGCCCATTGTGCCGCATGAAACCTGCAAACCGTTCAATAAATACACGTCGCGCGGACGGTAGAACTCATCCGCGATGACTGCTTCGAGATCCAGATCGGTGATGATCTTCTTGCGATCGGCAAGCTCTTTGAATCGGGCGAAGGCCTTGTCGAGTTCAACTTCATCGAGCGAGTGTCCCATTTCGGCCAGGCGATTTCGCAAGGCGTGGCGGCCGGAATGTTTTCCCAACACAAGGTTGGTTTGACTCACGCCCACGTCTTCAGGACGCATAATTTCATACGTGGTTTGATGCTTCAACATGCCATCCTGATGAATACCAGCCTCATGCGCGAATGCATTCGAACCTACAATCGCTTTATTCGGCTGCACAACAATGCCTGTGTAATTGCTGACGAGTTTACTGATGCGCGAAAGCTGCTGAGTTTCGATCCCGGTCTCCAGGTTGAAGATGGGTTTGCGTGTTTTCAACGTCATGACCACTTCCTCCAGCGAGGTGTTGCCGGCCCGTTCACCGATCCCATTCATCGTCACTTCCGCCTGACGTGCCCCGGCACGAATGCCTGCGAGCGTGTTGGCAGTAGCCATGCCCAGGTCGTCATGGCAGTGTACAGAAACTGTAATGCCATCGTGCATGCCGGGGGTCTTCTTGATGATGCCATCGATCAGTTTATAAAATTCATCGGGCGTTGTGTACCCGACCGTATCCGGAATGTTCAATGTGGTCGCGCCCGATTTGATGGCCTCGGCCAGGACAACATATAAAAATTCAGGGTCAGAACGCCCGGCATCTTCAGGAGAAAATTCCACATCCTCACAAAATGATTTTGCGTACGCCACCATTTCAGAAACCCGTTGCACCACCTCCTCGGGATCCATTTTGAGTTTGTGCTTCATGTGAATGGCGGAGGTCGCGAGGAACGTATGGATACGCGGTCTCTGCGCACCCTGCACAGCTTCCCATGCCTTATCGATATCGACCTTGTTGGCACGCGCCAACCCAGCAATGATGGGGACTCTCGCATCGGGCTGACCGTCCGGCTGGTTGCCCACTTCGAGAGCGATCCGGCGGACGGCTTCCAGGTCATCCGGAGAGGCAGCCGGGAAGCCCGCTTCGATGATATCCACTCCGAGGCGTGCAAGGTTATGCGCCACCTCCAGTTTTTCAGCAGAGGTCATCGTCGCGCCGGGGGATTGCTCGCCATCGCGTAATGTTGTATCGAAGATCTTGACATAGTTTGTCATTTCGGGCTCCTTCCTTCAGCTCTCTCGAGTGAAAATTATTGCTTCCAATTCTCGGGTCGTAATGAACGGACTGCGGCGCCGGCCTGCCACATCTCAGAGTCGCGGATCACGGCGAGTTCCTTATCCAGTTGTTTGCGATAATCCGGGCGGCTGTTGGCCTCGAGCGTGATGCGCGCTTCATTCCCGGTCACCACGCTTTGATACAAGTCCTTGAACACAGGGGCAACTGCGTCGCGGAATTTATCCTTCCAATCCAGTGCGCCGCGTTGCGCGGTGGTCGAACAATTCGCGTACATCCAGTCCATGCCGTTCTGGCCAACAAGACGGATCAATGATTGCGTAAGTTCTTCCACGGTTTCATTGAAGGCTTCAGAGGGAGAATGCCCATGCTTGCGAAGCTCGGTGTATTGTGCTTCCATCACGCCCGCAAGCGCACCCATGAGAACACCGCGTTCGCCTGTAAGATCGGAATACACTTCTTTTTCAAATGTGGTCGGGAACAAATATCCCGCGCCCACGGCAATGCCCAAGGCGATCGTACGTTCCTTTGCACGCCCCGTGGAATCCTGATGGACTGCGAAACTTGCATTGATACCAGACCCATCGAGGAAATTCGTACGCACACTGCGGCCCGATCCTTTCGGCGCGACGAGTGCCACGTCCACGTGAGGCGGTGGGATCACGCCAGTATCATCCTTGAATGTGATGGAGAAGCCATGCGAGAAATACAGCATGTCCCCTTCATTGAGGCGTTCGATAATGCTGGGCCATTGGGAACGCTGTCCGGCATCTGAAAGCAGGTACTGAACGACAGTTCCTTTTTCCGCGGCTTCTTCAACATTGAATAAAGTCTTGCCGGGCACCCAGCCATCTGCAATAGCCTTGTCCCAGTTCGGCGTTCCTTCTCGCTGGCCAATAATTACATTAATGCCGTTATCGCGCATATTCATCGCCTGCGCGGGACCCTGCACACCGTAACCAAGCACCGCGACGACTTCGTTCTTAAGCACTTCGCGCGCCTTCTCGAGCGGGAACTCGTCGCGTGTTACCACTTCCTCTTCCGTACCGCCAAAATTGATCTTTGCCATGATTTCGATTCTCCTGATTGATAATGTCATTGCGAGCGCAGCGAAGCAATCTCCTCGCACCTGCAATGAAAAGCTGTTGGTCATCATGAGATTGCTTCGGGCTGTCCTTCGACTTCGCCGCTATCGCGGCTCCGCTCACCGTTCGTGCCGCGTAGCACGGCGGCACGCCAGTGCGAGACGGCAGGACGAACGCCCTCGCAACGACATGGTTGTTACGGCGCCATCTCTGCCATTTCAGACATATCCTCAAGCCGATTGCCGTTCACGCCAGAGACGCGTCGCACGCCATCAGTGACGCCGCGCGTCATTGCAACCTGGCCTGTGCGCACCATTTCCACGATCCCGATCGGACGCAGCAATTCGATCATGCCTTCGATCTTATCTTCTGTGCCGGTGATCTCAACGATGAGGGAGTCGAAAGCCACGTCCACGATGCGGGCGCGGAAGATCTCGGCGAGGCCATTGACCTCGGCGCGGCGCTCGGGGCCGACCTTGATCTTGATCAGTGCCAGGTCGCGGGTCACCGAGGGCTGATGCGTGACGTCCTGCACGTCGATCACATTGACCAATTTATACAAATTGGCCTCGATACGATGCGCGTCGTTGTCACCATTCGGGCAATCGACCACAACGGTCATGCGCGAGACCTCAGGATCCTGCGTCCGCCCAACCGCCAGAGACTCAATGTTGAAGTTGCGGCGGCGGAACAGCGAGGCCACGCGGTTCAACACGCCGGGTTTGTTTTCAACTAATGCGATGAATGTGTGTTGCATTGTTTCTCCTTTACTCAGTCACGCGTTCAGGACGTTGGATCATCTGGTCGAGCCCGGCACCGGATGGCACCATCGGATATACCGCTTCTTCCTGTTCAACGCGGAACTCAAGCACAACCGGGCCTTTCGTCTTGCGCGCCCATTCAATGGCTTCATTCACTTCTTCGCGTTTGGTCACCAGCCGGGCAGGGACGCCGTGTGCATCTGCAAGTTTCACAAAATCCGGCGTGAGCATGTTCACGGCAGAGTAGCGCTTCTCAAAGAAGAATTCCTGCCACTGACGCACCATGCCGAGGAAGTTGTTGTTCATGATGGCGACCTTCACGTTCGCGCCTTCCTGAACAGCAGTGGTCAATTCGGCGGCGGTCATCTGAAAACCACCATCACCTGCCACGGCCCATATTTCCTGGTCTTTCGCCGCGAACCACGCGCCGATCGCGGCGGGCAAGCCAAACCCCATCGTCCCCGCGCCGCCGGACGTCAGCCAGCGATTCGGTTTGTCGAGCGCGTAATATTGCGCGGCCCACATCTGGTGCTGACCCACATCCGTGGAGACGATCGCGCCGCCACCCGTTGCCTTCCAGATATCCGCGATCAAATGCGCCACATACAACTTGCCATCGTCCGGCCAGTTCATGATGCTGCGTGCATCGGCTTCAGTCTTCCAGGCGTTGATCTCGTTGAACCAGGCCTCATGATCGTATTCATCCACCAGTGGGACAAGGTCGGTCAACACAGTTTTCAGATCGCCGACCAATGCGACATCGGCAAAAACATTCTTGTGGACTTCTGAAGGGTCGATTTCAATATGGATCTTCTTGGCACGCGGCGCATAAGTCTTCAACGTGCCGGTCACGCGGTCATCGAAACGCATGCCAAAAGCAAGGATAAGGTCGGAATTTTGGATCGCCAGGTTGGTATGCACTTCCCCATGCATGCCCATCATGCCCAGACTTAACTCATGCGACGCAGGAAACGCGCCGAGCCCGAGTAACGTACTTGCCACGGGCGTGTTCGTCTTGACCGCAAAATTCATCAAAATTTCTTCCGCCTTGGACATCAACACCCCGTGCCCGCATAAGATGATAGGCTTCTGTGCCTTTTCAATTAACTTTACGGCTTCATCCAGCAAATCCTTTGGCGCATGTGAAACGGGCTGATACCCTACCAATTTCACTTCTTCCGGATAAATGAATTCTGTTTTTTCAACCTGGGCATTTTTACAAATGTCGATCAACACCGGCCCCGGGCGTCCACTGCGTGCAATATAGAACGCCTCACGAACCACTTCTGCAATTTCATCGGCGCGCGTCACAAGATAATTATGTTTTGTGATCGGCAGGGTGATCCCCGTCACATCTGTTTCCTGAAAGGCGTCACCACCGATCAAATGCGCCGCGACCTGCCCGGTGAGAAACACAACCGGGACCGAATCCATCATCGCAGTACAAATCCCGGTCACAAGATTCGTTGCACCGGGCCCGGAGGTGGCCATGGCCACACCGACTTTCCCGGAAGCACGCGCATATCCGTCCGCCATGTGTGCGGCACCTTGTTCATGCCTCACCAACACATGATGGACGGGATAACTCAACATTGCGTCGTAGATCGGCATGTTCGCGCCGCCGGGGTAGCCAAACACAACGTCCACACCCTCGCGGATCAAACATTCCCATAAAATTTCTGCACCAGTTTTTTTCATAAGTTCTCCTCACACTTTTGCCACAGAGCCACGGAGAGCTCAGAGAAATTCCTTTGTTCTTCTCAGTGTCTCTGCGTCTCAGTGGCTGACTAATTATTAACTCGTGATCGCGCCTTCGGATGCGGTCGATACACCACGGGCATACTTCGCCATCACACCTCTTTTGTAACGCGGTTCGGGGGCCTGCCAGCCCTTCTTGCGTTTGGTCAGTTCAGCTTTGGGGATGTCCACGCGCAGTTCGCGCTGATCCACATCGATCGTGATCATGTCGCCGTCTTTGACGTAAGCGATCATCCCACCGACGTAAGCCTCA
>CAZJYB010000181.1:0-8505 GCA_964549865.1 uncultured Anaerolineaceae bacterium
TAACAACCGCTTGAAGAATTTGCTCGAGCTCGGCGCGCCGGAAGTCATCATCCGCAACGAGAAGCGCATGCTGCAGGAAGCCGTGGATAGTCTCATTGACAATTCACAGCGCGGCAAGGCGCTTTCACGCCGCGGCCGCCGCGAACTTAAATCCCTGAGCGATATGCTCAAAGGCAAGAAGGGACGTTTCCGCCGCAACCTGCTCGGCAAGCGCGTGGATTATTCCGGCCGTTCCGTGATCGTGGTCGGTCCTCAGTTGAAATTGAATCAATGCGGCCTGCCCAAGAGCATGGCACTTGAGTTATATCGTCCCTTCGTGATCGCGCGACTCGTATTGAACGGGTATGCCGCGAACGTCAAAGGTGCGCGTCGCTTGATCGAGCGCAACAGACCTGAGGTCTGGGAGGCACTCGAAGGCGTGATCGGTGAGCGACCTGTGTTATTAAATCGTGCGCCCACCTTGCATCGTCTGGGTATCCAGGCCTTCGAGCCCATCCTCATTGAAGGCTCTGCCATTCAATTACATCCGCTCGTCACCACCGCTTTCAATGCGGATTTCGATGGCGACCAGATGGCCGTGCATGTTCCGCTTTCACAAAAGGCGGTAAAAGAAGCGCGCGACCTCATGCTTGCTTCCAAGAATCTGCTCAAGCCTGCAGACGGTGAACCGATCATCTCGCCATCCAAGGATATGGTGCTGGGCGTGTATTATCTGACGATGGCACAGAAAGCCGTGCATCGCGGTGACGGACGCGCCTTCGCAGATATCGACGAAGTTGAACTCGCCTATGCCCTCGACCAGGTGGATATACACTCTGAGATCAAACTGCAAACAAAGACGTGGTACGACGACAAGGGCGATCGCCTGCCCGAGCCCGAAGTACGTATCATTGAGACTACCGTTGGCCGCGTGCTGTTCAATCGTGTGCTGCCCGAAGAAGTGATGTTCGTGAACGAAAAACTCGATAAAGGCGGCGTGAAAGATCTGATCGCTGAGGTGTACGAACTGTGCGGCCAGGAAGTGACCACCGACGTTGCCGACTCGATCAAGACCATCGGTTTTGAATACGCAATGAAATCCGGTACCACGCTCGCGGTGGCGGATATTTCCATTCCACCGGAACGCAAGGGCATCATTGACGAAGCGCTCAAACAGGTGGAAGTGGTCTTGCGTGATTTCCGCCGCGGCTTGCTCACCGAACAGGAAAAGAACGAACGCGAGATCCAGATCTGGCAGGATACCACTGAAAAAGTGGGCGATGCCGTAAGGAAACACATGGATCCCGATGGCAACCTCTCCACGATGGCGACCTCCGGCGCTACCAAAGGTGGTTTCTCGACCATTTCACAGTTGGCCGGTATGCGCGGTCTCATGGCAGACCCGTCCGGGCGTATCATTCCAATGCCGATCCGTTCCAATTTCCGTGAAGGGCTCACTGCGCAGGAATACTTCATCTCAACACACGGTGCGCGCAAGGGTCTTGCCGATACGGCCCTGCGTACTGCAGACGCCGGTTACCTGACCCGCCGTCTCGTGGATATCGCGCAAGATATCATTATCAATGAACTCGACTGCGGCACACATGATGGCATCGTGATCCGCAAGGCGGACGATGTTGCGGGTCAAACGCTGGCTAATCGCATCTACAGCCGCCTCAGTGCGGATCGGGTGATCGATCCCAAAACGGGTGAAGTCATTGCCGAATATAACGACGTGATCACACATGAATTGGCGCGCAAGATCGGGGGCGCCGGTCTTTCAGAAGTTAAAGTCCGTTCGCCGTATACCTGTGAGTTGAATCACGGGATCTGTGCAAGGTGTTATGGCATCGACCTGGGCCGCGGCGAAATGGTGGGCCTCGGCTCTGCGGTTGGCATCGTGGCCGCGCAATCGATCGGCGAGCCCGGTACACAACTTACGCTTCGTACATTCCATACCGGCGGTGTGGCCGCAACCAGTGCAGACATCACAACCGGTTTGCCTCGCGTGGAAGAACTCTTCGAGGCGCGCAAGCAACCGAAAGGCGAGGCAGTTGTCGCCGAGATCGAAGGCGTGGTACGTATATCTCAATCCGAAAAATATGCAGATATGCGTGAGATCCGCATTGAACACGCCGAGATGATCCACGACGAATATGCCATTCCGGAAGATTGGAAGTTCGTTGTCAAGGACGAATCGGACGTACAGGCCGGCGAGGTACTTGCGAACAAGGAGAAGGCCACGATCACTGCCCAGCATAGCGGGCGTATCGCCGTGGAAAAGAAGGACCGCAAGGTCATTGTTTCCTACGAACAGCGCGAGGAGATCATTGAAGAGATCCCCAATACCTCCCGCCTGCTGGTCAAGGATGGCGCGCACGTGGAACCCGGCCAGCCCCTCACCGAAGGTTCGCTTAACCCGCATCGCGTGCTAAAAATACAGGGACGCGAAGCCTGCCAGATGTATTTGATGACCGAGGTGCAGAAGGTCTATCGCTCCCAGGGTCAGAATATTCATGACAAGCATTTTGAAGTGATCATTCGTAAAATGATCAGCAAGGTGCAGGTCACACGCCCCGGCGATACCAAATATCTGCCCGGCGACGCGGTGGATCGTCTTGCGATCCGCAAGATCAACGAGCAGTTGCTGGCGGACGGCAAACAACCTGCACGCTTCAGCGAAATATTGCTCGGTGTCACGAAGGCCTCGCTCAGCACCGATTCATTCCTCTCGGCCTCGTCGTTCCAGCACACCATCAAGGTGCTGGCCAGTGCGGCCATCGGTTCAACCACCGATCCGCTCTTCGGCTTGAAAGAGAATGTGATCATCGGCAAGCTCATCCCTGCAGGAACGGGTTTCGTCCCGGGCCGTTTCGCGGAGTTGGAAGGCAGGACCATGATCGCGGCGGCTCCCGACCTCACCGAAGATGTCACGATCATAGACGAAATATAAAAAGAGGCAGCCGCAAGGCTGCCTCTTTTTGTTTGTCATACGTCCAGTGAGTTCGGGATCTTCTTCATGAAATCCGTGATCACATCCATGTTCGGTTCGGGCTGCAGGTCGCGTGGGGCGCCACTGGTGCCGCTGAACTCGGGTTCGAGCAGGTTTCCCTTTTTATGCATCACCATTTTGCCCGTGCAAGTGCGGCAGAAGGCATTATCCCCGTCGCGCACGCGTCGCGCGATCGCAAAGATCGCGCCGCAGGCCGGGCAGTCGATCACTGGAATGCCCTCATCGCTGTGGCCGACGATATGGATCAGGTGCGGGCCGCGGCTCAATGCCTGTAACGCCGCGAGCAGTTTCGGGTCGAAGTGTGAACCGCTGTCCTTCATCAAAATGGAAAGGGCATCGTCGATCTTCGTTCCCTTGCGATAAGGCCGCGAACTTGTCAGCGCGTCGAACGCATCGGTGAGCCCGATGATCTGCGCGGCCAGCGAAAGATGATCTCCATCCAGCCCATGCGGATACCCTTTGCCATCGAGTCGTTCGTGATGATGAAATACCACATCGAGCACAAGGTTCCCAAGCGGGTGTTCGTTCAAAAGATTCGCGCCGATCAATGGGTGGATTTTGATGGTCTCGAATTCCGCCTCGGTAAGTTTATCCGGTTTGCGCAAAATAACGTCTGGGATGCCGATCTTTCCGAGGTCGTGCAAATACCCGCCTATGCTTGCATGGATGGCCTCGTTCTGGGAGAGGCCCAGTTCGAGTGCAAGCAATTTTGCCAGTTGCGAGACGCGCCAGACGTGACCGCCTGTGTACGTATCGCGCGCTTCGATCACATCCGTCATGACCAATAAGGATTTGAGCAGGTCCTTTTCAATGTTCAATTGCATGCGGCCTCCTTTGTTTCAATCATTATAATCAGTAGCAATCAATAAGGCACCAGGTAAAAGCCGCCGGGACGGCTGAGGCGCGGAAACATCCCCACGGGGGCAGGCGGTGGTTTGTAGCCTCTGCAGGGCCGCTTGCACAAAAAGGGTATAAAATCAACCTGCAGGATCAAATTCTCTCGAGAGGCAACTTGATCCTGGAACAAACTTTGAAGGCTTATCATCCATGACAAATCGGGTTGATGATCACACCTGGGTCAGGAGGAAGCATGGCACACTCAAAACAAATTCCTTTTTTTACACTTATCATCCTCTTGGTGGCTTGTGCGGCCCCGCCCACGGCCCTGCCTCCTGCGCCAGATATTAATCAACTTAATACGGCCATCGCACAGACTGCAGCCGCAGCGGTCACGCAATCCATGCAAGCATCAAGCCCAACTTCCGCTTTCGATATTTTGACGCCAAGCCCCACCTTCACGCCCTCGTTTACGCCAACGCTGTCGCCGACAGCTGGATCGATTTTTACGCCCACATCGGAAGCCCCACTGATCAGCGTATCGATTTCGACAAATTGCCGGAACGGCCCGGGAAAGATCTATGGTTATCAGAGCGCATTGCTTGTAGGTCAGACGGCTCAAGTCCTTGCAGTTGACCCCACCGGCAAGTATTGGTACATTCCCGACCCCGCTTCTCCCGGTAATTTCTGCTGGGTCTGGGGGCAGTATGCAACCATCATCGGGAACATGGCTGCCGTCCCCGTTTACACGCCGCCGCCCACACCCACGATGACGTTTACGCCGGCGGCAAGCCCCAGTTCTGCAAGTTCGGGAGGCTCTGGCGGTTCCACATCGGGCGCCCGCATTCAGGTCACATACCTTGGACTGGACTCATGCTCGGGCGAATGGTGGGTGGAATTCAAGTTGACCAATATTGGCGAAGTTAACTTAAAGTCCATCGAGATGACGCTTTTCGATTCGGATACGCATACCAGCGCCACGATACTGGCGGATGGCTTCAAGAATGTAGATGGTTGTTCCGACTCCACCATCACAGACGTATTAACCCCGCAAAATTCGGTGGTGGTAAGTTCGCCGTCTTTTGCGCATGCTCTAAGCGGGCACGAGGTTGAATTGACCGTACGCGCATGTTCGAATCCGGGTCGAACTGGTTTGTGCAGTAGTAAGAAGAAAATCGAATTTGTCCCATAATAAAAACGGACAGGTTCAAAACCTGTCCGTTTTGTATTTAATAAACGTGCATTATCTTAACTCAGCGGATTCATCCCCGGCGACCTCGCGTTTGAGCAGGAAATAAGCACCCGTGAAGTGATCGTCCACTGCGCTGGCGAGCACCTGCCTGCGGCGAGGGATCATGTTCACCACCTCCCAGCCTTCGAAGCCGAACTCGTTCAGCGCAGGGACAACAAACCCCTCGCTGAGCGGATCTTCGTTCATCAGATCTGCAGAGGGTATGTAGACCATCTTGTACGAAAAGACCTTTTTGCTTTTACTGAGGCGCTTCCGGGCGATCTCGATCTTTTTGGCGCGCTGCTGCTCGCCCTCCGCCTTGATGTCGTCCATTTTTCTTTCGATCTCGGGGGAACTCAGGATCTCTTTTACAACTTCGCGGATCTGGCGGTCTTCACTGTGTTCGGCGCTCAGCAGGAATTCGAGCCCGCGTTTATCGCGCAGTTTGACAAGCCCTTCGGCCGCGTCGAGTTGTGTCATCCAATCGTCGTCATCGGCCATGACCTCGTAGAGCGATTCGACGTCGCCCATTGAGACCAGGTCGTCAATTGAAGAAGCCATGATATCCTCCTTGAAAAATTATGTCATTGCGAGGAGGATGCTCTTCCCGACGAAGCAATCTCCTGCACTGCTGATGAAGTTGGCAATTTTTGGGATTGCTTCGCCAGGCCTATCCTTGTATTTGCTCCAGGAAAATGCGGCTCGCAATGATGTGATTTTAATCATAAAAGATCAAGCCTTCTTTTTTCTGATCAATAACAACGGCAAAAGCAGGATCGGGATGGAGACGACAACCCCGATCAGCCCGCCAATGCCGAACATGCCGCCGATGGCAGCCAATGCATACTGTTCGTTGCGGATGATCTTCGTACTTCCATCTTCAAAATAGCAGGTGACTTCCACCGTGTGACCATACGTGCCGCTTGGGTCGGATGTGGTTTGCGTGGAAGCGCCTTCCTCAAGCGAGGTGCGTTCGGCGCCCGGGCAATACAGCGCGACCGCGATCTTCCCGTCCAATTTCGGGATCGCGAACAGGCTTGGCCCAAGCATGAATGTGGTGGCGAAAATGATGCCGCAGGAAAGGCCAAGTGCAACCAGCCAGCCGATCGCACGCGCGATCCATACTTCCTTTGCAGTGTTAAATTTCATCGGGCTCCTCGATCTTCAAGTGAATTAAAACCATAAGAATTTGCTTTTCCCAAGCAGTCTATCTTGTTCCGCTTTCAGGTGCACAAAGGATTTCCTTGCATACTCGTTGATCTTCCCCGGGTAATGGATCACCGATTGGATCTCGGAGAAATCCTCTTTCTTCCATCTCTCCAGCACGGCTTCGTAGGCGGCAATGTGTGCGCAGAACTGCAACATACTTTCCGGCATCTCCGTTTCGATCAACAGGTCGGCCTTTGAGAGGATCAAGTCGAACAGGTGTTTGTTCATCGGCATGAAAACGGTCGTCATCCACAGCCTGAAGGCCAGGAATTCCTTTGAAGATAACCTCTTTTTGTGATCAAAAAATTCGGGGCCAAACCGGTATTTTTTCTTGAACTCTTTCCAGGCAGTCTCTGATGCGTGTGTGATCCCGAACATCGGCCCATATAATTCGCTTAACTGGCGGTTGATCCTCTCGAGCTTTTCCTTTCTGCGCGCCAGGATCAGGTTATTGATATAGGTCGCCAGGTAGCCGATCAGCGCCAGGGCGACCGTGATGCTTGTGGTAACGATCAATGTGGTTGTTTCATCCATGTTGCACCTTTGCATGATTATAAACAATAATCCATCCACCTTGACGCCTTTTCCCTTTCCCCGTAAGATAGGCCCGCAATAGAACATATATTCACAGCACTCCCTCACCCCAACCCCTCTCCCAAAATGGGAGAGGGGCGAAGGGGTGAGGGGTATTGGAGCTTTTATGGAACTTGGTTTAATAAGAAAAATAGATATCGACACTGAAATGCAGCAGGCGTATCTCGATTACGCCATGAGTGTGATCGTCTCGCGTGCGTTACCCGATGCGCGCGATGGCATGAAGCCAGTGCAGCGTCGTATTTTGTACGCGATGTACGACATGGGCATTCGCGCGGACTCAACCTATAAGAAGTCCGCTCGTATCGTGGGCGAAGTGCTGGGTAAATATCACCCGCATGGCGATTCATCCGTGTATGAAGCGATGGCACGCCTTGCGCAGGATTTCTCCATGCGCACCATGCTTGTGGACGGTCAGGGTAACTTCGGTTCCGTGGACGGCGACCCGCCTGCAGCCATGCGTTATACCGAGGCGCGCCTTGCCAACCCCGCCATGGAAATGTTGACTGACATCAACAAGGATACGGTCGATTTCAAGGCGAACTTCGACGATACATTGGAAGAACCCACTGTGCTCCCGGCCGCGATGCCAAATCTTTTAGTGAACGGCGCGACGGGAATCGCCGTGGGTATGGCAACTTCGATCCCGCCGCATAATCTCGGTGAGATCGTCGATGCGATCGTGTACATGCTCGACCGTTGGGATAAGCTCGACGATATTGATGTTGAACAATTGATGAAATTTGTGAAGGGTCCAGATTTCCCAACAGGCGGCCTCATCATTGAGGAAAAAGGCGCAGAGGGGATCGAGTCTGCGTATGGTTCGGGGCGCGGACGCGTCACTGTGCAGGCCAGGGCCCACGTCGAGGAGATGGAACGCGGCAAGAGCCGCATCATCGTGTCCGAATTGCCGTACATGGTCAACAAGTCCAGCCTGATCGAGCGCATTGCCGAGTTGGCGCGCGATGGACATCTTGAGGGACTGTCTGACCTGCGGGATGAATCCGACCGCCAGGGCATGCGCATTGTCCTCGAGATGACGAAGAACGCCAACCCTGAAATTGTTTTGCGCGACCTGTACAAACGCACACCCATGCAGACCACCTTCAGCATTAACCTGCTGGCGCTTGTGGACAACGAGCCGCGCACGCTGACTCTCAAGCAGGCACTGCGCGTCTATGTGGAGCACAGGCTGACGGTCGTCAAGAGACGCGCTGAATTCGACCTGGCTAAGGCCAAAGCGCGCGCGCATATCCTTGATGGATATTTGATCGCCCTGAAAAATCTGGATGAATTGATCGGCATCATCCGCGCCGCCGCGGACGTTGAGACTGCCCGGGCGAAACTGATGAAGCGCTACAAGCTGACGGAGTTGCAGGCAACTGCCATCCTGGATATGCAATTACGCAGGTTGGCCGCGCTGGAACGCAAGAAGATCGAGACCGAATATAAGGAAGTGGCCGGGATCATCAAGGAACTGACCACGTTATTGAAATCTCCGAAGCTGATGCGCGGTGTGGTCGCGGACGAATTGATGAAAGTAAAGGCCGCCTATGCCGATAAGCGCCGTACACAGATCGTTAATTTGAAGGAAGGCGTGAAGGGCTCAATGGCTTTGACCTCGCGCGACCTGCCGCAGCAT
>CAZJYB010000182.1:0-8487 GCA_964549865.1 uncultured Anaerolineaceae bacterium
TCGCACCGCTGTGGCGCTGCTCGCGGCACGGACGGTGTGCCTTAGTGGTAGATTATCTTGAGTTTTCGGATAGACTCTAAATGTCTCGACCGAGGAAATCATGAAATTACATCGTGCAATTTTTACCGCAGGCCTCGCGTTGCTCCTCAGCGCGTGTAACTTCACGCTCGCGGCGGATGTCACGCCGCCGCCGGATTATGTGGCACCCACCCCCATGCCTACACTGGGCCCGTTGTTCCCTGCCAGCGCACCGCATATCGCGAACGGTGCGGCCATCTATGTTGAAAAATGCGCGGCCTGTCATGGCGATGCCGGTTTCGGAGATGGCGAACAGGGCAAGCAATTGCCCGTCTCGGTCCCCGCATTCGCATTACCTGAAACCGCGCATAAAGCCTCGCCCGCAGCCTGGTTCACTGTAGTTTCACAAGGCAATCTCGATCGCTTCATGCCCCCATTTACAAGCCTGAGCGACCAGCAACGCTGGGATGTGGTTTCGTATGCGCTTACGCTTCACACCACGCCGGAACAAATTGAAACTGGCAGGGATCTTTTTGAAGGCAGCTGTTCAGACTGCAGTGAAAAATTCAGCGACCAGAAAATGATGGCGGCCCTCTCCGCGAACGACCTTGTTCGCATTATCAGGAATGGCGCAGGGGATATCCCTGCTTTTGGAGGCGCATTTACAGACGACGAAGCCTTTGCAGTAGCGGCCTATCTGCGCACGCTGACATTTGCGGCTCTCACCACGCCTGTACCTGCTCCTGCCACTGAGACATTAACCTCTTTTGATGGCACCGCGCAGCCGGAAATACCACCTGCGGCAACAACCACCGGCAGCGTGAGCGGCTCGATCGACAATCAAACTGGTGCTCCACTGCCACCCGATCTTAAAGTCATATTGCGCGGTTTGGAACACGGCAGTGACCCGAATGCCGGCCCACAACAAACCGTGTTCTTTGAAGGAACCGTCAATTCGGATGGGGCGTATCTGTTTGAAAACATCGAGCTCCCCCAAAACCGGCTTTATCTTGCCGAAGTCAGTCTGGACGGCATTACCTATCAATCTGAATACACAGTCGTCGAAGCGGGCATGACCAGGGTGGATCTTGCACCGATCACAGTCCATGCGGGGACGGATGATTATGCCCTCTTACGCATCGACACGTTGCAAATGTACTTCGACTTTGCGAATGAAGAGAATGTGCAGATCCTTGCAGTGTATTCGATCACGAACACCAGCGAGAAAACGGTCATTGTAAAACTCGATGAGACACAGAAGGTTCCCTTCATTGAAATGCCCAACAACACGGCAAGCATTGGTTATGAAGCCTCACCAGACAGCGCGCCCTTCGTTCCATTGGTGGATGGCTTTGCCATGCCGCCCAGTGAAACATCCTATGGCCTGATTGCCTTCGCGTCGCTGCCTAAAATGGATGAGATCGAAATTAACCAGCCGGCGGTCCTGCCGATCTCAGAAGTGATGCTGCTCCTGCCGGAGGGAGTGACCGCCAAGGGTGAAACACTTACCGATAATGGGCCGCATGAATTCCAGGGTGGCACTTTTAACATGTACACATCCAGCGGCATGGGAGCGAATGAAAGCATTTCATTCACGCTTTCCGGAAAGCCCGGGAATACGGCAGTCGCCCCCAATATTTTCCAGAATCAAACTCTGTTGATCGGCGTGGGCACATTTGGGATCCTGCTCATCCTGGCCGGCACGTGGATGTACTTGCGCGACCGCAAGCGTGCCAGGGAAAATGATGGCGCAGGGAGCGAACTCAACGACCCCGAGTCCATCATGGATTCGATCATCGCACTGGATGACCTGCACCGCGCAGGCAAGCTATCCGATGAAGCCTACAAGGCAAGACGCAGCGAACTCAAGAATACATTGAAGAGAAAATCTTAGCAAACCTGCATTGTCACTTCGTTGTGATTATGTAATACTGCGGACCTTTCGTGGAATCATTGTAAACAGATATGATCGAAGTAAAAAAACTTGTCAAACGTTTTGGGTTGAAACCCATCCTGCGCGGTGTGGACTTTAAAGTCCAGCCTGGCGAATTTGTGGCGCTGCTCGGGCCGAACGGCGCGGGCAAGACCACCTTCCTGCGCATCCTGGCGTGCCTGTCACGCCCATCCATGGGAATCGTGAATATTGCCGGCCACAAACTTCCTGATGAAGCCGCGCAGGTTCGCGCGAAATTGGGCGTGGTATCTCATCTGCCGTTGCTGTATCCGGAACTGACAGCGGAAGAAAATCTGCTTTTCTATGCGCGCATGTATGGAATTACCAGTTACCGTTCACGGGTTACCGAAGTACTTGAAATGGTCGGGCTGGAAGATCGCCGCAAAGACCTTGTCCGCACTTTTTCGCGCGGCATGCAGCAACGCCTCGCGATTGGCCGTGCTGTGCTGCATGACCCGGAAGTGATGTTGTTCGACGAACCTTATACCGGTCTCGATCAGGACGCGTCCGAAATGCTCGATGACATTCTTCGTTCAGTTGCCGCTCAGGGACGGACTGTTGTAATGACCTCTCACGACCTCCTCCGTGCGGAAGGCCTGGCTACCCGTTTCGACGTCCTTTCGCGCGGGGTGATCGCGGCTTCTGCAACAGGAAAAGACCTGAAGAAAATAAGCCTGCTTAAGTTTTACAAACAGGCATTGGCAGGTTGATCATGGCGACCAAATCCCGGCCCACAAAACATCGTCCGTCGTTTCTTAAAGCCACGATGGCGATCATCCAAAAAGATCTCATCGCCGAATATCACTCGCGCGAACTGGTCCCCGCCATGCTGGCTTTCTCCCTGATCGTTATCATCATCTTCAACTTCGCGCTTGAGCTGGATATCAAGACCCGCCAATCCGTGACTGCCGGCGTATTATGGGCCACCTTTGCCTTCGCAGGCACGCTTGGGCTCAACCGTTCCATGGCAATTGAAAAAGACCGCGGCTGCATGGATGGCCTGCTGCTGGCGCCGGTAGATCGCGCCGCGAT
This sequence comes from uncultured Anaerolineaceae bacterium, assembly GCA_964549865.1. Classification (GTDB taxonomy): domain Bacteria; phylum Chloroflexota; class Anaerolineae; order Anaerolineales; family Villigracilaceae; genus Villigracilis. The sequence goes on from CAZJYB010000182.1 coordinate 3,005, forward strand.
CTACTTCGGCAAGGCCATTAGCAACCTTGCTTTCATGCTTCTTGTGGAAGCGATCGTCCTGCCGGTATACAGCCTTATGTATAACGTCAATCTCTTTCAGGCGGGTTTGCTCGGGGTCATTCTGCTTGGCTCGATCGGTTATACGGCAGTGGGCACTTTACTCTCGGCCATGTCCGTACAAACCCGTACGCGCGATGTATTGCTTCCCATACTGCTTTTGCCGGTTGTGTTACCGGTTCTGCTGGCCTCTGTCAAAGCCAGCAGCGGCTTGCTCAACGGTGCGGAATTTTCAGAGATACTCACTCCCCTTAACATCCTGATCGTGTACGACGTGATCTTTATCTCGGTCGCGTTCATGGTGTTCGATTTTGTGGTGGAGGAATAAATTCGACCTTCGCTCACCGTTCGTGCCGCGAAGCACGGCGGCACGCCGGTGCGAGACGGCAACGCGAACAATCCAATTTTTTACAAGGAGCTTTTATGCAGTCAAAACCAATCGTATTAACAATCCTGGATCTCATTTCTGTGATCGCCCTCGGGGTTGCCGCGTACCTCGCCCTGGTTTTCGCGCCTACCGAGGCAGTCATGGGAAATGTGCAGCGCGTTTTTTATTTCCACGTAGGCACGGCCTGGGTCGCATTGCTCGGGTTTATCATCGCCGCACTTTCAGGCATCGTTTATCTCATCACAAAAGACATGAAATGGGATCGTTTTGAAGTTGCCGCTGTGGAGGTGAGCACCATCTTCTTCTTCATCACGATCGTGCTCGGTTCCATCTGGGCGCGCCCAGCCTGGAACACCTGGTGGACGTGGGATCCGCGCCTTACCTCGGCCGCAGTCACCGAATTGATCTATATCGCCTATTTCATGCTGCGCCAGGGAATTGAAGACCCGGAAAAGCGCGCCCGCTTCGGCGCGGTTTACACCCTGCTCGGCGGGCTGAGCGCGCCCATCACCTTTATGGTGATCCGCCTCTTTCGCACCATTCATCCTGTCGTGATTGGCGGCCAGAACGCTGCGGCCCAGGGCGGTTTTGACATGACAGCAGACATGCGCACCACTTTCTTCTTCGCCCTTTTCGCCTTTACCGTCATCTTCATCGACCTGATCTGGCATCGCCTGCGCCTCGGCGCGCTGCAAGAAAAAGTCGAACAACTTAAACTCAAAGCTTCCATGTAGGAGAAAACATGTTCCTTCAAACCACACCAGATACATCGGGTTATATGATCGCAGGCTACACGATCGCATTCGCGGTCATGGGTCTCTATCTCTTAAGTCTCTACCTGCGCAATCGCAACCTTAAGCAGGACCTCGAAACCCTCGAATCCCTCCAAACTGAAAAGCCAAAAAAGAAGAAAAAGAAATAACCTATATGATTTATGAGAGTCCGCTTATAATGCAAGCGGACTTTTTGATTCCCATGAGACATAACTGGATGGGCGGACTCATCTCCATTATGATTGCCCTCACAGGCACGGCATTCACGCGTGACTTTCAACCTGCTCTTGCTCCCAACCCCCCACCCGGCCCGGATCGTTATACTGTTATTGCCGTCGAATATACGGCTTTCGAGTGGTACATGGCCACATGGAAGGGACACCGCGTGGTATGTTCCGTCGTGACAGACCATGAAGGGCCGCCCCTGCCTGGAGAAGTCTACCGGGATTGCGGCGAAACTATCTACGATAAATGGACAACGCAAAAGCCCTGTCTGACCAACAAACAAAATACCTGTGATGGGTACTATACCTTCCTGGTGGACAGCTGGCCGATCGAAAAAGAGATCGCCATGCAGCTTGCCTCTGCAACGGCATGGATCTCGCTCGAAGATTGCGAGCCGGTCTTCAGCACATCGACAAACATATGTGAGTCCCGGCCGGTGCTTGTCATTAGCGGGCTGGAACCATTGCCAAACGAATCCATTGTGCGTGTCGAGGGGACCTACAATGGCGAGGCTTTCGATTGCGACAAAACGGATACTTGTAAATTCCACATCGAGGAAACCGGGCCAGACGGCGTGACTGTTGAGTTCTGGGCGTATTCATCCTATGGGGATAGCAGCCTTATTTACAGTGCACAGGTGCGCGTACAAAAAGCCGACGAGGGTGACCCCGACCAGCTGTATTGGTATGTGGATGTACTCTCCTCACAATGGCAGGGACAGGCCGTTGCCACCTGTTCTGATTCGTGGAATCTATTCCCTCCCGTGGGCGGGCCGCCTGAATGGCTCACCACGCCCACGTTAAGCGAGGAATTATCCAGTGATATTCCATATACCTATCTGGCCGCAAACCTGATCCTGCAGGGTGCAGTGGACGCAAGTTCCTGTCCGGACGGAGGCCTGGTCGCGGGTGACGGAGTTAATCAATGCGGGTTGGAACAAGCTCGCGATGCCGTTAATGAATGGCAAAATCGTTTCGATGAATTGATCCTGAGCACCGCGCAGGAAACGGCCGTGCCGGCGCGCTTGTTAAAAAATCTCTTCGCACGTGAGAGCCAGTTCTGGCCGGGCATTTATCAGGCCATGGGGGACGTGGGGCTTGGTCAACTGACCGAGAACGGCGCCGATACGACCCTTTTTTGGAACCGTTCCTTCTATAATCAATTTTGCCCGATCGTCCTGCCCGAGGCATCCTGTGGCCATGGATACATGCATTTGAAAGAGGACGAACGGGCCGAATTACGTCGCGCCCTCGTTGGAAGTGTCAATGCAACATGCGCAGATTGCCCGCTCGGCCTTGATCTTACACAGGCGGATTTTTCAGTGGGGGTTTTCGCGCACACCATGATCGCCAACTGTGAACAAGCCGGGCAGGTCGTTCGTAATTACACGAATCAATCTCCTGGAGATGTTGCATCTTATGAAGATCTGTGGAAGTTCACTTTGGTCAACTACAACGCGGGCGGTGGTTGTTTGGCGGAAGGTCTCACCCACGCACTTGGCGAAAACCTTGAACTTAATTGGGAAAACGTATCTCCCTTCCTCACCGGCGCGTGTTCCGGTGCAGTGGATTATGTCAATGATATAAGCAAGTAAAAAATCAGCCGATCGTATCGATCGGCTGATTTTTTTTATTCTTGATGTTGTGCTAAACTTAATATTATGATGTCATTGCGAGCAACCATAAAGGGTAAGCAATCTCCCTGTTTGGATGGTGAGATTGCTCACCTGCACTGCAACAAACGCAGTGCGGCGCAAGTGTCGTCGCGAGAAATGCTCCTCGCAATGACATATTAATTCCCGGAGGGCGCATGCTCACGCTTGTCGAAAAGATCCTCTTCGCAGTTGCAACACTTGCATCGCTGTATTTTACGTACCGCGGTATACAGCGCATCATCGGTCACATCTCAAGCGGGCGCGGCAAAGTGGATTGGTCGCTTTTGCCTAAACGCATTGGGGATCTCATCGTCAAAGTGGGCCTGTTCCAGCCCGTTTTTCGTTTCAGGCTGGGGCCGAGCATTTTACATGCCTTCATTGGCTGGGGGTTTTTCACTTATTTACTCGTCAACATGGCAGACCTGATCTACGCATATACAGGTTTCAAAATTCTTGAAAATAGCGGCTTGTTCGGGGATATATACAGGCTGCTGGCAGATTTTCTGGGTGTGGGCATCCTGATCGGAATGGCATCGCTTGCTTTTCGACGTTACGTCCTCAAGCCTCCAACCCTTTCTACACGCGAGACTACCTTGCTGCATCCAAAGGCACGCCTGGGTATCCTGCGCGATTCAGCCATTGTCACCGCCACATTCTTCACCCATAACCTGATGAGGCTGTTGGGTGAATCATTTCACCTCGCGCGGTTGGGGCAAACCGACAGCTGGCAACCCATTATTTCCGGGGTATCCGGCTTATGGTCAGGTGTGGATGGGAATACTTTGGTCGTGGGAGAGCACATCGCGTTCTGGCTATCCATTGGCACGGTTGTCGCCTTTCTTCCTTATTTCCCCCATTCAAAACACATTCACTTGTTCATCGCACCGCTCAACTTTGCGTTGAAACCCGAACGAAGATCCATTGGGCAATTGAGCTACATCAACCTGGAAGATCAAAGCATCGAACAATTTGGCGCGGCCAAAATAAAAGACCTGGGCTGGGAACAGATCATGGACGGCTACGCCTGCATCCAATGCTTTCGCTGCCAGGAGGTTTGCCCGGCGTATAACACCGGCAAAGTATTATCGCCTGCCGCGCTGGAGATCAACAAACGCTATAGTTTGAATTACGAAGGCACGACCGAGCTGCCGATGCTGAATTTAATTTCTGAAGAAGCCGTGTGGGCCTGCACCTCCTGCGGCGCATGTGTGGATATTTGCCCAGTGGGCAATGAACCCATGCGCGACATTCTGGATATTCGCCGCAATCTTTCCATGATGGAAAGTGCGTTCCCCAAACAACTGGAAAACGCGTTCAAAGGGATGGAACGCAACATGAATCCGTGGAACGTTTCGCAGGCCGATCGAATGAAATGGGCGGAGGGACTCGATGTGCCCACCATCGAACAAAACGCCGAACCTGAAATTTTATGGTGGGTGGGTTGCGCGCCTGCAACCGATGTGCGTGCACAAAAGACCGCGCAGGCCTTTGCAAAGATCCTGAACGCGGCGGGGGTGAATTTTGCCGTGCTTGGCAGGAACGAGGCCTGCAACGGCGACTCGGCGCGACGTGCAGGGCGCGAAGATATCTTCTTTGGCCTGGCCTCGCAAAATGTTGAGATATTGAACGAAGTCAATCCAAAGAGGATCGTCACGACCTGCCCGCATTGCATGCACACGATCAAGAATGAATATCCGGCCTTTGGCGGGAACTACACCGTGATCCATCACACGCAGTTAATTAATGAACTGGTGGGCGCAGGTAAAATTTCAATGAAACTCGACGGTGACAATATGAAGGTTACCTTCCACGACCCCTGTTATTTGGGCAGGCACAACCAGGTCTTTGACGCACCGCGTGAAGATTTGAGGTCCGCAGGTGTGGAAGTGGTCGAAATGCCGCGTAATTCAGCAAAATCATTTTGCTGCGGCGCGGGCGGGGCACAAATGTGGAAGGAAGAGGAGGCAGGCTCGGCACGCGTCAACGCGACGCGTTTTGCAGAGGCAAAATCCGCCCTGAAGAACGCAGGACCTTCGGCTGGGGCAGATACGCTCGCGGTGGGATGTCCGTTCTGCATGGCGATGCTCAGTGACGCGTCCAGGGCAGATGGCGGAACGGTGCAAGTGAAGGATGTCGCAGAGATCGTCGCTGAGAGAATGAAGTAACTACCTGGTTACACGAGGGTCCATCGTACAAAGATCAGCTCAAACGGGCTGATCTTTTCATTTGAAGCCTGTTTTGTAGCCTGTCAATCAGTATAGTATTTCAATCATCTTTAGATTTACCGGGAAAAGTGAAACTCCCACGCTGAACGAGCCTTTCAAAACTGCCTATTGAAAAAGTTCTCTCTTGTCTGTACAATGGAGCGCACCCAATGGAGGGATCA
>CAZJYB010000183.1:0-8472 GCA_964549865.1 uncultured Anaerolineaceae bacterium
CGGCGCTGGGTTCTTCATTTTTGCGATTGTCATGCGGCGACCCAACCTCAGCATGCCTGCCGCGATCATCGCCGGCTTGGGCGGAATTTTCTACTATCAGGAAACCACTAATTTCGAAGGCTCCTGGTCTTACATGTGGACGCTGATTCCGGGATTCATTGGCGTGGGTATAATTGTTTCTGGCCTGCTTGGGGATAGTACCGCATATCACATCAGGCGCGGCCGCAAGTGGATAGTGCTTAGTGTAGTGTTGTTTCTGATCTTCTCTTCCTTCTTTGGTCGTTGGAAATTTCTGGGCGACTACGGCCCTGCGATCCTGCTGATCTTTCTGGGCGCGTGGGTGCTCGGCCGGGTCATGTATCATTCCTTTCTTACGGGAGACTAATATCCATCGCAACCCTATTCATCTCTTATCGTATATTGAATAGATTTATGTTTTCCACTGATAAAATGATCGTCTTATTCTGAATTTAATTTTAGAGGAGAATGCTTCATGAATAATACAAGAGGTCGTTCGCAGCTTATGCTTGGCGTTGTTCTCATCCTGCTCGGCGCGTGGTTCCTGCTGGATCGCAGTGTGCCTGCATTTCATGATCTCTTCGGTAAATACACCGAATGGCCCATGAACATGTTTTTGATCGGCGGCGGGATCTTCATCCTTGGGCTTGTGCTTGGCCAGCCCGGCATGTCTGTGCCTGCCGCGATCGTTGCCGGCCTCGGCGGAATTTTCTATTATCAGGAAACAGCCGGCGATTCCAGTTCATGGTCGTATATGTGGGCGCTCATTCCGGGATTTGTTGGTGTGGGTACCGTCCTTGCCGGCTTGCTTGGGGATAACTCTGCTCACAATATCAAACGCGGCCTTAACCTGATGGTCATCAGTGCCGTTCTTTTCCTTGTCTTTTCATCCTTCCTCGGCGATTGGAGATTGCTCGGCAATTATGGCCCTGCCATTCTCCTGATCCTGCTTGGGTTGTATGTGCTCGGGAGTGGGTTGTACCGTACCTACCGTAATAAGGAAAAGGAAAAGGAAGAATAAGATGCGCCGCGGTTGACTATTGATGCAGGCGCGGCTTCAGTAAAATCATGTAACATGAAAGGCCTCGAAATGATGAAACGTTTTGATCCTCGAATAATATTTGGTTCGTTGTTGTTGATCGGCGGCGGGCTTGCCCTGTTGCAGGCAATGGGCTACCTCGAAGATGTATCCGATATTTTCCTGGGCAGCATCTTTGCCGGGGTTGGTTTGCTCTTTCTATCTTTGTTGTTTAGCGGCCATTGGTGGAGCGTATTTCCCGGCTTTACTTTGATCGCGATCGGTGCGCAGTTTTTTCTGCCAGACAGTATGGATGATTTCGATGGCTTGATCTTCCTCGGCGCAATTGCGCTTGCTTTCTGGATCGTTTACGCCAGCGCACCGCAGGAACGTTGGTGGGCATTGATCCCGGCGGGTGTGTTGACCACGCTTGCCGGCATGACGGTCGCCGCCGAACGCTTTGGCGATTTCGAAACCGCAGGATTCTTTTTTATCGGCCTTTCGCTCACGTTCCTGCTCGTTGCCCTGCTTGCAGGAATGCGCTGGGCATATTGGCCGGCGGCAGTGCTTGGCATCATGGGAGTGCTGGGCCTCGCCTCCCTGTTTGAAATTGCCAACTATATTTGGGCAATTGCGTTGATGGCGGCCGGCGGATTTTTACTGTTCCGTTATTTTGTAAAGCGTTAATGAAAAGTGATACAGTTTGTGACGTCTGACCAAATAAGATTGCCGCGGGAACGTTTTTATGCCAGAGCCATGATCGGGATCGGGCTCGTTGCCATGGGATTTTTGTTTTTTTTCCTGTTAAGCAGAAACGAGCCCGCCTCTGCACCGGACTTTGTGGCTGTTCCCGCTGAAGTGGATTTTCCCGCTCCTGAACTTAACCTGATCACGCTGGATGAGTCTCCTGTTTCCCTGGCAGATTATCATGGTAGTGTGGTGCTTGTTAATTTGTGGGCTACCTGGTGCCCGCCGTGTCGTGAGGAAATGCCCACGTTGCAAAAATTTTATGAGACATATGGGAATGACGGATTTCTTTTGGTGGGAATTAATCAGGAAGAGCAACGCAGTGTTGTCCTGCCATTCGTGAAGGAATTCAATCTCACATTTCCCATCTGGCTGGATGAAGACTATCTTGCCCAGCGAGCTTTCAACACAGTGAGTTTGCCCAGTTCCTATGTGATAGATCGTGCGGGGCGCGTCCGTTTGATGTGGATCGGCGGCATTTCAAAACAAAATCTTGAAAAATATGTGACACCTTTGATCGTGAAACAATAACGCTGAATGAAGGTGAATATATCGCAATGCGGGCCGGCTTATAAGTCGGTGCATATTTTCATGGATAACTTCCGCCAACAGCCGTATAGGCATCACCGCATTCACAGGCGATCACAGTTGCACCGCCTTTCGTGAGTGTGCCCAAATATTCCCGGTTTCCATTGTGTGGAACCCATCCACTCATAACAAATGGCAAGGGGCTGTCAGCAATGATCCACTCGCCATTGTATTTGCGGGCAATATGAACGTGCGTCCCAGTCGAATGGCCACCGGCACAGCCTGGGTAGCCAATCTTTTCTCCTTGATTAAGTTCGGTACCAACCAGAGGGCGTGTGTCTGAAGCAAGGTGTAAATAAAAAATCACCCAGCCCGTACGTTCATCGCCATCTTTATCCAGGTCAAGGGCCACACCGTCAATGGATGAACGTATAATTAGTCCGTCCGCCATGGCGGTGGCGTAATTCTTCTCTTTGGCGATGAAACAGCCGGATTTATCAGCTGGGGGGGCAAAATCCACGGCCGCCAGGGGCTCGCCTGATCCCCAGCCGGTATGAGGTCCACCTGTATAAGACCAGACCTGGTCGGCGGGAAAAGGCAATTTGAACTCGGGTTGTTGCAGACTGCCGGGGATGAGCGTATAAGAATCTTCCCATGGATCGCCAAATAAATTCACGTAAGTGAGGATCAGGCCCTCAGGTCCGGTGGCGAGCGCATATTTATCCCCTGTAAAGATCCTTGAAAAATAATATTGGGTCGCGACGGACCCGGCGTTTTGCCAGGGATCCGGTCTTAACAAGGTCTTGTCCCGGCTTTCGAATTCAAGCAAATCGCCGGTGCGCCATCCGTAATACCCGTTGTTGAGCGCATTGGCTGCAGTGACAAGTTGTAGGTAGGGCGTCTCCCAAAAAGGACGCGTGAAGCCAAGCAGGTTCTTTTTGACCGGAATAACCGGTTGTGTAAGTGCCCCGCCCTGATATTCGAGGATGGCCAGCAGCAGGCGGGGATTAATACTGTAATTAATGGCCACGAAATCCACCATCTCCGGACCCGAACGCCACTTTCCGCCCGCGTACACCCGATAGTTTTTCAACCAGCCGGAAGTGGAGGAGACGAATGCGGTGGTGTTAAATCCGATGGAAGTTGGGCTGTTCACAAATGCATGGTCCGGAATGACCTGAAATGGGTTGGCCCATAACGCAAGATAGTAGATCGGGATCTTCATCGGCATTGTGGGAGGCATACTGGTCGCATCACGCGGGATGTGTGGATTGGCCTGCAATATTTCATTCACTGAGGTGTTGAAACGCGCCGCAAGAGCCGGGAGCGTATCGCCGCTTTGCGCCGTATAATCCACCAGTTCGCCGGGTTTGTAGGTGGTGCGCATGGGCAGGGGAGTTTCCAAAAAGAAAGGCGCAGAGTTGCCCTGCGGATTCGCGGTCGCAGCAGGCGGGTTGCTTATATCCCTGGCAGGTAAATTACATGATGTGAGCAGCAGAGTAAAAGACAGGAGTAGCTTAAGTGCCTGCTTGAATTTTTGTTTGGGGTTATTCATCTTCATCACGAAATATATTAGACCACTTCTGGCCGACCTCATCCGCGATCACGACTTCGTCGCCGCGCACCATTTTTCCAGCATAAGCCTTGTCGCCGGCCACCACGCGCCAGCCACTCAGGATGAATGGAATGGGTCCATCTGCAGTGACCCATTCGCCGTTGTATTTCCTCGCAAAATGTAAATGCGTACCTGTGGATACGCCACCCTCGCAGGAAGCATGGCCGATACGATCATTTGTTTCAACCCATGTCCCTTTTGGGACGCGGCCTATGGAAGCAATATGCATATATAAGATGTTCCAGCCTGTTTGTTCATAACCGTCGCCGTCCAGGTCGATCATGACAACCCCGTTCCCGGAACGGACGACGAGGCCTGGAGCAGCAGCAACCACCCAGGTGGGCGTCGGCTCGCAACCGCCCTTGGCGGTTGAAGGGGCGAAGTCTATGGCAGAGTAAACACTATGCGAGACTCCGTAGATGGAAGGGTTGATCTGTCCCCATGCATTATGAGGTCCGCCGGTAAGGCTCCATTCTGTATCTGGCTGGAAAGGCAAAACAAGAGGGGGTTGGTTGAGCGCAGAGGGGAAGATCGGGTTTACCGCATCTGCCCGCGCCCATGGGTCCCCGAACATTTGCTCATACATGACCGGGAAACCCGAATCCGGGTTGATGATCTGCGACCACTGTGATTGACTATGCAGGCGCGAGAACAAATATTGCATGGCCACAGTGCCGGCATTCAGGCGTGGGTCAATGCGCAGCCTTGTGCCGTCGGGGAATTCCAAATGCGTCAGTGTTCCCGCGCGCCAGCCATAATATGCAATGGCCATGTTGTTGATGGCCCATACCAATTGCACAGACATTCCCTTGTAATGATAATCGTTAAAGCCCATCGGGAACTCTGTATGCAGCGTATCCACGGGCCGGCCGCGCACCCAGCGGCTTTCATACTCAAGCAGGCCGAGGATCATGCGCGGGTTGATGGAGTTTTCAATGGCCAGCCGTTCAACCGCGCCGTATCCCGTAACCCAGCCGGAAGAACCAAGGTATTCCTTGAAATTATCAAGATAGCCATTTTGCTCTTTGATATACGCCTGCACATCAAAATCCGCGGCGGTGATGGAGAAGATGATCTCCGCATCCGGCATGATCTGGATGTTTGGCGTGGTTGGTTCGTAAATGCGATTGGGGATGACAAGCAGCGTACCGGGGTCGATCAATGTGGTTTTAGTGAGGTCACCGTCGGAGGTGATCTCTGATTCCTCAACGCCAAAACGACTGGCAATCGCCGCGAGCATATCGCCGCTTTGGGCATAATACAGGTAAGGTGCGGTATCCAGGGAGGGTGTATACGTGGGTTCCATCAAAGGCGGCATCTCCACCGGTGTGGAGGTTGGGGTATAAGCCAGTTCAGTCGCGATCTCAGGCGGGATCGTTGAGGTTGGGAAAATGATGGGGCTGTCGTTAACAGTAAAAGGGTCGAAGGGAGGCGGGTTTGCGTCCAATAGATTGGGTGTGGGAGTTTGAGCCACCCCCCAAATGGAGGGTGATGACGAACAGGCCGAAACGGTGAGCGCAATAGTGGTCAGGATGATCAGGATGCGTTGCATAAGTTTGGTGAATTATATCTGCCTTGCTTAAGGTTGTATGAGTTAGTGAGTGATCGAGTTGATATCTTCAGCGCCATCCCAGGCTTCAATGGTGCGGGAGCCATTCGAGAGAAAGCCATCGTACTCAATTCCATTTCCACTGGAGACCCAACCATCCAGGTTGAAGGGCAGCGAGCCGTCTGCGGCGATCCACTCGCCGTTATATTTGCGGGCGATGTGAAGGTGTGTAGCGTTCGATATCCCGCCCTCGCAGGATGGATGCCCCACTGCCTCCCCTGCAAACAAATAGTCGCCGGGGTCGGCACGTTGTTGCTCTGCAATGTGCATGTAGAAAATGACCCAGCCTGTTTGTTCGTATCCATCGTTATCAAGGTCCTGGATGAGTGCGCCATTGGACGCGCGCAGGACCAATCCGTCTGCCATGGCGGTCACCCATAGCGGGCTTGGCAGGCAGCTGCCGTTATCACCGGGCGGGGCAAAATCCAATGCGGCCCAGGCAGAGCCTGAATCCCAGCCTCCATGAGGGCCACCAGTGAAGAACCATGTCTGTCCTTCTGCAAAGGGCAGACTCATGGCCGGTTGTTCCAAAGTGGAAGGCACCAACGGTTCCACCGCATAATTGAAAGGATTACCGAAGAAGACATAATATGTAAGCAGCAGGCCGGTGGGACCTGAATCCAACTCCCAGGTGGCGCGGTCGTCGAGCTGAGAGAAGAAATATTGCAGCGCGGCTGTGCCGGCATTGATCGTGGGATCCATGGGCGCAACCGTACCATCGTTCAATACCACGGTTGAAATTGCGTTGGCCTGCCATAAATAATAGCCGCGGTTCAACGAGTCGGCTGTCCACGTGAGCTGGCGATATAAACCAAAATGAAATTCATCCAGCAGGCCCATTGGGTACGCCGTATTAAAAGGTTCCGGGTTGGTAACACAGCCACTTTGATATTCCAATAGAGCCAGCAGCAGGCGCGGGTTGACAGAATAATTTCTTGCGACGATCCACACGATCTCATGCCCTGCAAGGATCACCCCATTTACATCCTGTTCGTATGTTTCGAGATACCCATTCTGGCTGTCGATGAAATCCTTAATATCGAAATAGACGCTGGCGGGCCCATAGACCATCTCTGAATCCGGGATGACCTTGAAGGCCGGGGCACTCCCGATCGGGTTCGGCGCGGGGATGCTCAATACTGTGCCGATATCAAGCAGGTTCGGGTCCACGATGCTATTTGCCTCCATCAATGTTTCGACGCTGATATCGTATTGCAGGGCGATACTGCCAAGCGTATCACCTGCCTGCACGATGTATTGGACCGAGTCCTGCCTCGGGGTTGGGAGGATTCGCAACTCATCCGGCGTGGGTGTGAAGGCCGGCTGTTCCGTGGCGCCTGTGGGGATGGGGGAAATGGTCAGGGGTAGGCGCGTGGGAGTTGGTTCGCGCGTGGCTGTGGGTGAAGTTGTTTGTGTTACTGTGAAATGGATCTGAGGAGTGCGGGTGTCTTTTTCGATGGGCAAAAATGGATCATAAGTGGGAAATAGGGTGGGTGTGGTTGTAGACGATGCGCACGAGGATAGGATCGCGGCGAACAAGAACAGGCTGATTAGCTTGTGAAAGGGCATGAAGACGATTTTACCAAAGGGACGCTAATTTACAGCCCGACCCTTTTGCCATTCGTGTAGACATTAAACCTGTGCTTCCTTGCGTATCCGATCAATGTAATGCCATAGCGCTCAGCCATCTCGATGGACAGTGAACTTGGTGAGGTGCGCGAGATCAGGATCGGTGCATTGAGACGCGCGGCCTTCTGGAGCATCTCGGAGCTGATGCGTCCCGTTGTGATCAGGATGCGCCTCTCGGGCCAGATATTTTTCATCAAACACAACCCGGCGATCTTATCGAGCGTGTTATGCCGGCCGATATCGTCCGCGGCGAGCAGCACCTTTTCGCCATCACTTAAAGCCGATGTATGGACCCCGCCTGTATCGCGATACAACTCCTGTGACTCAAATAACTTCTCGACCAGATCCATGATCGCATCCGGCTGGACCTGGAGTTTGTTTTCATCGAACGAGACATCCGGCTTTGCCAGAAGGTCGACTGCGGTGACGCCGCCCGTGCATCCCGATGTGCGCCGCCAGGAGGTGGGCTGTTGCGCGGCGTGATTCAGCCATACATCCACGTTATCGCCATGTTCACATACGTGCACATCTGCCACCTCATCCATGCTCTGGATGATCCCCTCATTGTAGAGGAATCCCACTGATAAGGCTTCCAGATGCAGGGGTGTGCACATGAATGTGATCCATACTTCGCCGTTCACGGTCAGGGAAACCGGGGTTTCAACGATGGTATCCGCATCGTGATGTTCCCATTTTTGGAATTCATATCTTTCGTAGTGGATTGCTTTTCTTGGGGCGATCATATTACACCTGTTGAACTCTATCCTTCTCTGAATTTCTATGGACTTTATAAAACACATCAGGGTCTGTAAGGAATGCGCCGAGGCAGGACTCTGTGCAGAATCGGATCGTGCGGCCGCGGTATCCTGCCGAAGGGAAATACTGTGGGTCTCCATCGCGAAAGATGCGTCCGCACAGCACCACGAATTTATGTGGCTTCTTAATTTCGACCATCAAACTTCCAGTCTTCCGATCACTTTCACGCATGGCCTTGTAAAAACATCCTCTTCATGCGGGGCATCCTGCAACTCTCCCGTGAGGTCCTGCCCGGGGAAATGCAGGTTTTCGTGCATGTCCAGCCGCCATTTCGGGCAATCTGTCACGTCGTAGACGATCCCCAGATGCGCAATGAATTTGCGTGAACCGCGCTCGCCGTTATTCCTCTTGAGCTCGAGGATCGTGATGATGCGGTCTGGGATGTCCATGCGGTAATTATACTAACCATTCTAATGCACCTGCCCCGGCCGCGCGCCCGGTTGCAATACACGCAGTCAGCAGATAGCCGCCGGTGGGCGCTTCCCAATCCAG
>CAZJYB010000184.1:0-8407 GCA_964549865.1 uncultured Anaerolineaceae bacterium
ATCGCCTCGAGATTATTCAAAAGGTTGATATAGATTTCTTGATAGAGTTGCAATGTGGTTTGTAACTGTGCAAGACGGCTTGTGTCGTCACTGGCAGTTACTGGTTTACCCAGTACGATCAGATCCGTGTAAATTTGTTGATAAAGTGTAAGTACAGACTGGGACTGGCTGAGCCGTGCCTGTTTTTCTGCAAGCAAAGCCTGATCCGCTGATGTGGAATCCGAGAGTTGTTGGATTTCCGCCTCAAGTTGCGAGACTTCAACCTGCAACACAGCGATCTGCGCCTCCACCTGCTTCTGTTGTTCCAGCACTGTCTCCGCCGAAACATTCTCGATCTCGGTGCCCATCAGGGTGATCTGCGATTCGATCTGTGTGATCTGCGCCTGAATACTTTCTTCTGTTAAAGTATAACGGCTGGCCTGAATGATCTCGTTCTGATCTATTAATACCTGCACAAGAATATTGGCAATATCAGACGCACGTTGAGGGGTTTCATCCTCCACGATCAATTTAATGGCTTGCGTATCACGAAGTTGCTGGACAGTGATCTGCTTGGAGTCCACCAGGTATCCCAGCCGGACAGATGCGCTTTCAAGCACCGGGCGGGTGGTCAACAGTTGGATATATGTTTGCACCAACTGCATATCGCTCAAATAGGTGTAATCTGTTGTCTTTTCCTGGGGAGCGCGCATGACAAGGATGCGCGTGGATGCCTGGTAAACCGGTGCCTGGTATAAGCTGACAAGCCCCCCCACCATGGCGCCCAATATTAACCCCAGGCTTAAGAGCCAGGCCCAACGGCGAGCCAATGCAAAATAGTCTTTTAATTCCATACCGGTCCTCTTTTAACAGCCAAAGTGTATCTTACTTCATTTTGGCGACCTGGTTTTGTATTGCAGTTACAACAATTTCCACATCCTTCTCCTTCATGGCCGGATACAGCGGCAGGGTGATCTCGCGGGTCGCCACGTTTTCGGTAATAGAAAGGTCGCCTTTCAGGAATTCGGGCCGTCCTTCGTAATTCTTGAAATGGTGGATCGGCGGGTAGTGAATGCTGGTCTGCACGCCTTCCCCTTTCATCCCTTCCATAAATTCAAAACGGTTTGCGCCCTGGGGAAGCAAAACAGGCATAATATGATGGCAGGATTTTCCACGTGTCGCCTGAAATGGAACGAGTATTTCAGGTACAAGCTCACTCAGTAATTCACGATACAGGTGTGTAAGGCTCTCGCGACGCTGATTAAACCCGGCTACTTTTTTTAACTGTGCACGTCCAATGGCCGAGCGGATCTCGTCGATGCGGTAGTTGTAGCCCAGGTCCACCACGTCATACGTCCATGCATGGCCCTTGTGCCGATCCCAGGAGAGGGATGTCATCCCGTGCGAACGTAATACCTTTAAATGCGCGGCAAGCGCATCGTCATCTGTGACCACCATTCCACCTTCACCTGTGGTCATATTCTTATTCGAAAAAAAACTGAAACAACCCATTTGTCCCCAGGTACCTAGCCTTTTACCATCCAATTCAGAACCAATTGTGTGAGCTGAATCCTCGATCACAGCGAGATTATTTTTCTTCGCAAGCACCAAAATGGCCGGCATGTCGCAGGCATACCCTGCATAATGCATCACAATGATTGCGCGCGTTCTTTCAGTAATACACTTTTCAATGGAAGCAGGTGAGATGGTCAACCATTCTTCGTTCTCGATATCCGCAAAAACGGGAACCCCTCCCACATAGCGGACTGCATTTGCCGTTGCGACGAAAGTCAGCGAGGGAACAATCACTTCATCCCCTTCTCTAATTCCAGCCGCGATGCAGGCAAGGTGAAGTGCGGCAGTCGCATTCGTCACAGCAAAAGCGTGTTTTGCACCAATGAAATCAGCAAACTCTTTCTCAAAGTTTTGTGTTTCCTCCCCCATGCTCAGCCAGCGGCTTCGCACCACGCGCAGCACAGCTTCCTCCTCTTCAACTCCGAAATCAATGTCTGCCAGGGGAACACGCCATGCCATTGCCATCTCCTTCAATACCTTGTTAGTTGGATCAGCAACTCAACCTGCTCGATCCCTTTCGCTTGATCGACCAGGCATGCCTTCTGTTATTGATTCGTCTTTCCCCGATTTTGTCAGCCAGAATTGCAGGGCTCGCATCATATCTGAAATTAGCAACAGGCGCACATTCGTATTTATGCAACTATCCATTACTTTATTATATTCCTCCTGCTCAAGCCCCGCCAAAGCCAGAATGATCAGGCCAACATCGTCGCTGGCAACAAGGTGCGGGATATCTGCAAATGTACCAATGATCCAATTGCCATCCAAACGCATCCCTTGTTTTAGCGGGTCGTCATCCACAATCCCGATAATGGAAAAAGCATAACGAAAATTTCTTCTGCGTAACAGCCAATTCGTGAATTCACTCTCCTCGCCGGCACCCACGATCAATACCCGTTCTCCCACTGAGAATGCATTACGCCTCGACATCCAAAACATGGAAAACCCGGCAAGTAAACGCCAGCGATAGCGTGCGGCCACAAACCCGATCATGGCCACAAGCCCGATCAACAGGAGCATGGGAGTGGGCAAAACAGGTAGGGGAGAGAAAAGATATATACTGGATGCGAGGATGATCACGATACCGGATGACACGACAATCCCAAACATGTCCTCCGGCACAGCACGCGACCAGACAACGCTATTCAACCCCAAGATTGTATTGATCACACCAAATGTAAAAGCAACACCTATCGCGAAAAGGATCGCCCGCGGGACTCCCAAATCAATAGGACCGATCGTACGCCACAAAATGCCCACAACCGCCACTGCAGAAAACGCTATCAGAAAATCGGCAAGAAACCACGAAAGATTAAAGCGCACAAACCGCGAGATCGGCCCGCCGAACAATTTGCCCTCAGGAATGCGACTCGAAGCCAGCCGCGGAAGTAAAACAGCCAGGGTCCAGAAAATAATATCGATGTCGCCCAGCATGGAGCGATGACGCACATAAATCCGATCCAACCGCATTTTATCCGGCAGGATATGCTGGTAATATTTCACCATGAAATCGTCGCCCTCCAGCATTCTTTCCTCGTCATGGTAAATAATACTGGCCGGGCTGGTGATCCCCGGGCGCACCGAAAGTATCTCGATGCGCGCTTCGTCGGGCCAGCTCTGCGCGATCGCCCAGTCTTCGGGCCGCGGACCGACAAAGCTCATATCGCCGATCAATACATTCCATAACTGTGGAAGTTCATTCACTTTTGTGTCGCGCAGCCAGTGGCCCAACGATGTAATACGCTTATCGCCTGTGGCAGTTACAGCAGGACCGTCGTAACTATCCTGTACTTCATACATTGTGCGGAATTTCCAGATGCGAAACGGCTTATTCGTTTTCCCCGCGCGTTTGCCCCCATAAAACACCGGGCCGGGCGATTCGCGTTTAATAAGAAGCGCAACAGCCAGAAGAAAGGGCGAAAGCAAAATGATCCCAAGCAGAGACATCAAAATATCAAAACCCCGTTTTATTACCTGCGTGGCTGCAGGGAGTGACCTGCGCGTAAAAACCCTCGTGGGAGAAGAAACTGCTCGAAGCGGTCGTGTAACTGGTTCCATCACAGTTGCAAGATTAGCACAAAATGGAATTATTTATATTGCAAACTGCTTTCCATTTTTCGGGGATATGACCACAAGATAATGAGTGTTGAAAATGCTCAATCCTTCAAGGAACCTGGCCAGGCGCGATAAAGAGGGCACAAGACGGCGCGTTAGAGGCGGTGCCAGGGTGATTTTGTGAAAATCAAAAGCGCAATCCGGGAATAATTGCCGGATTTCCGCCGGGCGGATTCCCCGCGTTTGACGGTTAAGAGGGTTGAGCCAGAAATCATACCAAAGGATCATCCCCTCAGGATGGATGACCCTCAGCATTTCACGTGCCATTTTTTTACGAATATCATCGTCCAGCACTGAAGAGAAAGCTGTATATTGCAACACCAGGTTGAATTGTCCGCTTGGGAACGGCAAAACCTGTCCATCTGCATTGACCATGCTGAATTCGGAGTGATTCTTTCTGCCTAGCCTCAAACGATTGAAGAGTAGATCCACGCCAAACACGTTCGCGGTATTTGCACCATGGTGCAGGTATGCCTCCATGATCCCGCCGTAGCCACATCCCACTTCCAGAATACTTAAGGTAGTCAGGTCATTGATCTCATGTTCTCGAAGAAGATCGAACGTTCTTTTATGAAGCTGGCCCGTAATAAAGACGTGAGCTGGGTTGGAAGATAAATAGCGATCACTATCTTTTAAGCGACGCTCCCTTTCTTCATATTCAATTTGGAGACGTTCAAGATCGTTGGTCATGGATCACCTATTGCAGGAGTCATCCCGTGCCTGTCTCCCCAGCGATTGGCGAATTTCACAAGGCCGGCCAAAAAACCCAGGCCATAACTGAGATGCAAAATGACAAAGACAAGCGGCAGGTACAACAAGGCAGGCCAACCGCGCCGCGAGGCAGTCCATAAAGATACTCCAAGATTAGCCAGTAAATAAACGCCTGCCACCATGTGCAATGCCAGAAAATCCCCTGGGCTGGAAAAACGGATGAACAACCCAAGTAATAATGTCAGTACAAAGACAGGCGGCACAAACTGGCGTAGGCTCATCTGGCGCGGGTGCTTTTGCATGACGCGTACCTTCCAAAAACCGTACTGATAATACTGCGACCACAAGCTGCGCGGCGTACTTCGTACTGTATATTCCGAACGAATATCAGGCGCGAGCAGGATACGCCCTCCCTGCTCGCGCAAACGATAATTAAATTCATCGTCCTGATCGCGCACTAATTCTTCATCGAACAAGCCGATCTTTTCGAAAACCCGTCTCGGCCACGCGCCCATATATACGGTGTCTACCCACTCTTCTGTATCTGAATAGTGAAAACGTCCCCCACCGATCCCAAATGGCGTGCTGGTCGCCAATACCACTGCTTTGCCAAACGGTGTTCTGCCGGCAGCATTCATCCTTCCACCCACATTATCTGCATGCGTGCGTATTAAAATCTCGATGCATTGACGCACATAATCGGGCGCGATCAGCGTATGACCATCAACACGGATGATGACTTCTCCCCTGGCCCGCCGTACAGCGATATTCATACCGGTTGGGACAATTTTGTCCGGGTTGTCCAAAATATGAACATCCAATTGAGGATGAAGGGAAATGAAATCATTGATGACCTTGCGCGTATTATCCGTGGACATCCCATCCACAATCAGGATCTCCATTTGATCGGCAGGGTAATCCTGCGCCAAAATGGCGTACAGCCCGCTTTCAATGTGGGCGAATTCGTTACGAATTGGAACGATGATTGTGGCAGTTAAAATGCCGGACATGAAACGCCTTTATATACATCAATTACTTTTTCCACCAGGAATCGTTCATCCAGTTCCTGGACGGCCTCGCGACCGGAAATCCTTTGCGGGCTTTTCAACACTGAATACAGGGCTTGCGCCATGGTGGCAGGCCGGCTGTCTTTACAGACGGTGCATCCCTTTATCCCAGCAATACGTTGGCGAACATCACCAACATCCACCGATACCACAGGAAGGTCACACGCCAATGCTTCCTTAAGTACTGTTGGCGAGCCCTCGCTTAAAGACGTTAACAGCAGAACATTGCAGGCATTCATATACACAGGCATCTTTTCATTTGATATGCCATGAACCGCGATCAATTCCGCATCATCCTTATAATGATCGCGAAGGATCTCAACACTTTCCCGCGCGAGCCAGAAACGCTTTTCAGTGCGTGCCGGATTCCCGACGAATAATACAAGATGCCTGTCTGACGGCAAACCCAGCATTGCACGGGCTTCAGCGATCGGCATGGGGGAAAATAATTTTATGTCGATTCCTGCTGGAATCACATGATATCTTCTGGGAGGCAGGGTGGAACTCATATGCTCAGAGACGATGATAATTTCATCGGCCAACCTCGCCACCGTGCGGCTGACAAATTGCAAAATACGGCCCTGTAGTGTCACATGCCCCCGTTTATTAAAAATACCCTGCAAATCTGATCCGTGGAAAGTAACCACAACCGGTAAACTTTTCTGTGAGAGGGCCACGATCCCAGATTGACCATGGTGGGCATGAACAAGGTCATAGTCTTCGAAATTAAGACGCCGAAAATTTATGATCGCCCTCAAGTAATTGAGTGGATTCTTATGTCCAAGGAAATTGAACACCGAAACATTCACTCCGGCTTCTTTCAGGCTGTTCACCTGATTGACCACATGGATTCCTGTAATATCGTTTTCAGATACGGGCCATTCGCTGGTAACGATCAGTACCCGCGGGAAACCGCCGGGGGGGCCCTTAATCATTCCGCATCCATGCATGATACAAATTTTGAGACCACAGGCGTAAACGGATCGCCAGGTGGTGAGGGAATATCGAGAGAACCAAAAGCAACCAGGCATAGAGATAAAAAGGGCTGCGGCTCACGACATGTACTAGCTTCGAGCGCGCGTCCCTCATGCGTCCTGTATCAAATAATATGATCCCAACCTTCATCTCGTATTCAACAGCAAGATTCGCCCGGCGAAGACGGGAAAACAACCAGCCGGAATGCCCGCGGCGCACGCTCTCAAGTGCGAGGGCCGGTTCCGATTCACCAGCACGGCGCCTATGTGCGCACAAGCGTGCCAGTCTGCTGTAATCTCTCTGGTCCTGCAAATTCTTCTCCCCAACAGCACCACGTCTCAACCGCCAGAAATAACCTGCATCCTGCAAATTGGCGATCTCGTACTTCTCGGCAATTCGTAACCATAGATCAAGATCCTGCGCCTGACGAAACTCTGTGCGATAAAGTCCCGCCTGCAAAACACAATCACGGCGGAACATGACTGCCCCGTGAATAAAAGGATTTCCGGCAACTTCATTCAACAGGGCCTGTTGAATATGATCATCACGTATGGGCAGATCCGTTTCGGTGAGCGACATGCCATCCTGATCGATCAATGTGGCGTTACAGCCTGCAAGCCCCAATCCTGACCGCGTTTCAAACAATGCCACTTCCTTTTCAAGGCGATCCGGTGCGGAGATGTCGTCGCCATCCTGGCGGGCGATATAGACCCCCACTGCCGCTTGAATGCCTAGATTCAATGCTCCTGCCAGACCTCGATGAGGTTGCCGGATCAATCGAATGCGCGCATCCTGAATTTTTTCGATCTGGCTGATCGAATCATCCACACAGCCATCATCCACAATGATGAATTCAAAATCGGCAAATGTCTGCGTCAAAATGCTGCGCACGGCTTCCGATACAAACAAGCCATCGTTATATAAGCTCATCAGCACGGACACAAATGGGGTCAAGCTTTCACCGTCTCTTTCAACCGAAAGACACCTGGTTTGCAAATAGACAGAGACATTTCATCTTCCGGCTGCGTCGTGGTCTTTAATACATTGCATCATCAACTCTCGTCTTTTCGGAAGGATTGCGGCCGCGCTCATGGTGGATAATACATACTGCCTTGCACGTTTGCCGAGGGCCTGCCTGCGCTCAGGATTATCGAACAAAATGGACATGGCGCCCGCCAGTGATTCTGCATTCGACTCCACAAGCAATCCACCACCCGCGGATTCGAGAATACAATTCCGGATGCCTACAACATCAACTCCAACGCATGGCATCTCACAGGACATGGCTTCGATCAAAGCCTTCGGATGTCCCTCGCGCAGGGAAGTACTCAGGAACACCTGGTGATATTGCAACAATTCCGGAAGCTGTTCGTTAACAACAACACCGGGCAAACGCAAATCAACTTTAAGGCTGCGCGCCAGGCTCATCAGGGTTTCGCGTTCTGGTCCGTCACCAAAAATTGTCAAGATCTTAACATTTGCCCTGGCACAGGCGTGAATGAGCAGGTCAAATCGCTTGACGAGATGCAAATTCCCAACACTGACTGCCGAGCGTTGCAGCGGCTGGATGGGGAGTGGACGGAATGATTCGGTATCCACATGGTTCGGAATCATATGAATTCTAAGAGGGTCCACATCATATCGTTCAACCAGCCACTCCCTCAAATGTTCCGCGGTTACCTCAACCCTTGTTGCCTGTCTAAATGCAACACGTTCCAGACTTTGTATACGGCGCGTCTCGCGCGTCAAACCATAAATCGTTTCCCGTCCCTCCCCGTATACCCAGCCACAACGCAAAAGGAAGGGTTTCCTCCACAAGGCGGCAGCGCGAACATAATGCCAAGATCCGTAACTTTGGTTCGTTTGGATCAAATCAACCCGGGAACGCAACCAAAAATGCGAATATGGAAAGACAGGAAGCAATCGCCCATGAGGAAAATAGACCGTGGAAATTCCATCGGTTAAGTCATAGCTTTTCGCGGTTT
>CAZJYB010000185.1:0-8254 GCA_964549865.1 uncultured Anaerolineaceae bacterium
CCGTTTGCGATAAGGCTCGACCGTTCAAGGTTGCGCCAGTCGCCATGGTGATGGCACCGAGTGCGAGAATATTTCCCGTCAACTGAGAGCCTACACCGAGTGTCGCGGCAGTCGTGGGATCGGGCAACCGCCACCACACGCTGCATGAGTTGCCACCCACCATAGTCCCGCCAGCGGAGGTAGTGAGATCTGCTGTAGATTGGAAAATCCAAGTGCCTGTCCCAACGAGGGTGAGCACTCCCGCCGTCAACTGCAAAACACCACCCGAACAGTAAACGCCTGGCACGAGGGTTTGGCCACCCAGTTCAACTGGGACGTTGGTGCACGTTGAGTTCACCCCAGCGATAAGCGCACCAAATGCGGCGGTGTTAGCGGCCTGAGCTTGGCCCGGTATGGCAGAGTTAGCTACCGTACAACCGTCTATACGGCCCGCATCGACTGAGAATATTTGCCCGCCGATCATTGATGTGCACGCTGGTCCAGTCATACCGGCACCGCCGCCTGTTGACCCAACATTTCCCGTTATAGTAGTACCGGCAGGAGTAGCGTCGGTGATTGCTCCTGCGGCTAGAATCGCAAAGCTATCCGCCACACCCAGACCGGGCGCAAGCTGCCCGAGTGGATGCGCGGACACACCGAATGGCGCTACTGCTGCAAGAAGCATAAGCAAGATGATTGAAATCGTTAGAACCTTTAGTTTGAGCATATTATTTGGCCTCCTGCCAAGAACGTTTAATCAAGCGAGGGGATATTAAGCAATGAGTCCTCTGAAGTCGGCGTAACCTCGCTACTCACCGGACCAATGATAATGGTTCCAGTGGTTAATAACTCACCTTACGCAGTTAGGCTCAGAGGCGGTCTGTGACCGCCGTCGTTTGCAGAGAAATCGCAGGGTCTGTGACCCTGCGGGAGCATAAAGGTGCGTAAGGTCACTTAATAATTATTTCCAATATTCTACCCCCCCCCCTTTTTTATGCAAGGATAACAACGCCCGGACCGCAATTCTCATTATGAATTATGTCATTGCGAGGCACTCTTGTTCTTAGACGAAGCAATCCCCTGATATCAGGGGATTGCTCACCTGCGAGCCTCAAACGGCGAGTGCACCGAACGCAGTGACCCCAGAACTACTGGGGTGACCCCAGAACTACTGGGGTGACCCCAGAACTGCTGGGGTGATGGCGCAAGTGTCGTCGGGAAGGGCAAGTACCCTTCTCGCAACGACATTCTGAGCGCAACAGCCTTGTAAATCCGGCGTGTCCTCTATGCCTGAGATTCTGCCTCGGCCTCCATCTGATCCAAGCGTGTGTAGTAGTCTCGAATCTCTTTCAGGTGTGCCAAGGCGATCTTTCCCGTAAGCACAGAGCATCACCAGTCACATTTATCTCCGGATTACGCGTCCCGCAATGTCTGCGAGGATCTTCCCAGGCAGGCGCGAGGAGCTCATCCGTCCCTGAATAATGGCGACGACGCGCAGTCTCACGAAGTGGATTTGGGAGTCTCGTCTGGCGGGGGGATGGGCGCGGACGGTTCCTTCTTTTCTACGGCAACGGCTTTGACTTTGTGTTCTTCGTGGCTGGATTCCAGTTCACCGATTTTCTTGCGATGACGTGAATTGGCGAAACTGCTTTTGATGCGCCCAGGCGTCATCACCAGCACGCCGATGAGAAGACCGACGCCAAGGCCGATCAACACGAACAGGGCCAGCGAACTTTCCACTTCGTAGCCAAAAAAGTTGGCAGCGATCAGGGTGGGATTTTGCAGGGCAAAGATGACGGCTATGATAGCCAGAACCAACGCGAAGATGAGGGTGATTACCATGGTTTTCTCCTTTGGGTAAGGGCTTACTTTTCTATTTTACGCCGTTTTCGCTTCGGATGGGATCGAGAGTGGAACGACAAATCCCTTTGCGTGGAATTTTTCAACGTAGGCACCATCCAGTAATCAAGGCCTACTTTCTCGGCGATATTGAAGGCGGAATACACGCCTTCAATATGCATCATGATCTTTTCGATCGCGCGGTTGAGCGCCCAGTTGCCGCGCCAATCCACCCACAGGCCATTTCCGCTGAGAAAGATGCGGTTCCCCGACTTGATGGCGCGCACCGCGTCCTGCGGCGTCACGATATGTGATTGATAAGCATATGTCCAGTTCATGCAATCAGCCTTCTATTATTTCATACATAATGAGTATTTCGTGTAAGAAGGTCTTCACCTCATAGAGGTGACGGCGCGAAATGCACTATTTATCACAGGCCCAAATTGAAGATAGGATAGCAATGCGATCAAGGGAAAGAAGAGGACATAAGTGTGGATATTCTCCAGTCCGAGAGGTGGGCCAATATGTCATGATCAATGGTTTTTGAGTGCAATGGCCCGGTAAGCCTGGCATGCCATCTATGGCTGAGACTCTCCCTCGGCCTCCATCTGATCCAAGCGCGTGTAGTAGTCCCGAATCTCTTTCAGGTGTGCCCAGGCGATCTTTCCCGTAAGCACAGGGTCATCACCGGTCACATTTGTCTCCGGATCATGCGCTCCATGTTCGAGTTCCACCTCGAGCCCTCGCCGAAACTGTTCCAGGTCGATCTTTGACCAGTCAATTTTGAGCTGCGTTCCGATCGAACGAGCTTCTTCCGTTGAGAATTGTCGTTTTTTGTCCATGCGATCCTCACGTTTCTTTATGGGTCCATCTCATTGACTTACCTTACCCAGTTACGCTCGGAGGCGGTCTGCCCTGAAGGGTGCTTCGCGATGACCGCCGTAGCTTGCAGAGAAACCACAGGGTCTGTGACCCTGTGGGAGCATAAAGGCGTGTAAGGTCACTCATTAATATTTTTTGTCTTGCTTTTCCGGGCAAACTTTAAGTCTGAAAATGTTCGCGAACTTTTGCCGAGATCTGGCCATCGGTCATCTTGTCGACCGTTTCAATCACAATCGGTACTTTGAGCCCTGCGTGCCCGATACGTTTTTCAAGCTCGCCCTTTGCTTCGCCCGGGCCAAATATCTGGATGGAGTCTGCGTCACGAATATACGCGATGACTTCATCATAATAGTCGTTGAGATGGTTCTCAAATCGCCGATCGCGCACATCTTCGCCGCGGCCATCTTCAGCCGTAAAGCGCACATGCTTTTCCATATTTGACGTTATTTTCTTTATTTCCTCCTCTTCATCCTTGATGGTCACGAGAATGGCCTTCCTGTGATCGATCCACAAACCGACTCGACTTTTCATAAGATTTCTCCTTTGCTTATTTTGATCGTGATGTGACGGATTTGTCAGCTTTGTTCGACTCCTCAGCCTGCTTGAGCCGCACCCAGATAGAGCTTGCCCAGTCGATCGTCCACGGCATCAGTTTGTTCAGGATCGCCGGTATATCATAGAGACGGCCCAGGTACACCTCACGGCGGGGCCGTTCGACCATGCGGACCAGGGTCCGCGCCACCCTTTCGCGAGTGACCTGGCCAAGCGAGATCGACTTGAACTGGATCCCGCCGTCGCGTGTGGCCTTCTCCTTGAATTCGGTTCCGGTCACCCCACTCGGGTGAAGGCGCATCACTTTTATTCCCCACGGGATTAGCTCGCGCCGCAGCCCGTCGGTCAGCCCCTCCACCGCATATTTGGTGCTCGCGTAGACGGTCAGCGGCGGAGCTGAGATCACACTCGAATAGGAACACATATTCAGGATAAAACCGGAGTGCTGCGCCTTCATCAGCGGCACGACCTCACGTGTCAGTTCCGCCAGGCCGATCACGTTTACTTCATAATGTTCGCGCAGATTGTCCGAGGACAGCTCTTCAAACCAGTCATAGTAGCCGGCGCCGGCGATATTGGCTAATATGTCAATGCGCCCAAATGCAGCCATCGTGGTTTTAACCAGGTTCCTGATCTGATCGATGATCGTCAAGTCTGTTTGTACAGGTAATGCGATCCCACCTGCGGCGCGAATGGTCTCTGCCAGTTTCTCCAGCCGCTCGATGCGCCTGGCCGCCAGGACTACCTTCGCCCCTGCAGCCGCAAACTCGAGCGCGGTAACTTCTCCTATACCTGAGGATGCCCCGGTCACGATAGCCACTTTGCCGGCAATCGCCGGTCTGATTTTTGTGCTCATCCGCTCAGCTCTCCTTGACGGTTTGATCTGTTCACATTCTTGAAATCAATAAAGCCTTGCTGAACGTTTACAGACACCAGTTGTACACGAAGTTTGTCTCCGACGTCCATGCCATCGAACCCTTGTACGAGTTTGCCTTCAACCGGCACAGTAAGCAGCCGTACCCAGGTCCCCTTCTCGGAAGCGCCCGTGACAATTGAATCGAACTGCTCGCCGATTCTCGATTGAAGCAGGAGCGCGGCGGCGGATTTGGCAACCTGCCGTTCGACTTTGGTCGCGGCGTCTTCCGCCTTTGTGCAATGGGTGGCCAGGACATCCAATTCATCCTTGCTGTAGGGCACAGGCTTACTTTCCAAGGCTGCTTTCAACAAACGTTGGGTAAGCAAGTCTGGATAGCGGCGGTTCGGGGCTGTCGAATGAGAATAGTCCTTGACTGCCAGGCCAAAGTGTCCCGATGTATCCCCATCAGGAAACTCTGCAATGTATTCGCCCGATCCCAAAAGCTTGATCACAGCCAGGGACAGGTCGGGGAAACGAACCGGATCTGCGGCTTTCTCCCTGACCAGAAACTCCTCCAGCGCTTTTGGATCCGGGATCTGCGGAAGCCCGAACTTGTGTTGTGCGGCGATCTCAACGATGCGATCCCATCGTTTTGGAACGCGGACCACGCGCCGGATCGAAGGAAAATTGTTAGCCGAGAGATAGCGCGCGGTCACGCCATTCGTAGCGATCATGAAATCCTCGATGATCTCTTTGGCCCGGTTCTTTTCTTCGCTTTCGAGCGCGCGGATTTGATCACCGTCAAATACCG
Source organism: uncultured Anaerolineaceae bacterium (assembly GCA_964549865.1). GTDB lineage: Bacteria > Chloroflexota > Anaerolineae > Anaerolineales > Villigracilaceae > Villigracilis. The sequence goes on from CAZJYB010000185.1 coordinate 4,920, forward strand.
GTTTTGCCTGAATGGTTTGCAGGCTAAGTGCGCCTTCAACATGGCGAAGTTTTTTCATGCCTTGGGCAGCCTTATCCTGCACGTGCAGATTTTCATCCAGCCCTGGAATGGAAGAGACAGCCTCAGGTACGGCTCCATTCCCATCCAGCCATGCGGCAATCCTGTTATAGGCAAGTTTGGCATGATTACGGACACGCGCCCTGTAAATCTCAGAATTCAGAAGTTTTCCACCCGCATTGATCACCATTTCACTCACCAGGGCCAGGCGTTCTTCATTGAGATTCAGCGACGTCAAGTCTGTGGAAAACTTTTCGGGAATCATCGGAAATATCCTGGCAGCGGTATACACCGAGGTGGTGTTATGGCGGGCATGCTCATCAATGGCAGATCCATCTTTAACGAACGAATCCACGTCTGCCACGGCAACCATGACCCTGACCCCACCCGCGGGCATTGTCTCGGCAACGGTCAGCTGATCCAGGTCACGCGAGTCATCGTTGTCAATGGAAGCCCAAAGAAGGTCCCGCATGTCCCGAATGCCAACAGAATTTTCGGCTGGGCCAGCCTCTATTGTTGTGGATATCTCGGTAAGTACTTCGTTGGAAAAATCAGGGAGCAGGCCCCGCTCGAGCATCGCCTTGTGGGCAATGCCCTGTAAGATGGCACGATGATGTTTTTCATTTGTATACATGGGATGTCCTTCGCGCAGCGAAATTGAGTTCGCGAGCCAATAACACCGAACTCACTGTTTAGTCGCTTGCGATGCGGGTGTCCTGTTCTTTATCCGATTGTCAGGCATACCGACTCTACGAGCCGCTTGCCGCATACAGCGCACATGCTTGCGCTGTTTTATGGACAATTGTTTGCGTTTCGCCGTGTCTGTCCTGATTATCATTATGTCAGCTCCGTATCCACCAGGGCGATACTTTCTTTTGATTTTGAAAACTTGCGCATTTTGCCGTGCACAAATACGATCGGATAGGCCGCCAGGATAAGCAAATCCATGACGATAAAGAGCAAATTTAGTTTCATTATCTTTTCTCCCGGTAAACCTTAAAAACAATAAACATCATCACATCATCCGGATGCCTGTATCGGCAAGGTGTCGATCTGGCCGCGGTCCAGGATGAAGGCATAATGGTAACCATCGCTGTTGAGAGACACTACCTGTACCTGCAATTCATTTGCGAGATCATGCAGCAAGCGGGGGGCAAAGTAGTCGCTGAAGGAAATGGAGGGATGCGCGGCAATATCTGTGTTATTGAGAATGCCAAACAGCACGATCAGTCCGCTATTCGGATCTTTTGTTAATCGCCAGCGTTTAAATCGCGGCAGCAAACCCCATTTTGTCAGGACAACCGACGCCTGGGCTTTGATGCGTTGTGCTTTTTGATCGAAATGATCTTGATCAGTTGTTTGTGCTATCATTTTCATCCTTCGTATCATTACCCAACAGCCTGCGCCTCACTTGATCAAGCCAGCGGCGCATCTCATCGTCTGGCTTGGTGAACTGATGACGACTATTGACAATATCATTTTCAAGATGCGGCAACGCATCATCATGTTGACGGTATGTGACTTCAGCCAGTGGAGCTCGCAGCTTGTGAGCAGGGTTTTCGAGAATACGCTGGTTGGTTTGCTGGATCTTCAACCATCGCCAGAATCCCCAAAGAGCCAAACCTGCGAATAGTACAATGAAGATCGGCAGGCACCACGTCCATAGGAATGTAATGGGGCCCTGCCTTTGTTCTTCGAGCTGGTCGGCATACAATTCAGATGATGCTGCAGCGGCCTGGGTTTGTGTGGCGATATTATCGGCAACGGCCGTCTGGGTGCCCGCAGCGAGTTCGTTCTCATTTTGTTGGTTCACCATCACTTCTGCGATTTGTGTCTGGCGGATCGCATCTTGAGTGAGCGCGGCGGCCTGTGTAGACCCCGCTGAATTTAAGGTCGCCTCGGCATTAGCACGCACAATTTCGGCGGTAGCCGCGATCTCTGCCGCAACGATATTGGCATCGTTTTGGTCCTGGGTCTGGACCACGCTTAACGTTGCGTTGGCCGAATTCAAGGTTCCTTGTGCGTTGGCCCGCAAAATTTCGGCGGTTGCTGCCGCCTGATTATCGGCATTATTCTTGCCCTGGGTCAGTGCTACTGCCAGAGTTGCCTGGTCATTTGTTCCCAGTGGTGTATTTAGCAGCATCGCGCTGTCATCAGGCATGGAGGGAGTCCCTGACTGCGTCCCACAAGCAGCCAGGGTTAACACCACTATCAATATCAATGTCCAAAGAGCAGCAATACGCAGATCGCCGCGATACATCCCAGTTTCTCTCATCTCGCGTTGGATCGCGAAATTTCCCTAACCATTGCGGCGGTTTTCTCCGGCCGGTTGGCGCGTGTCGCCACATCCGCCTGGGCTATGATCCCGATGAGCTTGTTGTCGTTGTCTACCACGGGAATTCGGCGCAATTGATGCTCGGCCATTGCATCCAGTGTTTTCTGTAAATCATCGTCTGCACGGCAGGTTACCACCTTGCGCGTCATCACGAGATCCACTTTCGTGGACCTGGCATCGCGCCCTTCGGCCACGAACTTCAAAGCCAGGTCACGATCGGTCAGGATACCGATAAGCTTTTGAGTCTGCTTGTCTTCAATCACGGGGATCGAGCCGATGTTCTCGCTCTTCATCAACTTCACTGCTTCTGCCACCATATCAGTCGGCAGGCAACAAACCGGGTTTTTTGTCATTACTTCATTGGACTTTTTCATCAGGATTCTCTCTCAAAGCTTCAGTGTTTAAATTGTTGGTTTTATCGAAGATAGCCGATTAAAAACAATACGATTAGTACGATAACGATAGTGTATAACATTGGAAATCTCCTTTCTTAGCGATTTGTTCTACGAACTCATCATACAATAAATCATCTGCGGCCACATCCATCAATGGAGGAGTGTTGATCTCGGTCATATGGGGGATGCAGCCAGGCGCAAGTAGTGAGCTGATTCGATGCAATCAATATTAGCCCCCGGGCGCAGTGAGGCGGCAGGACCTCAGCGGTGTGTTTGAGCGTAGTCGTTGTTCTTAGCGCGCCGCAGGGCGCCAGCAACAATATCATCCGGCCCATATTTTCGCCAAAGTATTTTATCTGCATGGTTGATAAACTTTCTTATTTACCGATACAGAAATCATATTCCCCAGAAATTTGGTGAGGTTCAATGACGTCAGGATTTATTTCTCTGTTGCCGTTGTTGTCTGGCGTTTTAGTCAGGGTATCAGTGGGATTGTTGGCAGCAGTGGGATTATTGGCAGCGGTGGGTTCGTTGGCAGCGGTGGGTTC
>CAZJYB010000186.1:0-8222 GCA_964549865.1 uncultured Anaerolineaceae bacterium
ATAAAGCTGCTTGAACGTATCGGGGAAGCCTTCGGTATGACCACCGGGATACGACGCCACCGCGCGCGCTTCGGGAGAGAGCAGCGCCGGGTCTTTCATTAACACCTGGTTTGGTTCCGTCCGATGACCGACCCACAACTCGTTGGGCTTTTCCGAGTCCCAGGCCAGCGAAGACTTCGACCCGTTGATCTCGTAGAACAGGCGGTTCTTGCGCCCGGAGGAAATTTGTGAAACGGTGAGCACACCGCGCGTGCCGTTCTCGTAATGCAAAATGATCGTGGCGTAATCCTCGGTGTTGATGGGCTGATCGATGTAATCTTCCGGCGTGAGCATCTTACCGGTGAAAGTTTCAAGCGGTTTGGTTGGCTTTTTACGGATTGGATGAAAGGTCTTGAAGTCTGCATAGACTTCATCGACGCGCAGGCCGGTGATGAAGGTCAACAGATCGAGCCAGTGTGAGCCGATATCGCCGACGGCGCGTAACGTCCCGCCCAGCTTCGGTTCGAGTCGCCAGTTCCAATCGGTGGGGAACAAAAGCCAGTCCTGCAAATACGAACCCTGCATCACGAACAGGTCGCCCAGTTCGCCGTTCTGCACCATGCTGCGCGCCTGCTGCGCCAGCGGGTACATGCGGATGTTGAAGTTGACCGCGTTGACCAGTTTCTTCTGCGCCGCGAGTTTAACAAGTTCGGCAGACTCGCTCGCCGTCATCGCCAGCGGTTTTTCACAGACCACATGTTTGCCGGCCAGCAGTGCGGCCTTTGCCTGCGGGTGATGCAGGTGGTTCGGCGTGGCGAGATGCACCACGTGGATATCCGCGTCGGCGAGCATTTCATCGAGCGTCTCATAGGCGCGCGGGATGCCGAGCTCGGCGGCCTTTTGCTGCCCCTTTTCCTTTGTGGTGCCCATCAGCCCCAATATGTTGATGCCGTTGCGACGCAGGCCCTCCACGTGCGCGGGGCCAATGAAGCCCGTGCCCGCCACACCGACGCCGATGGTTTGCTTGTTCAATTGCTTCGTCATGAATATGCTTTCTCCAATATTATGTCACACTCTGTGTCACTCTGAGGAGCGCAGCGAAGGATGACACAGCTTTCTTTAGTATGTTCCCGGCCCAGCATCGTCCGTCGACGCCTCTCGCGGCGTCCCTTCCTTCATCTTCTTGAAATCATCGAGTATGGTGGCGGTGGCAGTCGCGCCGCAGCGTGTGACACCAGCGTCGATCACATCCAGCAAGGCCGGCAGTGTGCGCACCCCGCCGGCTGCCTTCACTTGAATCTTATCACTGACGTTTGCGCGCATCAGCCGCAGGTCTTCGAGCGTGGCGCCGCTGGGCGCAAAGCCGGTGGAGGTCTTGACCCAATCAGCACCGGCCGCTTCGCTTAATTTACAAGCCTTGATCTTTTCTGCATCGCTAAGATAGGCATTCTCGAAAATAACCTTGACCTTCACACCGCGCGCATGCGCCGCGTCACACACGGCTTTGATATCCTCGCGCACGAAATCGTGTTTCCCCGAACGCAGCTGCCCGATGTTCAACACCATGTCCAATTCGAGCGCGCCCTCATCCATGGCCTTCTGCGCCTCGGCAACTTTAATTTCCGTGAGGTTGCTGCCATGCGGGAAGCCCACCACCGTGCTGACGATCACATCCGAATCCCTGAGCGCTTCCTTCGCAAGTTTCACATGCGTGGGTTTCACGCAAACCGTCGCGACGTGATAGCGCGCGGCAAGTTCGCAGCCCGCCAGCACCTCGGCCTCGGTCAGTTCGGGGCGCAGAAGCGAGTGGTCGATCACTTTGGCAAGCTGCGCGGGCGTGATGGTCTTGCTCGATAGCCTTGTCATGCATACTCCTGAAATTTTTTTACCGCGACACTTGCACCATCGCTGCGTTCGGTGCAGTGCAGGTGAGCCCGCTAAGAGCGCCACACCTGCCTGATTTGCTTAGCAAATCACGGGCGGTGCCAGGGAGAAAATCTTTACCGATAAAGCTGGCACACGTAAAGCTTTGCGTGCTTCGCGCCCTTCGCGGTTCAATTGAATTTATTACTGCCGCAAAGCCCGTTGACGTCCGTAGATCGAGATCAAAATTAATAAGGTCCCACCGAGCACCATGCGGCGGACGGAATCGGGCATCTGCATGGTGGTCAGCAGGCTGGTGATGAGGGTTAATACAATTGCGCCGGCCATCGTCCCCCAGTAGCTGCCCTTGCCTCCGGAAAGTAATGTGCCGCCAACGGCCACCGCCGCGATGGACGGAAACAGGAACGGTTGGCCCAAAGCAATAAAGACGACGCCGGTATTTCCGACGACCAGAAAGCCGCCAAAGCCCGCCAGCGCGCCGGCCAGCGAGTAAGCCGCGATGTTCATGGCGGTGACGTTCACGCCGGAAAGCCTGGCCGTGACGCGGTTGACCCCAATGGCGAACAGATTCCTGCCGAAGGTTGTGCGCTCGAGTAACAGCCACATCAACAATCCAAAAATTAACCAGATGATGATCGCATTGGGGATCGGGATGTTCGGCGCGAGCGGGCGGGCGATCAGGCGCGTCATGATCGGCGCGACCTTGCCGCTTACGTTTCCGTGATTGAGAATGATGATCGCGCCCGTCACCACGCCGGACATGCCAAGCGTCATCACGAAGGGAGAAATTTTCAGGAAGGTGATGCCCGCGCCGTTCAACAGTCCGATCAACGCGCCGACGGCCAGCGCGACCAGCAAGGCTGGCAACACTTTACCATCCTGCCCGTTCACAATGACGTATGTCAGGATGGCGCTCAACGTGACGACCGAACCCGATGACAGATCGATGCCCTCCGACCCGCTGATGATCACAAGAGTCTGCCCGGCTGCGATCACGCCGAGGAACACCGAGAGGCGCAGGATGTTGGTGGCTTGTGCACGCGCCACATCGAGGTCGCTGCCATATCCATTCGGCAAGAGGCCCGATAACACGAACAATACGCCCGCAAGGATCAACGCGGCAACTGCTGGGGCGATGGAGATGCGCTTCATGCGCGTCGCCTTCTGATCAGATTGATCGCACCGGGCGCGGCCAGCGCAAGCACGATGATGGCCGCCTTGATGAACGTCTCCCACCACGTATCGATATCCGCGAACGAGATGATGTTCTGCAGGATGCCCAACGTGACCGCACCCATGACCGGGCCGGCCACTCCGCCCACGCCGCCGCTTAAGGCATTGCCGCCGATGACGACAGCCGTGATGGAGTTAAGCGTCATGGCGCCTCCGATATCGGCATTGCCGGAGCCGCTCAACATGGTGATGGCGATCCCCGATAGCGCGGCCATGAAGCCGGAGATCACGTAAATGCTGAACTGCACCGAGCTCACAGGCACAGCGCTTTCATAGGCCGCCTGCGGTTTGCCGCCCACTGCGAGCAGATAGCGCCCATAGCGCGTGGAACTGATATAGAGCCAGATCAAAAGAATGATCGCAATAATATAGAAGGCGAGCGGCAGGCCAAGCGGCGTTGTGTCCCGGTAAAGTGCGGCGATCTGTGCGGGAATGCCGCCACCGGGATTCGGCAAAATAAAAAGCGCGATCCCGCTGTAAAGAAAACTGGTGGCGTACGTGGTGATGATCGGCTGCAGGCGCAGGGTGGCGATAAAAAATCCGTTGACCGCGCCGGCCAGGATGCCGGCCAACAGCGATACGAATACGAACTGCCACATCTTCTCCGGCGATCCGTCCAGCCCGACGCGCGTGGCCAGCACGGTGTTCACGATCGAAACGATGCTGCCCACCGAGATGTCGATACCGCCGCCGAGGATCACGATCGCCTGCCCCACAGACATCAGAATGATCGGCAGGAAGACGCGCATGTTGCTGTTCAGCGTGTCCCCGGCGAACATGTTCGGCTGCACGACCAGATTAATAATGATGGAAAATACAAATAATACCAATGCGAACAAGGCCGGATAACGCGCCATCAAGGCATCCCATGCGGAGCGTTTCATTGCGCGACCCCATCCGCGACGCCCAGGCTGGCGGCGATCAGATTTTGTTTCGTTAAAGTGGTCCCCGCTAACTCGGTGCGGATCATGCCGTCGTGCACCACCAGCACCCTGTCGCACAGGCCGATCAACTCTTCATCGTCACTGCTATAAAATAAGATGGTCTTTCCTTCATTACATAATTGCGTGAGCAGCGCGTAGAACTCCGCCTTGGTGCCCACGTCCACGCCTTTGGTGGGATCGTCCAGCAAAAGTACCTGCGGGTTGCGCATCAGCCATTTGCCGATCACCACTTTTTGCGCGTTGCCTCCTGATAGGCTGCTGACCGGTTCCCCCAAACCCGCCATCTTCAGGTTCAGGCTTGAACCCGTGCGCGTTGCATCCTGTTTCGCTTTATCGATCTTCAATGGCAGGCCGTACTGTCTCCACGAGGGCAGCAATAGGTTATCCAGGATCGAGCGGATATAGAGCAACCCCTCCTTTGCGCGATCTCCCGGGACGAGCGCCAGGCCGTGCTGCATGGCTTCACGCGGATGTTTGAAACCTGTCTCTTTCCCAAACAGCTTTAACGTCCCCGAATATTTGATCGCACCGAATAATGACAATAATAAATCGCGCTGGCCCTGCCCGCGCAGACCGCCGATGCCCACCAGTTCGCCTTTGCGCGCCTGGAAGCTCACCCCACGCAGGGATTCGGTGGTCAGGTTTTCTGCTTCGAGGGACACTTCCTGTATTTTCTTTTCATCGGTCTTTGATTCACCCCGCAGGAACCCCAGCACGGATTCCTTTTCGATCATTAATTTAACAAGCTGTTTCTCATCGATATCTTTTATGTCCCCCGCGCCCACGGTCCTGCCATTGCGCAGCACGGTGAATTTATCTGCAATGCGGAAGATCTCCTCCATGCGATGCGAGACGAACACGACCGCCTTGCCTTGTGCCTTCCACTTCGCGACCAGTTCGAATAAACGCTGCACCTGGCGGCTGTCGAGGCTGGCGGTGGCTTCATCGAGGATGATCATCCATGGGTCGAAGCTGACTGCCTTCAATATTTCGATGATCTGTTTTTCGTCGGGCGGGAGCGATGCCAGGGCCGTATGCGGAGTCAGGCCGGTCTTAAAGGTCCCTTCGAACAGCGCGAGCAGGTCCTCGGTCCGCGCCTGAACCGCTTTCTTATCCACCAGGCCAAATGCCTTGAGCGGCTCGCGCGTCAACCAGATGTTCTCGGCGACCGTCAATTGTGGCACCAGGCTTAATTCCTGAAAGACTGTCGAGATCCCCATTTTTTTTGCGGCCTGTGGCGAGGAGATATGCACAGGCTTATCATCAAGGAGTAGTTGCCCTCCATCGAGGACAACCACTCCGTTGATGACCTTGCTCATTGTGCTTTTGCCGCTTCCGTTCGCCCCGATCAACGCCAGGACTTCGCCCGCATGGGCTTCGAGATTGCCGTCCGAAAGTGCGACGACCCCATCATAATGTTTGACGATGCTGCGGGCGGAAAGCGACTGAGCCATGTTCTTTTATTGGAAGTAGGTGCTGACGACTTCCTCGTCGGTCAAGATATCGTCGAGCAGGTAGGCATCCGGCTTGCCTTCGCACATGGCGAGGCCCTCGGCGAGGTTCTCGGATGTGATCACGGCGGCCACAGGCAGGACGAACGATAAACCGTTCGCGCCGCCCAGCGTGCTTTCGTTCACTTCTTCACCCTGCAGCATATGGACTGCGATGCGCAGGCCGGTGGGAGAGACGCCCGGGTGATTGGCAACAGCAATGCTGTCGAAATCAGGATTCAATGTGAGGGCTTCCTGCCAGAGCTTGAGATACTGGCAGCGGCCTTCGCCTACACCCTGGGGCCAGGTGGCGGGGTTGGCAGCGATCACGGCCTGTAATGCACCGATGGCCATGCCGTCCTGCGTCCAATAGCCATCGAGGTTGGGGTAGGCAGCCAGGAAGTTGGACATGACCTGTTGGCCGGTGGCCTCGTCCCATTTGCCGGTATCGGTTGCAAGTACGGTGATGCCGGGGAAATCGGCCAGCACTTCAGCTACGCCGTCCATGCGGGCCACGTTGGCCGGGTGGCCGGGGAAGCCTTCGATCTGGACGATATCGCCTTCGCCGCCGAGTTTCTCAGCAAGCCATTGGGCGCTGGTCTTGGCCCATTCCTTCTGGTCGATGCCCACATTATACACACCGGGCACGTCGAGTTCCTGGTCCACCGAGATGACGATGATGCCCGCAGCAAGGGCCTCTTCGAGGGTCGCGTTCAGGCCGCTGACGTCGCCGGGGTTCACAAGAATGGCGTCCACGTCCTGCGCGATCAGGTTCTGCAGCTGCTGGATCTGGCCGGCCACATCGGTATCGGCACTTTCGATGACGAGTTCGGTGGTGATGCCCTGGTCCATGTACTCGGCATTGACTTCGATCAGCTCATCGATCATCTGCGTGCGATATTCGCTGCTGATGAACGGGTTGGAAATACCGATGGTGAAGGCTTCGGCTGCAGGCGCTTCGGTCGCGGCGGGAGCTTCAGTGGCGGCAGACGCCTCGGTGGGTGCCGGGGCTTCGGTGGGGGTGGCCGGCGTGCCGCAGGCGGCCAGCATGGATGCGACTGCGATCAGGGTCGCGAGCACCATCCAGAATTTGTTCGTTTTGCTTTTCATGTTCTTCTCCTACTGATTGAAAATTTGGGGACGACATTAACGTGCAATTGCAAAGCCTGGGTGAAACATCACCTCCTTCTATGAATGAACAGGATCATGAAACGATGTGAGCGCGCCCATCCTCAACCATGAAAAGATAGTTGAGTGCAAGAGCGAGCGCACCGTTCACGCCAGCCTCCGCCCCGGCCCGCGAAAAATGGATCGAAAGATGCGCGGTCGCCAGAGGCAGGGATCGTCGCAGGACCGCGCGACGGATCGATACCAGTAAATGATTGCCAAAATTCGCCACGCCCCCGCCGATGAAAATGTGACTCGGATTGAAAAAATTAACCAGGCTGGCCAGCACGTCCCCGATCATTTCCCCGCTCGAGCGGATGATCTCCAGCGCGGCTTCATCGCCCCCACGGATCGCCAGGTTGACGTCCTCCGGCCGCAGGACCCCGGTGCTGGCCGAACGCATCTGACTCAAGAGCGGGCTGCTTCCGTTTCGAGCGGCTTCCATCGCCCTTTCAACGATCGCCGGCCCCGCCGCCATGGCCTCAAGGCAGCCGCTGTTGCCGCAGCGACAGATCGGCCCCTGCTTGTCCACGCAGATGTGACCGATATCGCCGGCGCTGCCGTCGCTGCCGCGGTGGATGCGGCCGTTCGAGATAATGCCCGCGCCGATCCCGGTGCCCACTTTGACAAAGATAAAATGGTCCGCATTGATCCCGCCGGAACGTTGTTCCCCGAGGGCCATGAGATTGACGTCGTTATCCACGACCACGAAAGCCGAGGAAAAAGTTTTCTTGAAGAAATCGCGGATCAGGAAATTTTCCCAATCCGGCATGAGCGGAGGCGCCACCAGCACACCGCGCGCAAAATCCACCGGGCCCGGCACACCCACACCAATTCCCAATACCTGTTCGGGACGGCCTCCCTGTGCGACGATCATCTCACATAACAGTTCAGCGCAGCGCCCCAAAACCACATCCGGCGGCTGGCGGACGTCTGTCGGTTCCGAACGCCGCTGTAAAACTTTTCCGCTCACATCGGCCAGTGCCAGGTCCATGCTGGTTGCCCCGATATCGATGCCGGCAATGTAACCCAGTTCATGGTTAATATATAAAAGGCGGGGTCTGCGTCCGCCTTTGGACACGCCTTCGCCTTTCTCGACCAGATAGCCTTGTTTGATTAGACTGCGGATCTCCTGTGTGGCCTTTGCCTTCGACCAGCTCGTGACATTCGCAACGTCGGTCCGCGAAATACTTCCCTGCCGGCGTAAGGCACGGATCACTTCCATTTCCGCAAAATTCAACAGGATGGGGGTCTGTAACTTTTTTGCAGCAGCAGATACCGAGCGGGCCATGTGCACCATTTCCTTGAAGAACAAGATGGTCGTGCAAAAACAAGGTCAGAAGTATGATCATTATAGTGACCAGACTTTGTTAATTCAATAGCCAAGTTCAATTAAAAAGTTAAGAACTTCGTTTATTTTCAAATCAAAGTCGCCAGGTAGAGTAAATCTCCCCGTGGAAACTCAGAAACAAAAACAGCCTCTTGTGAAGACTGTTTGTAGAGTGACCGACCTGGGACTCGAAAT
>CAZJYB010000187.1:0-8210 GCA_964549865.1 uncultured Anaerolineaceae bacterium
CGGCCTGTATCAGGATCTGGGCGCGCGTACGATCACATCCATCGAGGCGATGAAAACCATCGCTTTTGAGATCGCCGAGCAGTTAACATACGTTGAAGATGCGGGGCCGGATACTCCGTGGCGTACGCCGGATTGGTATGTGCAGGCCATCAGCGGAGGGATGGGGCCGCTCGGGGTATACAAAGGTTTCCGAGAAATGAAACAAATGGGATGGACAGAGCGCATTCCGGCCTTTGCGCCCATTCAGGCCGAAGGTTGCGCCCCCATGGTGACAAGCTGGAAAAAGGGACTCGAAAAAGCGGAAGTTGTCTCATCCCCTCAAACTCATATCGAAACGCTTGCGACAGGCGACCCCGGGCGTTCCTATGAATTCCTGCGCCAGCGGGTAAATGAAACGAACGGGGTCTTTGAAAGCGTCAGCGATGAAGAGGCCTTCCGCGCAATGCATGTGCTCGCCAAAATGGAGGGCATTTCAGCCGAACCGGCCGCCGCCGCCGCCTTTGCCGGTTTATTTAAATTGATCCGCGCGGGCGTTATTAAACCAAGCGATACGGTTGTTGTAAATTGCACGGGCCACACCATGCCAGCTGAATCATTTGTGCTGGGCGACAATTGGTCGCGCGACGTGAAATTCCCAACCAGGGAGGAAACACCACAGGAAGGGTTGCTTGCCGCCCTTACACAAATTGCACCGGAAAGATTCCCGAAGATCGTCATTGTGGAGGATACACCAGAAGCGCGCCGGCTGATCCGCCGCATCCTGCAGTCACAAGGCAACTTCACCATTCTTGAAGCCACCAATGGTCGTGCCGGGCTTGAGCTGATCCAAAAGGAATTGCCAGACCTGATCATCCTCGATCTGATGATGCCGGAAATCGACGGCTTTGCAGTGCTGGAAGCACTGCGCTCGAAACCAGAAACTGCGGCCATTCCCGTGATCGTTGCCACCGCAAAAGAACTCACGCCTGACGAGAAAAACAGATTGAGTGGCCAGATCCAGGCCCTGATGCAAAAGGGGGACTTTCTCAACGACGAATTCCTGGAAGAAGTGAAATCCCTGATCAAATGATCCGTTCCGCGTTAGCCCGCGCACAAAGATGGATATCCCAGCCGAAAAAACAAACTACCGGTATTTTGGCTGCCTTCAGTTCGGCATTTTTCCTGGGGCTGGCTCCCGTCTTCGGCAAACTCGCGATCAACCAGGGGTTTTCACCCTTCGCCGTCGTGGCCCTGCGCACGGGTTTTGCGGCCGGCATCCTGCTATTGGTGATCTCAATTTTCTATCGCAAATATTTATATATTTTTCCGGTTGGGCTGATCGGATGCATTCTGGCAGGCGCGATCAATGGGGTGGGATCGCTCCTGTATTACCTGGCACTTGAAAGATTGGATGCAAGCGTGGGTCAGTTGCTCTATTCACTTTATCCATTCTTCGTGGCGCTCTGGCTTGTTCTCGATCATCAGCCTCCCAGCCGCCTGACGTTCTTTCGGATCGGTCTCGCAACAATGGCTGTTCTATTCTTAACCAGCACGCCAAATCAGCCTGCAGACATGATCGGTGTTCTCATGATGCTTGGGGCCGCGATCCTGTATGCCATGCACCTGCCGATCAACCAACGCGTTTTATACGAAGTTCCCGCGCCCACAGTGGCACTTTATACCCTGCTTGCAATGAGCGCAGTCGTGGTTCCCGTATATTTCATCTTTGATCGCGCATGGCCGGTTTCCACGCCTCCCTGGTTGCCGGTTTACGGTCTTACCCTCGTGACCATATCATCACGCATAGCATTATTCCTTGGTGTTAAAAAGATCGGTGGGATGCAAACAGCCCTATTGGGACTCGCCGAGCTTTTGATCGCGATCCTGTTCAGTCACATTTGGCTTGACGAAAGTCTTTCTGCGCTTCAATGGATCGGGGCGCTCAGCCTGGGCATGAGCCTGATTCTAGTCTTGTATGAGAATCACACGCCTCCGCAGTTCAGCGCCAAAACTGGCTGGCTCTCGTGGATACGAGCGCCTGCGTTGCCAGATCGAATTTTTGGGCCATATGAATAAAAAGCGCCGGGTACCCGGCGCTTTTTATTATTTTTCTCTCTCGTATAAATAACCCGTACCTCGTACACTTACCACGCGCTCTGAAAGTGACGGAAACTGGTCAAGCTTATGCCTCAAACGGCTGACCAACGGACGAAGGATCTCAGGGGCCTCGCGCTGTGAAGTATCGTAACCCTGCACCAGAAGCACCAGCTCACGATGCGAGAAGACCTTTCCTTCATTCTCCATCAGAATACGCAATAACCGCCCCTCCGCGGGTGTAAGGTGCTCCACCTTGCTTTTGTGCTTGATCTGCCTACGTGAAAGATCCACGGTTGTACTGTCTTTCAAAGTGAAGATGGCAATTGATTCGTCCACATCCACCGATGCGGGGGCACTCGATTTGGTGCGTGCGTAACGGCGCGTGAGCCCTTTTTTTACTGTTGCAATGATCTGGGCGGGCGAGGCCGGCTTTAACAAATAATCATGAATACGCAGGCGTAGAGCCTGAATGGCGGATTCGGTCGAACCGAACGCGGTAAGCAGGATCACCTCAGTTTCAGGAGAGACCTGGTTGACGACCTGCACGACTTCCAAACCATCCATGCCGGGCATGCGCAGGTCCACGATCATCAAATCCACAGGGTGGGTACGGACATATTCCACGGCAGCCTGCCCATTGGGGGCGGCGGTAACGTTATGGCCTTCAAGCTTGAGAATATCTGTAAGGGATTGTCTTGCAACAGGCTCGTCGTCTACCACCAGAATATTAGACTTCATCATCTTTATTCTCCTGCAGGCAAAAATATGCGAAAACAGGCGCCAGGACCGCGCTCCGCGAGCAACTCTAGTGAGCCTCCATGTGCAGTGACTATATTGTAACTCACAGTCAGGCCCAAACCAGTACCGCCTTCCTTTGTGCTGAAGAAAGGCTCGAAAATATTCGGTTGTTTCTCTTCAGGCACACCACGGCCATTATCCTGGAATATGATCTCAACCCCTTTCCTGGCGGGGCGGGCCGTAATCTTTAAAACACCGCCTTCAGGCATTGCATCTGCTGCGTTCAAGGTGAGATTAATGAATACTTGTTGGATCTGCCCCCCCACCGCCATAATGGGTGGGATCCTGCCCAACAAGTCTATATTCACTTTTACATTTGCCTCGGAAAGCTGCTTGTTCATCAAGTTCAAGACGTATTGAAGCATTTCACCAAGATCGACCCTCTCCAGAGAGACCACGCCCGGGCGGTAAAAATCCAACATGCGCTGGACAGTGACCATCAGGCGTTCAAGTTCTGTGCGCGCAAGGTCGAGATACTCGCTGCGCTTTTCTTCCGGCAGGTCGGCACGAGATGCCAGATGCAGACAATTTTGCACAGCTTGCAGGGGATTGTTGACTTCGTGTGCGATCGATGCACTTAACCGTCCCGCGGCAGCCATCTTTTCCGATTGCAGCAACGCTTTTTGAGACTCCTCCACCTTGCGGACATAATCCAGTTGTTCCGCGTACAGCCGTGCATTCTCGAGCGCCACCGCAGCCTGTCTCGCCAGGATATGGAACATCTCCACGTCTGATTCGCGAAATGCGGGCTCATTCGAGTTGCGCGCAGCGAACAGCACCATCCCACTGCCGGGGCGCAGGATCGGTACAAGGATCGCCGAACCAAGCGCGAGGTCGGTCAGAGGCGTGATCAAGGGCGAATTCTCCGAGCCGATATCGATCAGCCACGGCGCCGTGGAGGCATCCGCACTGGTGATCAGATCGATGGAATCTGGGAGTGTTTTTCCGCGCGACGTGACCAGATCGAGGGATTTGGCATCCTTGTGCTGTTGATAGCAAGCGGCGTTCGAACAATTCAAATGATTGCAGATCGCGTCCAAGATCAGGCCCAGCAGAGGTTCGCGGCGGGTCTCTGAAAGGAGCGCTTCGGTCACAGAAAAAAGAGGGCGCAGGGTTTGAATGCGCGCGGCGTCGCGTTTCTGCTGGCTGTCGAGCATGGCCAGTCTGGCGGCTTCAACGAGCTCACTTCCCTGACCGAACGGTTTGAGCAGCAGGCCATCCACTCCCTGCCTCAATGCCCGAATGGCAATCTCGATCGTCCCATGACCCGTCATGATCAAAACGGAGGAGTCCGGTTGCAATTTTTTGATATGTTCAACCACTTCGAATCCATCCACCTCAGGCATGCGGATATCAACAATCAGCAGATCAATGGCATGATGCTTGAAAAATTCAATGGCTTTGCGAGGGTCGGTCTCAGTAGCCACTCGATAACCAGCACGCAAAAGCAGACGCTCACACAACATGGCGATACCGGGCTCATCGTCCACTACGAAGATAAAGGCAGAATCGAGCATGTTAAATTGGCAGCCAAACGGTGAAAGTGGATCCAGCATTCAATTCGCTGACGACCTCGATCATTCCCCCATGATCAGTGACAATTCCATATGTAACGGAAAGCCCCAGGCCGGTACCACCTTGATCTCCCTTCGTGGTAAAGAAAGGCTCAAAGATGCGTTCCTGATCAAGCGGGGCGATGCCCATGCCGCTGTCCTTTACGGACATGCGCACCCACTTGCGACCCTCCCGCTCGGCAGGCGATGTACACACGACCAGTTCACCGCCGGCAGGCATGGCATGCAATGCATTATGGATCAGGTTTAACAAAACCTGTCTCATTTGGTCGCGATCGATGGAAACCCAGGGAAGTCCATCATCCAGCACGGTCTGCAATTGAACATGATTTGTAAGGATGAGATGCCGCGTAAGCGCGATGACATCGTTGACGATCTCATTAAGGTCTGCGCTGGTGCGGACGCGCTCGCCCTGGCGTGAAAAATCGAGCAGGCGGCGGACCACATCACTGGCGCGGCGCGCCTCGCGCAGCACCATTTCCAACTCCTTGTGATGCGAGGATTCAGGGGGCAGCTCCTGCAGGATGATCTCTGAAAAGCCGGTGACGGTCGTCAACGGATTGTTCAATTCATGGGCAATGCCTGCAGCCATTTCACCCACCGCAGCAAGTTTGGCCGCCTGCACAAGACGGTTCTCCGCAGACCGTTGCGCTTCCATGCGCGCCTTCAACTCCACCTCGGTGGAACGCAGTTGCCGCACGGTCTCCTGCAATTTTTGATATTGATTCGCGTTGGAAACAACCGAGGCCAGGATGCCGGCAAGCGATTCCATCGCGATCAGGTCGTTATGAGTAAAGGCATTATGGGTGCGGCTCTCGACATCGATGATGCCGAGAACAACATCTCCCTCCTTCAACGCCACACATATTTCCGAACCGGCCTCCCAGCCTTTGATCGGTTTATATAACTTTTCCTGGCTTGTATCATTGATCAACATGCTTTCGCCTGTTCGCACGACCCGGCCCGTGATACCATCCTGTTTGATAAAATTTTCACTCACGAGTGCCCGTTTTACCGGCTCTGCGTGAGTACCGCCGATACCCTGAATGGAAAATTTTCCTGCTTCGTCGATGAAAAGGATCGTGGCAAGTTCGTATTTGAAATATTCCGCAAGCAGATCAGCGGTAATTTGGGCAACTTCCTTTTTATTCGTCAGGCCGATGACCTGTTGCACCACTTCATGGATCAGGCTCAGGCTGCGCGCCCGGCCTTCTGCCTCCTCGCGCAATCTTGTATATTCGATCAGGCCGGCGAGGTGGCTGGTGATGACCACCATGAGATGCTCGTCATACTGACTGAACGCCTCTGCGTGCAAACTTTCAATGATCAGCGCGCCGATCACGGCCCCGCGATATTTCAATGGCACGATCAATGCAGAACGTGCGCCTTTGTGGGTCGTGCTGAATCCCTCCGAGAGCGCATCTGACACCCGGCGTACGCGTCCCTCGGTGAGAAACGGCTGTATCGAATGGCCGGCGAGAGAAACGCTCACGACGGTCATTTTCCCGTCCAACATGCGGTAGTCGCGCAAGACGCGCCCATCACTGGAGCGCAGGAAAAGAGTGATCAATTCGGTACTAAAAGCGCGCGCCAGCAAACCAAACATGCGTCGCGCGATCTGATCGAGGTTTTGTGCGGCCGAAACGGTGAGCACGAAATCGTTCAGCAGCCCCAGCCTGCGCAAATGCGCGGCCATTTCAGAAAATGTCACCACCACCTCAATGGATGGCGCCACACGCATGGCCAGTTCATGTAGTTGCCCCCATTCATTGGGCGTGAATTCCTTCTGGCGCCATAACGCCACCACGCCGATCAAACGCTGCCCGATCACAAGCGGCAGGCAGGCCCAGATGTTCGTCCCGGATTTAAGTGTGCCATATGGAAGATTGTCCCAATTGGGCTGCCCGCGCGTGATGGTTACATGAGATAAGGATCGATTCACGCGCCGCAGAATGGGATTCGACTCGATCAGCAGGGTGACACCCTTGGACTTTGGGTCATTCCATTCGGCTTGAATATCAAGTGACTCACCGCGTCGCAAGGCGATCCATGCCCCCTGGCATGCCACCGACTGTACGAAGGCGCCAAGGACTTTTTCGATGGCAAGTGGCAGGTCGAAGGCCAGGCCAGATTGCAGGTCCGGGAGGAACGGCTGTGGCGAAGAAACCGAATGTCCGGCAAAAAGGGAGGCGGTCAACTTCCAAATACGTTGCGCGTCGGAGGGTAGTTCATCTGCGCCTACGAGGATCGTCTGTGAGGCTCCTGCAAGCGGGAATGAGTAAAAGCGGCTGGCTTCAAGCTTGCCTTCCGTGGGCAATGTGCTCGAACGCACTGTTCCGCCGCTCAACGAACCGCATAACCAGGCATCCACCGAGGGTCGTCCGAGATATCCCATCAATTCCTGTTGTGCACCCTTATTTAAATGATATGCTGCGCGCAATAGCCATGCACCGCCCACACGGTCTGCCATCGCGGCCCAAATTGCGCCCGAAAGCTGCACCGCATCCTTAAGCTGGCTCTCTATCCCTGATTCGGTATACATAACTGGTTTGGCAAATTATACAGCAGAGAGACGAGTTACACGGGGTTTTTAGGTACAATACCCTACCATGACAGACTTAATCGTGATCGGCGGCGGGCTTGCCGGCAGTGAAGCGGCATGGCAGGCCGCACAGAAGGGGCTGAAAGTACGCCTGTTTGAGATGCGCCCCGCGAGCCCCACCGGGGCCCATCTCACCGGAGACCTGGCTGAGCTGGTATGTTCCAACTCCCTGGGTTCCAACCTGCCAGACCGCGCCTCCGGTGTGTTGAAAAATGAATTGCGAAGATTGAATTCATTATTATTGGATCTTGCAGAAGCATCGGCGCTTCCCGCCGGGGCGGCGCTGGCGGTGGATCGCGAAAAATTCGCGCGGCTCGTCACGGAAAAAATTCAAAGCCACCCAAATATCGAGGTTGTGCGTGAAGAGGTGAAAGAGATACCCGATTCGCCGGTGATCGTAGCCAGCGGCCCGCTGACTTCGGAGAGTCTCACAAAGTCCATCGCGGCATTAAGCGGCGAAGAGCATCTTTTCTTTTTCGATGCGATCGCGCCCATCGTGCATGCGGATTCGATCGACATGGATACGGCCTTTCGCGCCTCGCGTTACGACAAGGGCGAACAGGATGAAGGCGATTACATCAACTGCCCGTTCACAAAAGATGAATATTATCGATTTGTGGGCGCTTTACAAACTGCGGAAAAGATCGAACTGCGCTCGTTCGAGGAATCGATCCGTTCCGGCGTGAAAGCAGGTCATTTCTTTGAAGGTTGCCTGCCCGTGGAGATCATCGCTGAACGCGGGGAGGATTCGCTCGCATTTGGTCCCATGCGTCCGGTGGGGCTCAGGGATCCACGCACAGGCAAAAGACCCTACGCGGTCGTACAACTTCGGCAGGATAATCTCGCGGGCAGTCTGTATAACCTCGTCGGTTTCCAGACCAATTTGAAATTCCCGGAACAAAAACGGGTTTTTGGGCTCATCCCCGGGCTGGAACTCGCAGAATTCGAGAGGTACGGCCAGATGCATCGCAACACATTCATCGCTTCTCCAAAACTTTTGCGGCCCACACTTCAACACATCACACGCGACGACCTTTTCTTCGCCGGCCAGATCACCGGCGTCGAAGGCTATATCGGCAATATCGCGACTGGCCTGCTCGCAGGTATCAACATGACGAGATACCTTGATAAGAAAGCTCTGATCACACTTCCACAAGAAA
>CAZJYB010000188.1:0-8114 GCA_964549865.1 uncultured Anaerolineaceae bacterium
GAAACCATCGTATCCATCGATGCGGAAGGGCAATCCCCAATCGTAGCCGGTCTCATTTGCCAGGGTTGAAGTTCCCAGTTTCAGGTCCCTGCCCAGGGTCTCAATCTTCAGAATATAGGGCTGGTTGCGTAAAACTGCGATCGGGGTATCGAATGTAAAATTCACCTGCGGCCCGCGCGGGTCTTTTGAAGAGGCGTAGTCCACCAGTTCGGAGGCACGCGCCAGCAAAACGTCCGGCGCGGAGGCGGCATACAGGGACACCTGGATCGTGGAAGGCGCCCCTGCGGAATCCAGTGCATGTGCAAACGTCACACCGGAAATTTTCCCATCGCGCGACGTTGTAAAGTCTTTTGAAAATGGAGCGCCGGCCGGTATCACCATGTCGAAGGGAAAAGGCAGGGGCTGGTTATAGATCTCTTCGTCTGAAGTTTCGATATTGATGTTGACCGCCGCCGGCACATTCTGGTAAATCCAGCGCGAAGCAGCCATGCGGGGTTCGTCACGCAAATAAATAGAATGGAATGCGAATGCCCAAACCGCGGTGGCCGCGAGCACTGTCACACCCAAAAGCGCTGCAAGAATGGCGTACAGGTTCACCCTGCGCGTCTCATTTTCATCCTCACGTTTTTTGAACTTTGGAATCTCAAACAGAAACCATGCGGCCATCATGCATAATAATGGATAGATCGGCAATTGATATCGCACGGTCGGGTTGAACTGCAGGGACTGCCAGATAAAATAGAAAGCCGTCCAACCCCAAAGCAGAGCATGTTTCCATTCGCCTTTTAGCACGCGCCAGCCCATCAGCAGGAAGCCAGCCCACGCAAGGATGCCGAGTGGAAGCCCAAGCCCCCATACCGTTAAGTTTGTACCAGAATATAAATGCGTGCGACGCGCCCATTGTAAATTCCATACCACGTCACCAGCACCCGAAGCCTGGCCGCGCTGCTCCTTGATATTCGCCACCCACTGCGGATTAAGCCCAAACCCATCAAATGCATACGGCTGAAAGATGCGGAAGGAAATTATGGTAGCCAGCCCGCCAAGGATGAGCGTAATGATCGCCACCTTGATGAATTCATCTTTTACCTGTTGCTGGGCCTTCCCCACTCCCTGCATGAAATAGCGCACCACCAGGGCACCCGGCAGCACGATCGCCAGCGCAGCCGCGTTAATTTTGGAGGCCATTGCCATACCCAGTGCCAGCCCAAATACGATGCTGAGGGGAAAGATCGGATGTCGTACCAACCGCCACACACCCTCAGGATTTTGTTCCTCGTTCACTTGCGGATCACTTACCTCTGGAATGGCTATTGCAAATAACAGGGCAAGGAACATGAACAAATTCGCGAACAAGTCTGTCGTGAAAAAATGCGATTGCTGGATCTGCATCACCGCAAATGCGGAGAAAGCCGACGCGAATAAACCAACCCGCTGGCCGTAAAGTTTTGAAACGATCAAATACAGGAGGAAAATGGTGAACAGGTCTGCCAGTGCCGAGAAGCGCCGCGCAAAGAACTTGGACCTGCCAATATCGTCATTGCCGGTCATTTCCATCGCATAACGCACCACGGTTAATGGCAAATTACCGTAGACAAAATATGCGTTCCCGCGATTATAAGGGCTTAGCGTGGATGTCTTCGAGTCGAAATATTCCGCCAGGCCCAGCCAATGCTTCTGGTCTTCCGGGCAGGCATCCACGGGAATCGTTGGATCATCACAGGCTTGAGCACGCAAATTGTCGAGCACACCCACCAGGAACAGTTCATCCGGATGTTGATGATATCCTTCACCCCAATTCACCCCCGTCAAACGCAAATAGCCTGCCAGCAGCAGTACCAGGACAAACAAGAGGTCGTACAACCAGGCACGTTTTTCGCTCATATGCATTTTACATTACGCAAAGAGACCGACCGCGTAATGTCACTCCTCCACATCGAAAATCATGAAATCTTTTGCAATCGAAGCAGAAGTATATCTGCTTAATATCCCGTCGGGGTAGAGCTGTTTAAGAGCATTCTCAGTTTCAAAATCTTCGGGCTTGAAAAGGAACAACTTCGACCCTGGCCGTTCGCGGGTCGCAGAAAAATCCTGCGGCCAGAGTGCAAGATCGCGATCCACGGTCCCCAACAAAATCGCTGGCAAACGCGTATCCACCCAGTGCGGATAAGGCACGATCCAGGCGGTATCGATGTCGCCATGATCATGAATTACCTTCGCCATCTCGGAGGAATTCCACACCGCCAGCCGAAAACTTGCGTCGAACTTTTTGAAGACCAGGTTGTAATTCTGCCAGGTTGAAACGGATAGCAGCACGGCTACAAGCGCGTATGCGACGAAAACCCGACTCTTTTTCACGCCGAAGCCTGCGATGAAACCATCGAGTGCCCGCGCGCTGACGATGACCGCGGCCACTGCCGCGCCTGCGGCACGGTTCAGCGTGGGATTCTCATTTGGATAAGCCAGTGAAAGAACAGAAGGCATCAACAAAAAGGGAATCGAAACAAGCAATAACAGGTCGCGCCAATCGCGCCCGCGCATGTAATTTACCATCAGCAGGATAATACCAACTGCAAACAATGCACCTGTTACCACATCCAGTGCCGGCCGATGCGGCAGGGAAATCACCCAGACGTCGCCATCATCCCAATTGAACATCAACAGTCCGCGTACAAAGTTGGAGATGAACACAAACCAGATTTCACCCGGAATCTCACGACCCGCCAACCCAAGCCTCGACAAAGCGCGAAAGCCGACAATTTCCGGATACTCCAGCCAATAACGTAATAAAGGCAGGAAAACGATCAGCGAAGTGACTGCAACAAGGCCAAGCCACCATAAAGCCTGCAGACGAATTTCTTTTGACTTTGTGTGTAAGATGAACAGCATAAACGCGGCTGCCACGATGAGGGGCATGATACGAAAAGGGCTGTATCCATGCAAACCCAGCCCGAGGAAAATGCCACAGAGGATGAGATCATTCTGTGAACGCGTCCGCAGGCCGCGGGTCAAATAAAAAAGTGTGGACGCGACAAAGAGAGCATAAAGGGGGAAGCGAAGTCCAATACGCGAGATGACGTTCGGCCAGTAAGCAATCGCAAACAGGAATAAGGAAAAAAAACCAACAAGCGGATTGCCAAATTCCTTCCCAAGCAGATAAACAAATGGCAACGTCAAAAACCCCAATAGAGCTGTGCCGATCTTCAGGCTTAAAAATGACAAGCCTGTATCGAAGATCTTTGCAACAAGCAATGTCCAGTACATTTGAAAGGCTTCACGCCCGGTGTTACGCTCGAAGAAAATGGAAGTTTTGCCTTGTGAAATATCGTAAATATCCAGGATCTTCTCCGCGTGATCACTGAACGGCTCTGCGGGCACTTCGTTGATCCGATAAAAGCGAAAGAAAGCTGCAAGCACAAGAACAGCCACAAGCAGGGCCATCCACTCCCAGTCTACACGTATCGCAGCGTTCAGCGGTTGTTTTGGAACCCAAAAAGCGTATGCAAAGAGAATAATTCCACAGAGCCAGAGGACAAGATTTAGAACAGTGAAACGATTGTCCCCGAAAAAGAAAAAAGCCATCACAAGCAGGCACAAGGAAAGCATCAATGGGAGCATACGCGGACGTTTCGCTGTGATCTCCACAGATCCCCCTGGCGGGGAGGCCAGCTTCCATTCATCCTGCAAGATCGCCCAGACAATGAACCCTGCTGAGGCAATATAAAACACAATAGCTGCCGCAATATGTGCAGCCGGCTCGAACAGAAACTGCGCAAACAACGCAAGTAAAAACCCGGCGATGGAAAGCCATGGAAAAGGTCGCAAATCATTCAACATGCGTTGGATAAAAGCTGGGGCCTTCATTATGGAATGAAATGGTTTGGAAATTTAAACGCGAATGAACACTATTGTGCAGGCACGCGGAACACGTAAAAATCATGAAATTCCACAGCCGATCTATACATGGTCAATATGCCATTCGGATAAAACTGTTTCAATGTTTGTGCCGTGGCTTCATCCTCCTTCGCGAATATGAAAAGCTTTGCACCCGGGATCGTCACTGTATCACCAAGAAATTCCGGGGCAATCGCCATTTCACGAGGCGTCAGCCCCGCCCAGAAGGCCTGCAAACGCGTATCGACCCAAAAAGGATACGGCACCATCCAGGCATTTTCGTATAAGCCACCTTTGTCGATAAAGTCCCTGATCACCATGCCCATCTCGCGGGAATTCCATGTGCTGGCGCGATACTGCTTGTAATACTGATTGAAGACCAGGTCATAATTTTGTGAGAAGGACGAAACAAATAATCCCAGAGCAAGAAGACCAACCATGAGTGCACGCCCTGAACTCGCGGGCAAAAATACAGCCTCGGTTCGGGTGGATTCTTCCGTTTTCCTACGGGCAAGACTATTCAACAAGCTGTCCAATCCAAAGCCAACCAGTAAAAAGACGGGTACAAGCGCTCCACCAGTACGGTTAAGCGCCGGGTTTTCATCCGGAAAGGCCAGCGAAAGGATGGACGGCATTTGCAACAGGGGCACTGCAAGTAAAAGCAGGATATCCTTCCAGTGACGATTGCGAATGTAACGGATCAATACAAGGGCTACACCGATCAGGAACAATGCTCCTGCAACCACATCCAGGGCGGGGCGTCCTGGAACCGAATGTGCCCAGATGTTGCCGTTGTACCAATTGAATTGTTTCAGCGCATTCCACAGATTAAACAGGAACAATTGCCAGACCGGCCCAGGGAATGCGCGCTCGGTGGTCCCAATGCGTGAAAAAGAGCGTTGCCCAAAAGACTCCGGGTTTTCCGTCCAAAACCGCGCCATGGGAATAAAAAATATCCATGAAGTAAATGCAAGCAGGCCAAACCAGACCAGCATCTGTTTGCGGGTCTGGTTGTCTCGCAAATGCAGAAAATATACGATGAACAACGCTACCAGCACAAAAGGCATGATACGGAAGGGAGTGTAACCATTCAAGCCCAGACCCAGCGCTACACCGGCGAGAATAAAATCATTGCGCTGCTGACGACGCATACCGCGGATGAAATAATACAAGGTAGCCGCCGCAAAAAGAGGATAGAACGAAATACGCAAGCCGAAGCGCTCGATCACCGTTGGCCAATATCCAAATCCGGCAAAAGCAGCAGCCAGTAAACCTATGCGAGCGCTGCCCAATTCCTTGCCCAGCAGGTAAATATAGGGCAGGGTCAATAACCCACCCATGGCGGCGACAATCTTGAGTGTCAGGAAGGAAAGCCCAAACCACCTGGAAAACAGGGCGCAAAGATAAACGTAAAGCGGTTCGCGCCCGGTATTCCGCTCAAAATAGATGGAATATTGTCCCTGTGTGATGTCGTACACATCCAAAAGCTTTTCGGCGTGATCGCTGTTCATCTCCGGTGCAACCGTATCGAGACGATGGGTTCGAAAGAAGATCGACACGGCAACCACGAGGAATATCAGCAATCCCCGCCTCGTGATACGCATTGTGCGTTCCTTGCGATGTCCGAAACGAATTGCCCACTCCTCGCGAGTCAAAAAGTCTATTACATTCCATTTGGGCAGGGCAGGCAGGGAACGTGAACGCACGCGTGCTTCAGGCAGCCAAAAGGCCCAAAGGTGAAAAAAAAGGGTTCCCGCCAACAAGATGAGATTCGCCCCTGTAAAGCGATTTCCAGACATTGCAAAAAAAGCACCCACGCCGAGGATCAAGGACAAAACGAATGGAAAAACCCGTATCGAAAAAGGATCCACACGGGTTTCATCAGGCGGCGGAGGGGTCAGACTCCACTCACCATGACGAAGCGCAAGCAGCAACATCCCAAGCGCAGAAATATAGAACACAATACCAACATAACGCAATTGCTGCGGAGGCTCGAACAATTTCTGGCCGGCCAATGCAAGCAACAGGACAAACAAAGTCCGCCATGGAAACCTGCTCAAGCCAAACGAAGAAGTACCACTTGCAACACCTCCCTCAACTGCCGGCGCCTGTGTTTCGATTAATTGAGTTGTATCCTTGCGTTCAAAAATTGCCTTCACAAAATTCTTGAATGCGGTCCAATTCTTAAAAACAGATTTCAGGTAGTCAAGGACGGTGGGTTCATTCATGGTTGTTTATCCAGCCTGGGAATTATTTTTTTCTTGCGATGAAGAACGTATACGTTCCGTTCTCAATGGGTTCCGTTGAGGCATATTTCCTGACAAACCTCTCGACCAAAGAGAGATTCCATTTTGTGCGCGAAATGATCCATTTGCCCGTAAGGACACGCGCAACAACAGACGGGACGCCAAAATAATGGCCCCATTCTAACACGCGCAGGGATGCGGGCGAAAAGTAGTGCCACCAGCGTTCCAGTGTAAAACCTGCGCGTTCAAGGCGCGCCTCCCAGACGGGAGGGTCGTCGGCATGCACGGTGCGTGTGACCTTACGGAACCATTCGGTATATCCCTTTCCCAATACCTTGGAAATGGATAATTCGCTGAGATACCCGGAGTTCGGACTGCAAAAGTAAAAAGGCGCCCCGGGTTTCAAAACGCGTGCGGTATCAGCAAGTACTGCATCGATATGAGGGATGTGTTCCAGAACCGAGTTGCTGAACCCGCTGGCAAAATGATTTGAGGGAAAAGGACTGTGCGCACCATCTGCTTCAACCAGCAATTTATATGCGCCATACTGCTTTGATTGATGAATGGGACCATGCCAGGGGTCAAGCCCCACATCGATCTTTTGATCAAAGGTCAGGGAGGCAAAATGGCCATCGCCACTACCCACATCGTAGACCGGTGCTGGAAGCGGCAGATCCTGATAAAAGGAGGATTCTACCGAACGCAAAAGCGCACGGAAGTATGGCAGGTCGCGCATCTGGAGAAAGAGAAAGTCTTTCATTTATTTTCCATCAACCTCGTAAATAATTTTTCATATTCCAATGCAATGGTATCGGGGTCATACGCCTGCCTGATCGCTTCGATGTCCCCGCGATATTTACCGGGTTCGATCAATACATCCACGATCGCATTCGCCACGCTTTTCGCGTCTCCAACCTCAGAGACCTTTCCCATGCCGTGCCTGCTGACAGGCTGCCGGACACCGGGCAGATCGGAAGCCACAACCGGCGTTCCACTGATCATGGCTTCTATTTGCACCAGCCCAAATGCTTCAGTACTGTTCACACTGGGTACAACAAGCACATCACAGACCCGAAAAAAAGCCGACATTTCCACTGAGGAAAGATTACCTAAAAATGTCCAATGATCTTTGAGACCTTCAATTAAAGGCATGATACGCTCTGCATATTTTTCTTCGCCCACCACGTTCTGATATGTGCCTACAAACAGGACGCGGACATTCGATATTTTACCCAGTATGGCTGGCATGGCATGTACAAGATATTCCACACCTTTTTCTGTTGCCAAACGCGCGGCCATGCCGATAATTCGCTCGCCCGCTTTAATATTGAACTTCTGGCGGAAGGCAACGACATCCTGTTCATTCGCGGGAACCAGTTCGACTGGCGGGCTGATCACGCTTACCTTGTCAACATGGCTCTTTAAGAATCTGGAATGGTCTGCGTAGTCCTGGCTGGTGCCAACGATCGAACTGCTTCCCCACGCGGCAAAAAAATTGGCTAGGTGGGAGGCTTGATTTGCAATGGCATGAATGATGCCTGACGGCAATTGCAGGTCGCAATGGTATGTCAGAATAACCGGCTTCCTCATCAGCCTGGCGATCCAGGCAAGATAAGACGCATCCAACTGAGGGATATGCAAGCTGACCACATCCGCCTGGCGCACCAGTTTCCAGGCCATGAATGGCATGGAAGGCATAATCAATCCCTTACTGATGCGCATTAACGGAGGGACACGTACAACTGTCACTCCACCCTTAATTTCGAGGCGGGGCAATGCCGGATCAAACTGTGAAGTCAATACCGTAACTTCATGCCCACGCCGTGCCAATGCATCCGCCAGCCGTTCAGCAAAGATCGTTAACCCAGAATAGTGGGGATGGTAATATGTAAGGACTGTCAGGATCTTCATACGGCAAAATATATTATAAGTGATGTTACGCACCGTCCCGCAGGTTGCCGTAACTCAAACCTG
>CAZJYB010000189.1:0-7986 GCA_964549865.1 uncultured Anaerolineaceae bacterium
CGAGCAGATGCGCAAGGATGCAGAGGCGCACGCCGAAGATGACCGCAAGCGCAAGGATCTGATCGAAGCGCGTAACAATGCCGATAACACGGCCTATGCCGCAGAGAAGGCCTTGCGTGAGTTTGGCGATAAGGTCCCTGCAGAGGTGAAAAGCGATATTGAAGCCAAGGTCATTGAGACCCGCTCTGCTGCGCAGGGTGAGGATGTGGACAAGATCAAGTCCGCGACCGAGGCGTTGGGGCTGGCGATCCAAAAGATCGGCGCCGCCGTTTATGAGCAGCAGGGACAGGCCGCAAGCCCGGGCGATGCCGGTGAACAGCAACCTGATGCATCGTCAGGCGAATCTGACACCGGTCCTGATGTCGTTGATGGGGAAGTGAAGGAATAATCGAGTCAAAGGTCAAAGGTCGAAAGTCAGAGACCTGCGACCTTTGACCTTTGACTTATGAGTAACAACCGCGATTATTACGAAGCTCTTGGCATTGGACGGA
Organism: uncultured Anaerolineaceae bacterium; assembly: GCA_964549865.1. Taxonomy (GTDB): domain Bacteria; phylum Chloroflexota; class Anaerolineae; order Anaerolineales; family Villigracilaceae; genus Villigracilis. The sequence goes on from CAZJYB010000189.1 coordinate 492, forward strand.
ACGCGAGCGATGATGAGATCAAAGCCGCGTTCCGTAAACTTGCGCGCCAGTATCACCCCGATGTGAACAAGGAACCTGATGCCGAAGAGAAATTTAAAGAGATAAACGAAGCGTATGGCGTGCTTTCGGATTCAGACAAGCGTGCCCGCTATGACCGTTTCGGCAAAGAGGGTCTTGGTAACATGGGCAGCGGTGGATTCCATGATTACACCGCGGACTTCGGCGACCTGTTCGAGGAGATCCTTGGCGGGTTTGGTTTCTCAACCGGTCGTCGTGGCGCTTCACGCAAGTCCCCGCGGCGCGGGCGCGATTTGCAGATGGCCGTCCCGCTCAAGTTTGAAGAAGCAGTTTTCGGCGTGGATAGAGAGATCGAGTTCGAACGCGAAGAGACCTGTTCGCGTTGCAGCGGCTCGGGCGCGGAACCCGGTACGACGCCGAGTAAATGTTCCACATGCAATGGTCAGGGTGAAGTGCGCCAGGTGCGCCAGACCTTTCTTGGTCAAATGGTGCAGACTGCCACATGCCCCACATGCAGTGGCCGCGGTGAGATCATTTCATCTCCTTGTACGGTATGCCATGGCGCGGGCATCGAACGTAAACGCGTTAAAAAGAAGGTTCAGATCCCGGCCGGTGTGGATCATGGGACCCAGATCCGTCTTGCGGGGGAGGGCGGCCCGGGCGTTTTCGGCGGGCCGAGCGGAAGTCTGTTTTTGGTATTGGATGTGAAGCCACATAAGTTCTTTAAACGCCGTGAGAACGATGTCTTGTTAAACCTGGATATCAATATTGCCCAGGCGGTATTGGGCGCGGAGGTGGATGTGCCCACACTGGATGGCGATGAGAAGTTAAAGATCCCTGCCGGGACGCAGCCCGGGAAAGTGATCACCATCAAAGGCAAAGGTGTGCCGTATCTGCGCCGCCGGGATCGCGGCAATCAAATGGTGATCGTGAATGTGGCCATCCCAAATAAATTGACAAAAGAGCAGCGTGAATTGTTCGAGAAACTGGCTGAGAGTTTGGGTACGACTGTCAAACCGCAGGAAAAGGGATTTTTAGATTGGTTGAATGAAGCGCTTGGTGGGTAAGAGCAGTAATTAGTGAATAGTAACTAGAGACGAGTAGATGGGAGTCTGCTCGTTTTTGTTTAAGTGTTAAAATAGTAGATGTTCCCAAAAATAGGAGGGAATTATGACTAAAACATTTTTTCAAACCAGAATACCTGTTAACCAATTGTTAGTTGATACGCAGAACCCAAGGCTTCCTGAAATGCAAACAAGCCAAGATGATGCGATTCGATTGATGATAAAGACACAAGGAAGCAAGGTTTTTACTTTGGCTCAACACTTGGCTAATAATGGGACAAATCCAACAAGTTTGCTAATTGTAATTCCGGCCGCTGAAAATAACAAATTATATTATGTCCTTGATGGGAATCGTCGCTTGACTGCTTTAAGATTACTTGAACGTCCGGAACTTAGTGATGGAATTATTGACGGTTCAGCATCTCAGAAAATCAAAGAACTATCGTTAAAGTATAAAAATAGTCCAATCAATGAACTGGAATGTGTAGTTTTTAATGACCGAGAGCAGGCTGATCCGTGGATACAACTTATTCATCGCGGCGAAAGTCAAGGTGCGGGCTTGGTGGAGTGGAATGGTCAAGTCGCCGCCAGATATGACGAAAGAAAAGGTATCGGTGAAAGGAGTGCGCCTGCTGCTCTTCAGATTCTTGATTTAATAAAAGATCACAAGACCTTATCTCAGAAAACCCGCGAAAAGATCGAAGGTGGCAAGTTTCCAATTACAAGCTTGACACGTTTAATTAATACTCCTTATGTAAGAAAAAAGATCAGCCTTCAAATCAAGAACAATGTAATAGATTCGTTTGAAGATAAGACTGTCAAAAGCCTAGCACAAATAGTAGATGATTTAGGTACAGAATATAAAACGGTATCAGACATTAAGCGAGTAGGACAAAGAATTGAATATATTGACAAATTGTTTGACCCTCACCCTGTCGAAGCCAAGGGTCAGAAAAAAGGAGCATCTATAACTTCTTCGCCAACTGTTGGCGTTAAGAAGAAGGCCCCTAAAGAAGAAAAACCTCGCGCCACTCTTATTCCCAGAGACTTTTTAGCTGATGTAACTCAAACCCGTATTAATAAAATTTTCGTGGAGTTAAAAAAGCTAGATGCAGATGAATTTCCAAATTCAGTTTCTGTTATGTTTCGCGTATTTTTAGAACTAAGCTTAGATCATTATCTTGAAGAGACGCTCAAATGGCCAGAGGCTCAAATAGATAATTCTAAACTTGCTCAAAAGTTGACGGCTGTAGCAGCTGATTTTGAGAAAAAACAAAAAATGAATTCTAAACAATTAGCGCCTATTCGAAAAGCAGCTAGCGGACAAACATTGCTCGTCGCATCTATCAAAACTTTACATAGTTATGTTCACAATAAATATTTTTCACCTATTCCTTCAGAACTGAAAACAACTTGGGATGATATGGCGATTTTTATTTCGAACCTATGGCCAGTTTGAGAGTTTGGCATGCCCTTTTTATCTCCACTTAGGTATCCCGGTGGCAAGCGCAGGCTTGTCAATTTTATGAAGGCCACTATTCAACAGAATGGCCTTTTTCAAGGTACATATATTGAACCTTACGCCGGTGGTGCGAGTGTGGGTCTTGCGTTATTGTTTGATGGTTATGTTGATCACATTTATATCAATGATTTGGATAGGTCTGTTTATGCTTTTTGGTATTCTGTTTTGCATAGAACTGAAGAATTCGTTCAATTAATTCAAGAAACGTCTGTTACGATAGATGAATGGTATAAGCAACGAGAAATTCAAAAAAACAAGAAACGCGAATCTTTAGTCAGGTTGGGTCTCTCGACTTTTTTCTTGAATCGAACAAATAGATCTGGAATTATTAGCGGCGGGGTGATTGGCGGAAAGGAACAGAACGGGGATTGGAAGTTGGATTGTCGATTTAATAAAACTGAACTAGTAGAACGGATGAGAAAGATAGCAGAATATAAACAGAGAATTTCTTTGTACAACAAAGATGCATCTGCTTTTATTCAAACGGAATTGTCTAAAATAGAACACGTCTCTCTTATTTACCTTGACCCACCATACTATGTGAAAGGTCAGCAAATGTTGTATGTGAATTATTACGAGCCTGCTGACCATAAATCTATTGCCAGTTTGATTTCTCAGGTAAATCAACGCTGGATTATCTCTTATGATGATGTGCCAGAGATACGCTTACTTTATAAGAAATATAAATCTTTAGCATATAAACTGCATTATACAGCGCAAGATAAATATAAAGGCAAAGAGATATTGTTTTTTTGTGACAACCTGGTGATTCCTAAATCGGAACATCCACAGAAAATTAAAGCCCCCAAACTAAATTTGCAGCCTGTCAAATGAAATATCTTTTACGGACCTGGCGTACGCTGCCTTTGTGGATGCATATTCTTGCCGCGAAACTTGTGCGCCCCAAATTCCGCGCAGCGGTTGCGGCGATAATCTTCGATGAGCGGGGTCGAGTCCTGCTTTTCAAACACACCTATCGTAAATTCCAGTGGGGGATCCCGGCAGGCGGCCTTGAACATCATGAGCAGCCTTTTGACGCGATCATGCGCGAATTCCTCGAAGAGACGGGAATACAAATTAAAGTGGAGAGGCTTCTTGCCGCGGTCAGCGCACGCGAGGATCACAATATCAGTTTGATCTACCTGTGCAAAATCGCAAGTGGAGAGTTCAAACAATCTCATGAAATTTCCGAGATGAATTACTTTGACCTGGATGATCTGCCGATGATGCTGTCTGCTGAGAAAGAGCTTATCCGGCAGGTGGCAGGAGAAATCTTATTATCCTCCCGGAGGATCGCTTGACCAATATCCTGCTCGTCGGGCTGGGCGGCTTTATCGGCTCGATCATGCGTTATCTTTTAAGTGGATATGTTCAACAATCCACGAAGAGTATTGATTTTCCATTTGGCACATTGGTGGTCAACGTGCTCGGTTGTTTCGCGATCGGCTTCCTTGCCCAGCTTGTCGAGGGACGCGGCATGTTCACAAGCGAATCGCGCACATTTGTTTTTATTGGAATTCTTGGCGGCTTCACAACCTTTTCGTCGTTTGGCAATGAAACGCTCAACCTTGCGCGTGATAGTCAGATGATCAATGCGCTTGCAAACATCGGTGCGAACGTGGTCATTGGCCTCTTTGCAGTCTGGCTGGGTCGTACAGTTTCGTATTTGATCTGGAGGTAACCATGCACCTGCCTGAAGAAGGATGTTTGCTACGTGTCTTTATTGGGGAAGCGGATAGACATGCGGGAAAACCTTTGTATGAATGGATCGTGCTCCAGGCCCGCGAACAGGGCCTCGCAGGCGCGACCGTCCTGCGCGGTATGATGGGATTCGGCGCGAACACGCGCGAGATCCACACCTTTAAGATCGAACGTCTCTCCGAAGATATGCCGATCGTGGTTGAGATCGTGGATACAAAGGAAAAACTCGAGTCCTTTCTTGAATCAATTGATGAGCATATTCAAGCCGGGCTGGTTACATTGGAGAAGGCGCAGATCCGTTTTTATAAGGCAGATAAAAAATGAACTGGCTGGAGGTTTCCCTCACGGTGAACGGTGAGCTTGCCGAGTCGGTTGCAGATGTGCTGGCGCGCTTTGCGCCCAGCGGTGTGATGACCGAACAGGGCGTGAAATTTACCGACGATGAGGATGAAGGCACGGCAACGGGCCCGATCACCGTACGGGCGTATCTGGAAGTGAACGACCAGTTGGAAGAGACGAGACAAAAGCTCGAAGAGTCGCTTTATTACTTGGGGATGATCCAGCCCGTGCCAGCCCCGGTCTATAAGCAGATCGCCGATCAAAACTGGATGGAAGCCTGGAAACAACACTACAAGCCGATCCTCATCGGGAAGAGACTCCTGATCCTGCCTGCCTGGATGGACTCTCCTGAACCCAAACGAATCCCTATTAAGATAGACCCGGGCATGGCGTTCGGCACAGGCACTCATCCCACCACTCAGTTGTGTTTGGAGTTAATTGAACTATCAACTGCCAACCATCAACTATCAACTGTTATTGACATCGGCTGTGGCTCCGGCATTCTCTCCATTGCGGCCCTTAAACTTGGCGCAACAAAGGTCCTCGGTGTTGACATTGATATCGAATCGGTAAAGAATTCACGCGAGAATGCAGATATAAACGGGATCGGGGATGAGTTGGTCCTCGGTCAGGGATCGGTGACTGAAGTGCTTGAAGACAAGTTTCCATTTAAGTGGGCGCCGCTTGTGGTCGCGAATATTCTCGCGCCCGTTATCATCCGTCTCTTTGAAGCGGGCCTTGCAGATCTGGTCGAGCCGAATGGCGAGATCATTTTGAGCGGGATCCTTGCCCATCAGGCGGAGTCTGTTATTGAGGCCGCGCAGGCGAAAGGTCTGGGCATGAACGATCAACGTCAAATGGGCGATTGGGTGGCGCTCTCGTTGAAACGTTAAAACGTTTCAACGTTGCAACGTTTTGTGCTATCATACGAACCATCATGGATCGTCGCAAACTGGCGTACTACCTGTTGTTGAACGCGTTTGTCTCGGCGTGTGTGACTGGGACGATCCTGTTCTGGTACGACCGTAATTATCGTGCCTTGAGTCAATCGTCCGTTCAACAAGCCGCGCCATCAAATGGAGACTCTGCTCCCGCCAACACAGATCTGCAAACAGATATCCCCGTGAACATTAGCAGTGTTGTTGGCGCGGGGACTCTCGACTCGGAGATCGTGGTCGTCAAATTCGAAGGCGAAGGTCAATTAGACCTGGCAAGCTGGCAATTGAAGGACGAAGACGGCAATACATTCACGTTTCCCAAACTCACACTTTACCCGGACGGTGCGGTGCAGATCCATACGGCTTCCGGGACGGATACAGTGATCGACCTGTACTGGGGGATCGGTGAAGCCGTGTGGAGTTCAGGTGAAAATGCGAGATTGTTCGATGCGCAAGGCAATTTGAGAGCCGTGTATCGAGTACCGTAAAGAGGTGAATTATGCGACAAGTTCTCATTTACTCTGGCGAAGATGGATATTTTGTGGCTGAGTGTCCAAGTTTGCCCGGGTGCATTAGTCAAGGAAAAACGAAAGAAGAAGCGGTTGCTAATATTAAAGAGGCAATTAATGCCTATATTGCCGTTCTCAAAGATGATAATCTGCCAATTCCTGCTGAAAATTTTGACGCGATGGTAGTAGCGGTATGAGTGGATTGCCGCGTATCTCGGGGAGGGAGTGCGCGAAAGCTCTTGCTAAGGTTGGTTTTTATTTGAAACGGCAAGAAGGCAGTCACATGGTTCTTCGTCGCGATGATCCGTTTGGACAAGTGGTGGTGCCTGATCATAAAGAACTCGATCGGGGTACACTTCGAGCACTCATTCGCCTGGCAGGTTTGGGCGTGGATGAGTTTATAAAACTATTATGACCCAAGCCTTCTATCGTAAATACCGCCCTCGTCAATGGGACAATGTGATCGGACAAGATCATGTCGTCCAGACGCTCACGAATGCTATTAAAGCAGATCGCGTTAGTCATGCCTATCTTTTCGCGGGTCCGCGTGGCACTGGCAAGACCACAGTTGCACGTTTACTGGCGAAGGCTGTTAATTGTCTCAACGAAGACCTGGCACAACGACCGGATAATACCTGTGATTATTGCAAAGCCGTCAATGAAAATCGTTTTCTTGACCTCATTGAAATAGACGCAGCCTCAAACACATCTGTGGACGACGTGCGCGACTTGCGCGACAAGATCAATTTCACGCCCACGCAGGGCAAATACAAGATCTATATTATCGACGAAGTGCACATGCTTTCCACCGCGGCCTTCAATGCGTTGCTCAAAACGCTTGAAGAGCCGCCGCCTCACGCCATCTTTGTTTTGGCTACAACTGAAATTCATAAAATTCCTGCTACCATTCTATCTCGCTGTCAACGTCATGAATTCCGCCGCGTACCAGTGGATGAGATCGTCGCGAACTTAAAGCAGATCGCTGCATCCGAAAACATCCAGGCCGATGACGAAGCGCTTATCCTCATCGCACGTCAATCGGCAGGTGGGATGCGCGACGCGCAGTCCCTGCTCGATCAACTCGCATCCACTGGAACGAAGATCACGCTTGCGCTCGCCCAAACTGTTTTGGGCACGGCTACCAGCCAGACGGTTCTCGACATTGCCTCCTCCATCCTTGAACATGAACCCGCACGCGGCCTCGAGACGATTCACCGAGCCCTCGACTCCGGCGCAGATCCCCGCTCGCTTGCGCGCCAGATCGTCGAATATATGCGCGGCCTGATGCTCATGCAAATGGGCAACCCGGACCATGTCGAAGCGACTCGCGATGTCAAAACACAAATGGAGTCACAGGCGAAATCATTTTCCTCAAGCGAAGTCATGCGCATGATGAAGATTTTT
>CAZJYB010000190.1:0-7969 GCA_964549865.1 uncultured Anaerolineaceae bacterium
AAAAATGGCAGCCAACGCTCATCAAATTTGAGCCGCTCAGCGGCAACCCCGGCCAACCGGGCGCGGTTTCCAAACTGACCTATGCCGAAGGCAAACGTGAATTCGTCTTGATCGAAAAGATCACCTACCGTGCCGAACCGGAACGGTTTGAGGGCGTATATGAAAACGACTTTGCCGACAACATGATCAGGAACGAATTCATCGCCGTAAGTGAAAATGAAACGCTCGGGAAGATGGAGACGGAATTCAAGTTCAAGACGCTGATCATGAAGATCGTCGGTCCCTTGATGAAAAAGAACTTCGTGGCACGCACCGAACAGGATATGGAAAGATTCAAGAAAATGGTTGAGGGTTGAGAAGAAACGGAAATCTGAATAAAAGTATAATCACGACATGAAACAGGGAACTTTCGAGAAGCAGATCTTCATTCATTCCAATGTCTCTACCGTGATCAGCGTGATCTCCAATTACAGCCGGCACGACAAGATACACCCGCTGATCGAAAAAGTGGAACACGCTGAAAATTCACCGGCCGGGGTGGAAAGATTCTTCATCACAGACAACCTGCAATGGGGACCGTTTAAATTCAAGATCAAATACCAGGCAGATATCGTCTCTGTCACACAAGACACAGTCCATACAGAGGCTTTTCAATCTCCCAACACACATGTTACCAATATTTCGAAGGTGACGCCTTCCGGGGATGGGGTCATTCTCCACGAGACCATCACCATGAAAGCGCCGAACCTGTTATTTGGTTATGCGTTCAAACAGGCACAGGCCGCCCATGAGGAATTGTTGAAGCGCATCAAAGACTTTGCGGAAAAACAATAACCGGTGCGGGTGATGAAACGAACCTGGTTCGTTCTCCTGCTTGTTCCCATTCTTGCCTGCAAAACTGTTACGTCACCAGCCACCATCGAACCAACACAGGTTGTTGCACCTACTGCCACGATTTTTCCTGCTTTTACAACTTCACCTGACCCAGCCATTTACGGGGATATTGAGATCGTTGGAACACACGAATTCATCACGCAGACCCGCGCTGCACTCGCTCTACTAGAGCAAAAAGACGGCGGAGCGTTCAGGAAGATACAGACCTATATTGGCATCATCGAGCAGGGTGAACACAGCGGCATGTGGGTATGGGAACAGCCGCCGCGCTACGAAGTGGGCGATGCAACCGCGTTCTACAGCCTGACGTGGTATGCATCCACCATTGCGCACGATGCGACCCACTCGGAACTTTATCACCAATACGCCCTGGCCCACCCGGGTGAATCCGTACCCGCGGAGGTCTACGCAAGCGTGGAAGTCGAGCGGTTTTGCAACGCCTATCAACTGGAAGTATTAAAGCGGATCGACGCACCGCAAGATGAGATCGATTACATGTCCACGCTGGATGGCACTCATTGCGATGTGGATAAAGACGGCGATTGCGATTGGGCGGATTACCAAAACCGTGATTGGTGATAGAATAGCCGAAAGAAGGTCCTTGCGACCTTTTTTAATGCGCCTATCAAAGTAAGGACACTCGCCCCAGATGAAATACAACTTCCGCCTCTTCTGGCGTTCTTTCTACCGTTCCTTTTTCGCTTCAAAGAACACTCCTGCCCGCCTCACCCGCAAAAGACTCCTCTTTCTCCTCCTTTTTTATGCGGTTTGGCCGCTCGGCTCTCTCGTCCACTGGGTTTGCTTCTGGCTGGACGACATCCTCTTCCCGGCATATAAAGATCATAAAATAGAGAAGCCGCTATTCATCCTTGGAAATCTGCGCAGCGGCTCAACTTTTCTGCATCGTTTGCTTTCACGTGACTCTGAGACTTTTACAAGTTTGACCACGTGGGACATCTACCTGACCCCCTCCGTCACGCAAAAGAAGATCACACAATTAATCGCGCGGCTGGATACAAAATACTTCAACAATACCCTGCATCGCCTGCTGCATGCAATTGACCGGGCGACGCTCGGCAAGGTCAAGATTCATCCCATCTCCTTCTTCCAGCCTGAGGAGGACGAGAACATTCACCTGCACATCTGGGATGGCTATTTCGTCACCTTCCTGACCCCATTCATGGACGAAATGCCCAATTATCAACATTTCGACGAAGCCCTCAGCCCCGAGCATAAACGCCGCATCATGACCTTTTACAAATCCATGTTGCAACGTCATCTATATGCGACGGGGAATAGATATTTCGTGGCGAAGAACCCCGCCTTCAGCGCCAAGATCGAAACATTGGCTGAATTCTTTCCCGATGCGCGCATTATTTATCTCGCGCGAAACCCACTGGACATGCTTCCCTCCACCATTTCGTGGATCCATTATGCGCGCCGTCAGTTTATCGACCCTGCCGATGACGGATATATTTATCTGGATGAGGTTGTGGACCTCACTCAGCACTGGTATCGCCATCCATTACAATTCCTGGATTCGCATCCTTCGCCCCGACACTTGATCCTGAAATACGACGACCTGATCCAACGACCGGAAGCGGTCATCCGCGCCTTCTACGAACAGCTTGGCTATCCGGATAAACCCGGTCTCCCCAAGATCATCGACCAGGCCGTAAAAGAGACCCTGGCCTATAACAGCGATCATGAGTACTCTTACGAAGAAATGGGCTTCACCCGTGAACAGATCGTGAACCTGTATGCTGATATTTTCCAGCGGTTCGAGTTCGAAACACGCGAGCCGGCGCCTGCAAAAAGTTTGCAAATAAACAAATAAAAAAACGCCCGGATTTTGTCCGGGCGTTTTTTTATTTATCTTTTGGAAGTTTTTGGTTTTCTCGTCGAAGTCGTCTTTTTTACGACCTTTTTTACAGGCGTTTTGCTGGTCGCTGTTTTTTTCGTTGCCGTGCCAGAGACTGCATTTGCCGATTTTTTGCTTGTTACTTGTTGGTTGATTGAAGTGGGGGCAGGTCGCGGGCGTTGCTTCTTCTGCACTTTCTTGATCTGATATTCCTCTTCCCAACCTTCTGCCATTGCCAGTTGCAATTTTCCGTAGCGGGCAAGCAGCATGACCGCGCCAACGATGGCCATTGCAAAAGACACCAGCATGGTATAGCTGATCAATGAATCGCCAACCCGAGGCTGGTCCGGTCGAAAGAATTCGATGAAAGTACGCGAAAGCCCCGCCAATACCAACCATGCGCTAAAAAGTGCGCCGGGTTTCAGCTCTTCCGCGTAGCGGCGCGAGAGCCACCACAAGAACAAAACGATCAGAATATTCAGGATCATTTCATAAGCAAACGTCGGATGAAATCGGATGGTCTCAGGAAACAAGCCCAGGTCCGAAAATTGAGGCAGGCGATGCTGGGCCTCGATCGGAATCCCCCACGGGAAATTGGTGGGCGGGCCATAAAGCTCCTGGTTGATGTAGTTTGCCGGGCGTGCCAAAGCCTGCCCGAGCAGGGTTGCCGGCGCGATCGCATCCAGGAACAGCCAATGGTCAAATCCGTTCCTTTTGAGAAATACATACAAAGCGATCACGCCAAGTAGAAATCCGCCAAAGATATGCAGCCCTCCCTCCCAAATGTAGGCGATCTTGGCAGGGTTATCGATATAGTAAGTACTGCCGCCAAGAATATTATTGACCACATACCACAAACGAGCACCGATGATCCCGATTGGCAGCACCCAGATCATTGCGTCCCAGATGGCTTCGCCATTCTCGCCGCGACGGCGTATTTCTTTTTCGGCGAACAATGCTCCTACTACCGCGCCGAGCATCACCAACACACCATACCAGCGAAGTGTGACCTGCCAGGCAAAGAGTTTGAAGGAAAAAATTATTGGATCTATCATTTACATACCTCTGATTTATTTTTTAGCGATTATATCCTAAGAGCAGTTAAAAACCTCCTTGTTTTGGATGCAGTCCCACGGGATGCTGCGCGATTGTACTGCGAGCAGGATGCAGTACAATCGCTCGCGAACTTTGGAATCAGAGGTTGTTTTTATACGACTCCCAAGAGCAAATAAATGCCTGGAATGTATCCGGCCGCAAATCCATAAATTACTCATCGGTACTGCTTGCGCCATCCACATCTGCGTGCTATAATATTGCCACTTCCCCCGATATTTGACAAAAGATCATCGACATGCCACATACGGGTTGTCCCGCGTGTGGGGAACGCAACGAGAGCCTTGACTGAAACCCCAAATTCACAGACAACATCTTAAGGAAATTTGCCAGCCCACCTAGAGGGGACTGGTTTTTCGCATTCCCATTCCACATTCCCTATTAAGAGAAAACAACATGAAAATACTTGAACTTGAGAACGAACCGCTGGCAAAACTGCGCGGTATGGCAAAAACACTGAATATTGCCAATGCCAACCGCTTAAAGAAAGAAACCCTTGCCATGCTCATACACGAAGCCGAGGCGCAAAAGGAGGGCATTGAACTGCGCGGCGGTATTCTGGAGATCATGAGCGAAGGGATCGGTTTCCTGCGTGCAACCAACTATCGCATCAGCGACCAGGATGTGTACGTTTCTCAGGCCCAATTAAGACGGTATGAACTTCGGGCCGGCGACCTGGTCATTGGGCAGGTGCGCCCGCCGCGTGAAAGCGAAAGACACTTCGGTTTGCTCAAGGTGGAATCCATAAACGGGCAGGATCCTGAAGAGGCCACTCACAGGACTGTTTTTGAAAAACTCACCCCTATTTTCCCCGAAACACGTTTTGACCTTGAAACTGACCACGATACCCTTGCCCCCAGGCTCATCAACCTCGTCGCTCCCATCGGCCGTGGCCAGCGCGGATTGATCGTTTCACCCCCCAAGGCGGGCAAGACCACGATCCTCAAGCAAATTGCAAACTCCATCTCAACGAAATATCCCGACGTACATCTGATCATTGCACTCATCGGTGAACGCCCGGAAGAAGTGACAGACATGGACCGCTCGGTGGACGCAGAAGTCGTGGCATCCACGTTCGACGAACCTGTCACCTCGCATGTGCGCACTGCCGAACTTGCCCTGGAACGGGCGAAGAGATTGGTGGAGATCGGCCGCCATGTGGTAATCTTGGTAGACTCGATCACCCGCCTGGCGCGTGCCTACAACCTGGTTGTCAACCCATCGGGTCGTACACTCTCCGGCGGTATGGATCCTTCCGCACTTTACCCGCCCAAGCGCTTCTTTGGTGCAGCCCGTAACCTGGAAGAAGGCGGCTCACTCACGATCATCGCCACCTGTCTTGTGGATACAGGCTCCCGCCTCGACGATGTGGTCTATGAGGAATTCAAAGGCACCGGCAATATGGAGTTGATCCTCTCCCGCAAGCTACAGGAACGCCGCATCTTCCCCGCCGTGGACATCGAACGCTCCTCCACACGCCGCGAAGACCTGCTGCTCGGCCCGGACATCCTCAAGAGCGTCTGGCTCATGCGCCGCATGTTCATCCAGATGATCTCCTCCCCACCGCAGGGTGCCGGCATGGACAACTCCGTTGCCACCGAAGCCATCATCACACGCATGGAACGCGCGAAGAACAACATGGAGTTTCTCGAAAACTTAACCAAGGATGCCTGATCTGTTCTCGCGTGAACCTCACCCATGCGAAGCGAACCAAAGCAAAGAATGAAAAGCTTTCTTGAAAAAATCCGATCTCTCTTTTCCACCTTTGGCTCAAAATTAAAAAGGAAGCCAAAGAGTGAGCCAGCCGCGCCAAATGAGGCCGCGCCTCAACCCAAACAAAAAGTAGATCGTTTCACCATCGTTAGCTGGGCCGTGACCGCTTTCATTGTGGTCGCGTTATTGGTATCCACCGTTCTATATAAAAATGCGAATGCATCGTCAGGGACCAACACTCCGCAAGCCACTGTTGAGCCGGGCATTGACCAGCCATCAGTGGGTGTACCAACTATCAGCACAGATGGAAGCAAGGGGTTCATCCTGCGCGACCTGCAATTAAAGACAAATATCCCCGAACGCCCGCGTTATAAGTCGCTCATCTATCGCGTCTCGCGCGGCGATGCCATGCTCACCATTGCAGAAGAATTTGAGATCAAATACGAATCCATTTTGTACGTCAACACAGAACTCGAAGACAACCCTCATAATCTTAAGCCGGGCATGGAACTGCTTATCCCGCCCGTGGACGGCCTCTATCACGAATGGAAAGAGGGCGATACCTTCGAAACGGTCGCCGAGGAGTTCGGTGCGAACGCGGAAGACATCATCAATTTCCCCGGCAACGCCATCGATCTCACCGACCCAAAAGTGGAACCCGGCAGCATCGTGATGATCCCCGGGGGCTCGCGCGAATTGCGAAACTGGGCACAGGATCTGCAAACTGCCGGCCGTGGCGCAAATACAGGAACGGGTGAGATCGAAACCAATGTTTGCGGCGGCGGACCTGTTTCAAGCGGCTTCGGTTGGCCGGCCGGCTCCCACGTCATTTCAGGAAACGGCTATGGCCCCGGACACCTTGGCATCGACATTCAGGCCGTTGAAGGCGAACCCGTATATGCGGCTGGCTCAGGCATTGTAACCATGGCACAAGGCGGTTGGAACTATGGATATGGCAACGTGGTGCAGATCGACCATGGCAATGGTTATGTAACGGTATATGCCCACTTAAGCGTGATCAATGTAAGCCAGTGCACCCCGGTTGGTCAGGGCACGGTCATTGGCGGGGCGGGTAATACAGGCAATTCATTCGGCACCCACCTGCACTTTGAAGTGCGCCAGGGCGGCGCCAACATCAACCCATACCAAATTGTTCAATAAAAAAATATCATCTCTTCCCATCGCGGAGATCCGTTACTTTGAATCGATCGGCTCCACAAATGACGAGGCCCTCGCCTGGGCCGCCAAAGGCGCGCCGGATCTTTCCCTGGTGGTCGCGGATGAACAAACGGCCGGCCGCGGGCGTCTTAAAAGAAAATGGTTCACACCCAAAGGGACCGCCCTTGCCTTGAGCCTGATCGTACGCCCCTCCGGCCGTGCGCCTCTCTCGCGGACCGTTGGCCTGGCCGCGCTTTCAATAACAGATTCGCTCACCCGACAGGGACTCGCTCCGCAAATTAAATGGCCCAACGACATTTTATTGAACGGCAGAAAAGCCGCCGGCATCCTCATCGAGACGGTATGGTCCGGTGCAGATGTGGATTCGCTGGTTATTGGCATGGGAGTCAACGTGAACAGGGAATCTGTACCGCCGCTTGAACATTTACAATTCCCCGCGACAAGCATTGAAGAAGAGCTGGGCCATCCCCTGGACCGTGATGAACTATTACGGGATATTCTCTCCGCGTTCCTTGCCCGCCGTCCCCAAATGGACACAGACAGTTTTCTACAGGCTTGGGAGGGATTACTGGCATTCCGCGGCGAACAGGTACAGATCAGTTCCAATGATGACGACCCAGTCATGGGCCAATTACTTGGCCTGGAATCAGACGGCAGTTTGCGTTTGCACGATGAACAGGGCCGGCCAATAATTGTGCGTTTTGGGGACGTAAGCCTGCGGCCGGCGTCGTGATAGAATACCCTCATTCAGGAGCAACAAAAAGAGGTCACCATGTTTGATAACCTGCGCGATGAAACCAGCTCATTTCAAGACCCCGAAGAGACCAGTTTCCCATCTGCTTCAAGCACCACATCGGGCCGGCTCTCCCGCAGGGGTCGCTTTTTGGGCATGACGTCCATTCAGAGATTTGTGATTGCCGTCTTATTAATGTCAACGGTCTGCGTTCTCGGTGCGATGTGCCTGTTTATCACAGGAAAAATAGGATTCTAATTGATGTTACGCACCGTCCCGAAGGTTTGATCGGCTAAATAATGTTTTTCACGGAAACCTTCGGGACGTTCTGTGTAAGGTAAGATTCCAAGACTTCTTAAATAATTCGGGCGAGGAAAAATCCTCGCCCGTTTTTGTTTTATATCAACTTGGGTTGCTTTTCTTCCTTTTCGTCACCATCCATTTGAGCGCCGGCCTTCTTTAGATCTTCCGCGGAA
>CAZJYB010000191.1:0-7963 GCA_964549865.1 uncultured Anaerolineaceae bacterium
GCAAGCTGCGCCGGTATTCCCGCCGAGACATTTGATTCGCCGGCCACATAAGAGGTGATTGGATCTCCCGCCACACGAGCGGTTGTCAGAACTTTGTCCAGTGCCTCTTCGATGGATGTATAAGCACCGGCCGGGATCCCTCCTTTCGGTAAGGTTTTCAGTTCAATCAGCTCGGTAGACAGTCGCGTACCGGCAGCCAGGTCTATTTTGGCTACCACGACTGGCCTTGGCTGAATGATGCTGGAGAGCAATGTATACGTTAACCCAAAGGCAATCAACGCCAGAACTCCAATCACTAAAAATGAATTTCTTGGTTTCCTCATGAACAGTTCCTCCAAAATATTTTTTTATCCCAACAATCCCAAAGCATGAGATTGTTGGTTGATTTCCACGTCGCTTGGTTCGTGCGCAGTAAGCATGAGGGGGCGGACCAGATATGGCTCGGTCTGCAACATGTCTTGAGCGTAGCCAAGTTTGGCAATGGCCATACCAATCGGCATGCGCGCTAGAAAGCGATCGTATTCGCTGTTGACAAACCCTTTTGTATTGCGGGCAATGTGTGCCAGTACCGCTTGGCGATCCCGGTCATTCTTGGTCTGTCCGAAAAAGCCGTTGTTACAGGAAGATAGAATGCCGGCCGGGAGTTCAGACACGGTTTGAGCTAAAACATGCATAAAGCATTTGTACTTGCGCCCATCCCGCCACATATCAAGGAAGATTTGCGCGGTCTGGTTACTTGTTACACCATCGCGGTCGGCGGCTGAGCCGGACTCGATCCCAGTCAGAACCTTATTTGCTTCCTCAAAAAAGATCTGCATTGGAGGGAAGTGCGCCCCGCTCAACGTCTCACGCCTACGGACGACCGCGTCTAGATACAGGATCGATGCAGCGAGGGATAACAGAGCTGATTTCGAGAACTCATCCATCTCTGCTCCACCCTCAATGACCGTCACGCCCCACTTGTTATTCTCGGGTCCGAGCAGCCCAAGGTCTTCAACCGATATCGTGTCATAGCCCGGACCATACATCCGTAACATCTCACCTTCCGCAAGTGGTTCGATTCGTAACAACACACCCTGGAGCGATGATCGGCTTGCCTGATCACGTCCATTGGTTTTCTCAAACTCTGTCCGCAAAAGTGCAATCCACTGCGAAAGACTGGCTGCTCGGCTGCGATACACGACAAGTGCCTGCCGCTCGAACGGTTCCAATTCAGATAGCTTGGAAAGATGGGTCTTTCGTTCTTCAAGCCCACGCTCAATTCGAGCAGTGTTGATTACTGCTTCTTCCGCTTCGTTGTATACAGTTTCCCATTTAAGTAAGTCTTCATCGCGGCGTGATTTCCCGCGCGTGCTTAACTCTTCGTTGAGTTGATCGCGGTCGTCCATCGGCAGGACACCACGAAGTTGATAATGACGTGTCAAAGTGGAACGAAGAAAACCCAACTGTCGTGGTCCCATGCGTCCGGCGTTGGCAAACAGCTCGCAGACTAATGTCCGATATCGACCGGGATCAACTCGCTTGGGAATTTGAAGTGGATTCCATCGAATGGGACGAACACTGCCCGGATGCAGCTGTCGTATATCAACGCGTCCCTGCATGCCTGGCCAATTCAAGGCTTTACGCCAGCCTTGCCCAAAGTCCAATACGATCGTGCGATAATGCCATCGTGATGTTGTTTCATAAGCCAGTCTTTCAGCCGCCACGGATTTCCCGAAGCCGGTATCACCGACGAACGCAGTATGGAAATGACGCTCGGCTGTCAGGTGCAGGATCGAATCGGTCAGTCGACCGCGTTCGGTCGAATATTGATGTGCCAAGGCAACTATTTCTCCGAATGATGGATCACCCTTCATATGAGGGTCGAATGCAAATGGCGGGATAGCCTCTTGTACTGTGCGTGCCAGACCTTCTTCAAAAAGGCCGGGTGTCATGTAAGCCGCCGCTTGCAACATGGTTAACAAGGTCGAATCTGCATAAGCAGTCATCGCTTCGGGGATGTGTATCTCCCGCGTGGATGGCACCATGACTTTGGCATGCAAACGCAGATAAGCATCTTCTTCGGGAGTCAAAGTGCGGGTCTGTAAGCCCATAACCACATCTTCGGTGCCGTGAAAAGCTTCTGGTATTAGGGTCAATAGCGCCTGGCGTCCGCGTTCACTGCGTGCCAGTGCATACACATCGGTATAAAAGCCACCCTCAAGTGTGATCGTATTCAAGATATCTTGTTGCCGGCGCAGGATTGAGGTCAGGAGTATCGCCGGATCGAACTGCCATTGATTGGACTCACCCACCGAGAATGATGGTGCCAGCCCAAAAGCGATCCCTTCGGTAAATCCGCGAGATAGTCCACGAGCCGTCGCAACGCCTTGACTCTGACTGTCGGTATGGGATACCCCATCTGCACTTCCCTTAGTATCAGATTCAGATACAGTGTTGGTATTTGATTGGCTGTATGTTTCAGAATGCATTTCCGTGTGCGAGTCACTTTCAGATTTTGTGTCAGCCTGACCTTCAGTCTCTGTATGAGTGCTTGAGGAGAAACTGCTCGATGTTCCACTATGAAATGATTGGTGACTTCCGCTGATCGTTGCGATAGCTGGAATGATGCTGAGCGCTCCACCGATAGTCCAGCCTTCTCCACTAGTTGAACTTTGGCCATGCCCGCTCGTACTGCTGTTTGATTCTGAGTGACTATCAGTATGTGCTTTGCCTTCCGTGTGGGAGTCAGCATAACCATCTGTCACGGCAAAACCTTCTGTATGGGATTGAGCATTGCCATCGGTATGACTCTGACTATCTACATGCGATACACCATCAGCCTGTCCTTCCGACTCGGATTGCGTAAAACCCGAGCCGGCATTGTTCGCAATGGCCCCACTTAACATCAAAGGTAAAGCAGTTCCTAAGTTAAAAGACCGGTTGCCCGCCTGCCAGGCCGCCCAAGTGGAAGTGTATTCTGCCAGACCTGCCAGCATACGGGTGGCATCCTGCATTTTGAGAGGTGTGAGGATGACTTGCAGGAGGAAATCCTCTTCAATCTCTGCCATTCCTCGCATTACCAGTTCATTTTGTTGCAACGTCATCTCTTGTGGGTTGTGCTTTCCACCGGATAGCATCGGCGTAAGATCGGATGCTTGGGCACGTGAGTTCTCGCGTGGATCTGGATGACCCACTGCCAATACGCCATATGGCATTTCCAGTAATGAAGTATTCATCCATTCCGCGGCTTCTGCCTCTATTGGAGCCAGGCGTGCCTGAGGGTAAGCGGCAGTCAATGCAGCTTCCAAAGAGGCAGAACCATTACGCGCCTTCGCAATTGCCTCCTCCAATGTCGTTGCCCTGCCAACCGCGCCGTAACACTGCACAATCCCCAAACGCCGCGGATGGTAGATGCCGGCGACTAGAAATACGAGATCAATCTGTGCGTTGTATAAGCCTCTCAAAACCGTGCGCATTTTGGCCAATGCACCTTGTTCACTCCGAACGTTTAAGGGAATTGCCACAAGATGCAGTAAACGCACCACCCGAAACTCATGATAGATTCGTCCACCTTCATTCTCGATCACTTCGAACCAAAGGTAATCCAATTCCTGTCTGTCGCCTGCGAAAACCAAGCCATTGTCCGCAACTGTCAAGTCATCCGGGATTTCCATTTGCGCGGATGAAAATGAAGCCGAAAGGCGCGGTAAGATTTTCTGCGCGAAGTGCAGGGCGCTTTCCATACGTTGGTCCAGCCAGGTCAACAGTTCAGGCATAATAAGTTAAATTAGACGGCTAATGAAAAAGCCGGCAAGGTAGCCAATGATTAATCCAAAAATGAATGCAGCAGCCATAACCATCCATAAAATTTGGGGCGATATGGAGGCTGGTTATCCAGCCTCCATATGCCTAGAGGAGAGGAGAAAAATGAATGCCGTCTTCTGTCGTCGTGTCGATCACATCGCAGGCGTCCTGCGGTTGACGGTGAGAAGAGTGGCTTTTCTCAAACTTGTTCCCTTTTCGAAGCCTTTTTATCGCTACGAAGATTGTTAGAGTCCAACCTGTCAATACGATGAAAGCTGCTAGAGGGAAGATGACCCAAAAGGCCATCTGTGGAAAGGTTGCAGACATACGAGGCCTCCGATCTGTCTGCGTCCGCGCTGAAAGAGGAAGACAGCCGGACAACGTGGAAATAGGAATTTCGTACACACGGGATGATCCCGTTGAGCGTGCAAGATCCTTCGCGAATAGCGGAGGGTCTCAGTGAGCCCGGCAGGATTCGAACCTGCATTGAACCGTTGATCCATTGTTACCTGGCCAGCAGGCACGGACTCAGATAGGTGTCAAGCACCGCGTGTCACGTATCTGGGTGAGTTGGAACAACATGTCACTTGACACCCGACACGTGGTCTTATATTCTGGTTCGCAAGCGACGCAGCACATCGCCGGCCTCCATACGAAAGTTGTAGAGTGGCTTTGGGTTACGCAGAAAGCGGTTGAAGAGCATGGCAGAAAAACCTACAGGATATAGAACAAACACAAAGAGCATTCCGATCATGGCAACATTGCCGCGTGTCTGCTCAAGTACGACTTGTGCGTCTGCACTGCTGCCGACAACAGATGCCCAAGCTGCTGGACTGGTGATCTCAAGAGCCTGTAAACCAAAACGTAACAAGAAGGAAAGGATCGCGTATGTCAGGATGCCGGTCTTGACCCACCACAGTAGGTTGAACCTTTCCTCTGAAACAGCCAGTATCGCAATCAGCCCGATTATCCACAAAGCTGCTCCGATAAGCGGGATTGGAAAACGGGAGAAGATCGATGCGATCATCCAGACCGACAAGACGGCCAGGGTGAAATAAGTGGCAGCTTGTGAGGAGGTCTGAACGCCACCGCGCTCATAGCGACGTGGACGTTCACTTGCACGGGCTTGAATTACAGGATCAATTCCAAAAGCGATCACCAAGCCTGATAGTAATGAGACAACCTCGGCTAAGTGAGCAACTAACCAATAAATGGTCACGAGCAATCCGTTAAGAAACCACATCGGAAGCGCAAGTAATAAATCACCTAAGGTCATCGTCCCTCGATCAGGGTCACACGCACCAGCTCCACTAGGAATTGTCCCAGGCCGGCACTGGCAGATCGAGGCGCAGAGACCGGGGTTCCAGTTGTCCGCACGGAAACATTGACTACGTAGTTTCCGGGATCAGCAGTCTGAATTCGTGGAATAACTCTTGACCAGGAAGCGCCGCCTCCACCAAAGGACACGGAAAAATCGGGATGAATGAGATGCGCTCCCGGATATGCCTGTGCAAGATCGGTCAGAATCCATTGACGAGATGCCTGGGTGAGATTGATGGTTACATGTACTGATGCGAGACGATCAGTGTAAGAACGTGTGTGTTCCTCACATTCCAACCAAACATTTACAACTGTCTTATAGTTCGGATCGCCCGGGTGATCCGAACAACCACCACCTTGACCGCTCGAATCGCGTCTGCAACTTTCTTCCTGGCGCGGGACTTTGACATAGTAGTGATATATGACAGGTGGAACATGGACGTTGACCTGCACATCCACGCCTCGCTTTTCCTGGTCTTGCCCGACAACTACTGGATTGGGAGGAGCGATTTTTCCGCCATCGCCAGAACCACCTGAGATGGAGATTGGACCGGTTTGGATAAAAGGCGACGGACACTCAACTTCAACCGGAGTCGGGAGAGCTTCTACTAATTCTGCTGGACAACCACCTGGCGAATCATCACAGCCTCCCTGTGTATATAGCAAGATCATCGTGTACAGGTTTTGGTCCGCGAGCGAGCCAGTAAGTAAATCGGTCATGAAGTGAATGGTGGATAAGCCGCCTAACGTCCAGATGTTTGCGTCACCATCTATGACGGCTTGAAAGAAATCGGCGGAATCGGTGTATCCATGATTTGCCAGATCTGAAGGTGAGAGATAGCCGGCCAGCATGGTCTCCAGAACACCAAATCCATTACCCAACGAGGAATCAGCCTGGTTGAGCCCGGAAGCTTCTGGGTTAGCGGCCATGAAAAACAAGGTGGTGGCTGAAGGAAGGACAACCAGGTTACCGCTTGGGGTGAGATATTCATGGTATGTCGCTTGCCCATCAATGAAGGGAACATCCGGCATCCAGTCAACGGTTTCATGAGTCTCGCCGAGATCAGTCAGGATGTCATATCGAATGTTGCCATCTGCATCCACCACTTCACCCCATGGGCCATCGCCATCTTGAGCTAAGACAGGTGAAAAGCTGGAAATCAGGAGGAATATAAGTATTGGAAGAATATAGAGTTTGGTACGCATAGAATCACCTTATGGATTGGGTGTAAGGAATTTATCAATTTCTTGTTCGAAAAGGATGCGGTTTAGCAACCATCTCCCGCCTTCCTTCGCGACTTCTGCATATACATCCTGATGCATTCCCTCGGATCCTTCGGTCCAGGGATTGGTCAGTATCACTTCCAGTTTCCAGATGCGACGATCCCCATCATCCACCATCAGTTGAACTGGTTCTACAAATGCATGGGTCTGTACTCGATATTGATCAATGGCAGCCTGGACTGAGGGTGCAAAGTATTCCCGAATAGCCTGACAACCCTGTTCAGTTGTATAACCACAAACTCGCAACGGCCAAAGGTTGGGTGGCTCGGTGTAATCGAGCGTGTAAAAAGCAGTAGCTCCTTTGACGGCTGCCATCGCGTCTGGAGGTAGTGCCGGCTCGTTTTGTGGTTTTGGAGCCAAAATGAGGGGAACAAACAGCATAGCTGTTATGCCTACAATCGCGACGACAAATGCGATAACTGCATTGCGAACGCCTTTTGAATTGACGACAATGTCCATAAGCATCCTCTACTAGAGAAACAAAAAACTGGCGCAGGAGAACATCTCTGTTTGGCCTGAAATCAGGCAGGGTCCATGATTGGACCGGTTCAAACGAAATGTTTCTCCCAGCGCCAGTTCAAAGGGCTGGTTGAAGCGTGCAATCAACCGGGTGAAAGATTAGCTTCGCAATATTAGCACTAATAGGTTGTCCTTGTCATCCATAGGTTACTGTCTATGCTTTATTTGATCCACGACTTTTGTCCCTTGTGGATTACCAATAACAACGAAAAATCCAGCAATTGCTGGATTTTTCGTTGTGTATAATTACTGCATGGAAAAAGATGTTTTGCAAATTCTCTTAGCGTTTTTGATTTCTCTTGTCGCCTATTTGATAGTTGGTTTGGTTATCGGTACTTTTGCTTTAGCGTTTAACTTCCTGTCCTCTTTCTAGGTTTATGGTAAACACTTGGTCCATCAGATTTGTTGATCACTTATGACGGAGAAATCCGGCAATATGGGACAGGCCCATGCGGAGCATGTTCTGCCATCTCCCAAACGAACTTTTCAAATGTTTCCCACCAAGCAGGAAGAAATCTTGCCCAAGTGATACCCTGCGGTACTAATCCGTCGCGAAGATCCTGCGGATTTGTAAATGAGCGTAATGACGGATAAATGCCGGCCAGAGCATAAAAGCCAGAATTTGGAACTGCAGCCACTAGTTGAACCCCAGCTTCAGTGAAAAAACATATTCCATCTTTTACTTCTTGTTTCGGGTGGCTTGAACGATATTGTTGAGCCAGCTCGGCATAAGCGGCGCGACGTGTATCCTGCCATTCGAGATAAGTTCGGCCGTCAAATTGTGATAATTCCATGGGCTGGTTCGCCCGCCAGGCAAAATACGCTAAAGGCGCCACCAATACAACTGTGAGCCCAAACAAGCAGATTTTGAATGCTACCCTAAGAATTGTTCCGACCAATTTCATTCTCTTAGTTGCCTATTTCTTCAAGTGCTTTATAAATCTCATCGGCCCGGAAAATCCTGTTTCTTGCGTAACCAGTTACTTCTTTCAGGATGCGGGCTTCCACCAACTTTTCAATATACCGTTTCGCACCCATGTATGTGATCCCCAAT
>CAZJYB010000192.1:0-7867 GCA_964549865.1 uncultured Anaerolineaceae bacterium
TACCACTAAGGCACACCGTCCGTGCCGCGAGCAGCGCCACAGCGGTGCGAGACGGCAAAGGCTCAAAGACTCTAAGGAAAAAACTTCGTGTTTTCGTGTCTTGGTGCCTTGGTGGTAGGGCTTTCGGATGGTCTTTAGCGTTAAGCCAGGGATTTGCCGCACGCAGGGCAGAACTTGTCTGAGATCAACACGGGCTTGCCGCACTTCGGGCAGAAGCCGGCGGAGCGGCCTTTGTGTTGCTTGCGCCGCGTCGCGATCATGGATTCAATTTCCTCGTCCAATACTTGTTCCGTTTTTAATGATGTATCCATACGTCTGGCCGCCGCGGCTTTTTCAATGCGTGCTTCTGCATCGCGGACAGAAGCAGCAGCGGGTGTGAGTTCATCGAGTTTGCGCAGGACGTCTGCGCCTTTTTGTAACAAGGCCGCGCGCTGCGCGGGATAATCCTCCGCGGGGATCTTGCCGAGGCTGTGATCGAAATCCAATTCCCGCAGTGAATCGATCACGCGGTCCCGCTCGGCTTTCAGGGCGGAAACTTCATGCGATTCATTGGCGCGCGCGCGCGGTGCGCGTACAGTAAAGGGTGCATACAAATACATACCGACGAGTACAAGCACAGCCAGAACAAGAAAGATGGCACTGATTTCCATTTAGCCCCCTTATTGGATCATTGGATCGATGATGGATATGATCTCATCCGTGGATGCGAATGGACCAACCTTGACATATTGCAACACGCCGGAGCGGTCGATGAAATAGGTTTCTGGCACACCCATATTGCGGTTGAGAATGCTGGAGATCGAGGATCGCAGGTCCGGTGCATTCGGGAATGTGATATTGAATTTTGTCAGATACGACATTGCGCCACTGGGCGTGTCTACATAATCGACACCGATCACAACGACCTCGTTGCCGTCCTTGTAATGCTGCCAGGCGGCCTCGAGTTGCGGTGCCTCCTGTTCACATGGCTTGCACCATGAGGCCCATATATTGACGACTACGACTTTCCCCCGCAGATCGGAAAGTCTCGTTTCTGACGCACCTTCATATTGATAGCCCTCGTAGAAAACCAGTTCAAAATCAGATATGGGTTTTCCAATCTCTACCATCGGTGTTTGGGCCTTTTTCAAGCCCAGGCCTACAAGCACAAGTAGTGCCACAAGTGAGAGCCAAACGAGGACCTGCGCCCAGATCGGGACGCCGCGTTTTTTGGCTGTGTCCTTTGATTCAGTCATTCCATTCTCCGTGATGCATTGCTCAAGCCGGTGTCTCACGCGCCGGGGACGGCGCATGGAGCGGGCTGTAAATTATTTTCTTTTCTTTAATTCTTCTTCGAGACGCGCAACATATTTATCTTTTTTGGAAGATGCTGCGCTTCGCGCGCCGCCCGCATCTGTTGAGGCCGCCCTGGGCGTTGTCCACCCTTTGAGCGCGCGGAAGAGCGTGATCGTGCCCGCAAGGATGATGACCGGTGGGATCAGATACACCAACCAGTTCAGTCCCTCGCGCGGAGGTTCGGCCAGGACGCGCGCGCCGTAGTTATCAACAAAATATCCCTTGATCTGATCTTCGGTCCAGCCGTCGGTTAGTTGTTGGCGAATGAGATCACGCCACTGACGGCACGCCTCGGTTGGGCACACATCCAACGGCGTGTTCTCGCAAACGGGACAATATAACTGTTTTGCGATGGCATTGACTTCATCGTCAGTGGGAGTCGTATCCTGCGCAAGCACAACCCCGGCGAACAGACCGGCAACGATCAAGGCAAGCGCAATACCCAACACATATTTCTTCATATCGATCTTTAATCCGCTGCGCTGGTTTGCCCGGCGCGTTGGGAAACACGCACAGGTTCGCGTTCCGGGTCTTTATCCGGCCAGGCCGCGACGAGGATACCGGCCAAGAACAGCAGGCTGCCCAGCCATAACCAGTTGACCAGCGGGTTTACGTAGATCTTGAAGGTCGCGCCCATGCTCGAAACAGGCTGCCAGTCCACAAGCAGAATGTACAGGTCATCTCTCAATGTTGAGCGGTTGCCCGGGATGGTCATGTTCTGCTGCGAGTCATAATAATAGTCGATGCGCGGGTTGAGCTCACCAAGATAGATCCCGTTTTCATATATATCCACAACGGCCCGCGTATAGTTTACACCTTCGCCAGGGTCATCCCATGAGGCAAGTTCGCGGTATTGAATGGTATATCCCGAGATATCGAGTTGTTCGCCTTGCGAGAGTGTGCCTTGCGTTTCAGATTGAAAAAGTTCGATGCCGAGGATGCCGATCGCCATCAGCGCCATGCTGATATGGATGATGTAACCGCCATAGCGCCTGCGATCACGTGCGATCAGGCGTGAGAATGCAGTGAAAAAATTTTCTTCCTGGGCTTTTTGGCGCGCACGTGTACCGCGCCAAAATTCTTGTAAGGTGATAAACAACGCGAACGCGATCAGCAGGAATCCGATCAGGGCGTAGACATTTTTTGTGTAAACGGCCAGCAGGGTCAAGGTCACGACCAGAGCGGCTAAAGCGGATTTCCAAATCGAGCGCCCGAGGGTTTGTGCGGTCGAACGTCCCCATGCAGAAAGAGGGGCAATGCCCATCAAGAAAAGCAATGTTGAGAACAGCGGCGCTGTGGCACGCTCATAGAACGGCGGGCCAACTGTCACCTTTTGGCCGGTGAAGAGCTCGGAGATCAGTGGGAACATCACTCCCCAGAAGCATACGACAAGAATGCTTATGAAGAGCAGGTTGTTGAAAAGGAATAAGGCCTCACGCGAGAGCATGGACTTCATCTCTGTCTCGCTGCGCAACTCGGGCCAGCGCCAGATAAGCAATGCAACGGATGTCGTGAATGTAATGCCGATAAAGACGAAAAATAACGGACCGATCGCGCTTTGTGCGAACGCGTGAACGGAGGAAAGCACACCGGAGCGCGTCAGGAATGTCCCGAAGATGACGAGCGAATACGTCAGGATGATCAGGATCATGTTCCAGTGTTTGAGCTGGCCGCGCTTTTCCTGGATCATGACGGAATGTAAAAATGCAGTGCCAGTGAGCCAGGGCATGAAGGCCGCGATCTCCACCGGATCCCAACCCCAATAACCGCCCCAGCCCAGAACATCATAGGCCCAGCGCCCGCCAAGCACGAGTCCGAAGGAGAGGAACAACCACGCCCACAGCACCCAACGACGCGTAAGACGGATCCAGCGATCATCCGCGCGGCCCGTGACGAGCGCGGCGATGGCGAATGCGTAAGGGATGACGAAGGAGACGAAACCCAAATACAGCATGGGCGGATGAATGATCATGCCTGGGTGACGCAGAAGCGGGTTCAATCCACGGCCATCTTCCGGGAGGAACAGACTTGCATTTGCCGGCGCGAACATGTGAGCCTCAACACCTCCGCCTGCCAGCCAGAAGCGCATGAATGGGTTCTCGTAAAAGACCACCAAACCGATGAAGAAAGCCAGCGTGACAGAACAGACCACGATCACCCACGGCAAAAATTCGATGTCGCGATTCCACTTCCGCAGGGTCACCGCACAGGCGAATGCAGACATCAGGAATGACCAGAACACGAGCGAGCCGGCCTGCCCGCCCCACCATGCGGTCACTTTAAGATACGTAGGCATGCTTTTGCTTGTCACTTCGTAAACGAAGGAGACTTCGTAATGATCGTTGACCAGTAAATAGATCAGTGACATGGCAGAGATCGTGATCAAAGGAAAGGTCAGCAGCAGGGCACGGCGCGCACTTTCCACCAGCGCGGCGGACTTTCTCCTGGCGCCGAGGACTGCCGCGACCACGCTATAGATCGCGACGACAAAACTTAAAAATAGAATGCTGTATCCGAATTCTGCGAACATAAAGGTTTCCTGCTTGTTTATACCCTAAAGGTTTCTTTTCATGATCCTTGCAGACCGTTTTCCAACAAAAACCTGACGGGTGCAAGCCCGTCAGGTTCTATATTATTTGCTTGCGGATTGTTCCGGTATAGCCTCTTCATAGCGAGTGGGGCACTTGAGCAATAATTCATCCGCATGGAAAATGCCGTCAGCCCCGAGTTGGCCGGTCATGATGGCCTGTGCCTCACCGCGCAACAGGTCTGGCTTTACGCCCACATAAACAACTTTCACGCGCTGGCTGGTTGGGTCGTTGACGGCCTGGTACAACACCTCGGCAAGGCCGCCCCTGGCTTCGATCTCGGCATTGTCCGCGGTAACGTGTGCCACTTCAAAAGTGAGGGTCAGGGTCTCCGCGTCGTATTGGATCGTGTCGCCGATGACTGCGCCGGAGAGGCGCAAACTTTTGCCGACCACGGCTGCTCCCTGGGCCTGTACCTCATCCACCGTCATAAAATATTCGGCACTGGCCTGGGTGGACGACGCGATAAGATAAACAACTGCTGCCAGGATCAGTACACCGCCGAGAATGAATTTGTTCCGCTGCATGGTTCCTCCAAAGAGGGCCTTTTATGAATTCGGCCAGTCTTTATTTTAGTACGAAGTGCATGTCCATTTTACATGAGGACATTAAATATCCCTGAGTTTTGGGGCGCGAGCATGTCCATGGGCTTTTTCCGTGTTTTTATTTGATGTTATGTTTGCGATGAAATTTTGGAGTATCACTTTCCATCAAGTGGTGAAGCCATACGTGAAAGGATATGTCTTCACGCTGATGCAGTACCATGGGAAACAGGTCAGGGCTTCGCTTCGACGACAAACTGCACCGCGTCAATTGCGGACCCCGTGCTTGCGATCGCGAAATTGAACGGGATGCTCGTCCCCGGCTGGATCGCTCCGCCTTCCCAACGCTTAACTCCAACCACCCGGCCTTCCCTGTCGTAAGCCACAGCCGCGACCCAGACCTGCGTCGCGGCTTGTGATTCTGCAGGGAGGTGGATCTGTCCGCTGAGTCGTGCAGTATGACCATCTATTTGGGCGAGCGTGTTGTTCAAGATGGCGGGAAGATAACGGCTGTTGCTCTGGGTCAGCTGCAGCGCGCTTAACAGTTGAACTTGTAGAGTTGCATTGGCAGGTGTATTCGGAAAGAATATATAAGCAGGCAGCGATGTTCCTGCAGGCAGAATATCGAGGGGCGGCAATGCGAGTTGGCTTGCGATGACCGCGCCATCCTGGTCGATCAATGTGATCTGTACAGAAATGTTCTCAAGAATATCGGGCGTGTTGTTATGGATCAAAGCAAAACACCACAGGCCATGATCCGCTGTGGGGTGGCACCCTGTCTGGGTAATGGGAACAGGTACCGGCATGAGAGTGGAAGCGCCTGCCGCAACGGATGAAGCGTTTGGGATCAGGATTGTCATCCCGATGGTCATGCTGTTTGGGTTGAGGTCCGGGTTGGCCGCGCGCAGGTCATCCTGTGAAAGGTTGAATTTTTCAGCAAGCTCACTGAGCGTATCGCCCTGTTGGATCACATACATGAAGGGAGTTGAGGTGGGCAGGGGCGTTTCTGCAACAACGATATTCGGTGTATTGGTGTGCTCAGGTGTGGCAGTGTGATAAGGTTCAAGCGTATTTGCAGAGAGCGCATTATCCGGTGAGGGCGCGCAGGCCGCGAGAAGCAAAACGCAAATCGGCAGGATGTTTCGCATGAAGAGATTATAATGGATGAAAATTCTTTGATCATCGGAGATACCATGGAATATCGTCATCTTGGCAAGACAGGCATTCGGGTCAGTGAATTGTCTTTTGGCTCGTGGGTTACGTTTCATAACCAGGCGGATGTAAAAGCTGCAGTGGACATGATGGCTGCGGCATATGAGGCAGGTGTGAACTTCTTTGATAACGCCGAGGTATATGCGAGTGGCAAATCGGAAGAGGTGATGGGCGATGCGCTTAAGAAGTTAAAATGGCGCCGCAGCAGTTATCTGCTCTCGACAAAATTCTTTTGGGGTTTGCATGATGGGGTGAATGAACGCAATACATTAAATCGCAAGCGCCTGATTGAAGGGATCAATGGCTCGCTCGAACGATTGCAGCTGGAATATGTTGATCTGATCTATTGTCATCGCCCGGATAAAACCACGCCTGTTGAAGAAACCGTGTGGGCCATGCACAATATCATCGAATGGGGCAAGGCCCTGTACTGGGGAACTTCGGAATGGACCGCCTCCGAGATCGTTCAGGCCATTGAGATCGCCGAACGACATCATTTGCACAAACCCGTTGTGGAACAGCCGCAGTACAACATGTTCGAGCGCAAGCGACTCACGGGCGATTATGAAAGATTGTATAAGGAATACGGTTATGGAACGACCATCTGGAGTCCGCTGGCTTCCGGTTTGCTTTCCGGTAAATATCAGGGCGGTATCCCCAAAGACAGCCGCGGCGCGCTCGAGGGATATGAGTGGTTGAAGGACAGTATTACCGACAAGGAAAAATTGGCGAAGGTGGCCGCATTGGAACCCATCGCAAAGGAACTCGGGTGTACACTATCGCAACTGGCGCTGGCGTGGTGTTTAAAGAATCCGTTCGTGAGCACGGTCATCACCGGTGCAAGCCGCGTGGAACAGGTTCACGAAAATATGAAGGCCGCCGAGTTCGCGCCGAAGATCACACAGGAGATCATGGAACGCATCGACAAGATCTTCGGTGTGGAAAAAGAGGAAGACGACGACTAATTTAAAAATATAGTTAACCCCAAATTTAACCTGGACGCAGATGAACGCTGATTTACGCTGATAAAGAGCAAAATCAGCGTTTTCTGCGTTTTTCAGCGTCCCATTTTGGTCTTATCAAGAAACTCACCCACGAAAGATTAATTTCAGGGTGAGTCATGTTTCTTATTTAAACCTTTGTAAAATGTTTTTCCTCAACGCTTTGCCATGTTTCATCGTGTAACCTGATGTACTTCGTCAATAAGGGATGGACGCCTGCCATTTCCTTATACATTTTTTGCGCGACCCTGCGGATGGAGAAATGCGCGTTGGCCGCGCTTCGTAATTGACAAAACGCGAAGGCCTCACGCAAATTGAATTGCGCCAGCACGCGGCGGTTGAATCCATTGGGCACGATGTATTGCGCCACATCCGCATTGAGCTCATATAATTTTTCATACATCCTGGTTGCGGATTCCATGGCCGCTTCGTATTTGGACCCGAAACCTGCTTCTGTGATCAAGCGCGGGGTCGTGTAGCCAAGTTGGGTCGTCAAGCGTTGAGGCGTTTGACTCATCATGCGATGACGTTTGAACTCGGCATAGGCTCCTTGGTCCATCACAAGATCGAAGGTGTAGTTGCAATATTCCAATTCTCTCAATGGCACATCGAATTTGTCCAGGCGTTTAAGCAATGTTTCGGCAAGCTCAGCGCGTTGCTTTTTCTTTAATGATTTGATATGCGCGAGCGCGTCAGTGAATGACATTTCATGGAAGCGATACAATGCCGCGGCGAGCACTTTTTCCTCGCCGTTCTTGTCATAGTCAATTAAAGTACACCAATTTTGGAGTGCAGGAGCGAGATCCTGCGTTTTCGTCAGCATACCCTGACGGGCACGCGAACTGCCTGACTCCAAATTAAGTTCTGCATAAGTCTCAACGAAATATGGAACGACATCTGCATACTTCACAAGTGTGGGTGTCTCGACGCGTGCAACCTCCTTTACCTTCTCGCCGACCTGCCTGACTTCTGCTAGTGGGTGCGAGAGCATTTTACGAATGGCGATCTCGAGCACGCGCGCGTTCGCGGTCATGCCCACATTTGCGTTGGCGGCCGCCGGCAGGATGAAACGACAGGTGTCCACATATTGTGAGCGGATGCGGCGGTCATAGCCTTCATCGCTTTCCTTCTCGCGGCGCGGCGAGCGGCCGAGGATGAGATCCTTGACCGGGACGAGCGACTCAGCATA
>CAZJYB010000193.1:0-7862 GCA_964549865.1 uncultured Anaerolineaceae bacterium
GTGAGCCCGAGCACTTTTGCTTCGCCTGCGCTCGGGTATAAAATACCCGTAAGCATTTTGATGGTGGTGGACTTGCCCGCGCCGTTCGGGCCGATAAAGCCAAGCAATTCTCCCGCTTCCATCTGAAACGATAAATTGCGGACTGCCTCCACGGTGTTGTATTGCGGCTTGAACAGCCCGCGGATCGAACCGCTTAACCCAGCGGCTTTGCGTTTGGTCTGGAATGTTTTTTGCAGGTTGTGTACTTCGATGGATGTCATAATGTTGTAAAATGGTGAATGAAGTTCGTAGTATTATAAGTGAAATGAGGTGCTCTATGCGCAGGTTATACATCGTGGTCCTGCTGACCACATTATTGCAGGCATGTGCCGGCATTCCGTTTGCGGATGGACTGTTTCCACCTACCAACACCCTGGCCCCTTCTGCGACGGCGACGATAACCTCCACGCCAACCCGAACGCCGCTACCGACGAATACTCCTCGGCCCAGAGCGACGGCCACCATCGTGCATTTCCCAACCCAGGACCCGAGCCTGCCCACGGCCACGTTTGTCCCGATCCCCATTTTTATTGGTGATGAGACGGCTACGCCTTTTGTCGTTGGCGCCCTGCCTGTATTCTCATCACCCAGCCCGGGTACCGGGTTCCGGTCTGTGACCGTTTCGCCGAACAAGATCTATTGGGGCATTTGCAAGCGCAATAAAGCGACGATCATTGCAAAGGTTGAAGACGATGAAGAAGTATGGAGCGTGATCATCTTCGTGCGGGTGAAATCCGTCAAGGAGGAGGATTACACACCCTGGACAACCGGCAATGCAATGCACGATCACCGGGATGGGACATATTCCTACGTTTTGCGTGGCATTGAGATCGAGGGGCACAATCATTACAAAGATTCGTGGGTTTTCTTTCAGCTGGTGGCAACCAATGTGGATGGTGAGGAAGTGGGTCGTACCCAGATCTACACTGAGTCCATCCACTTATCCCCATGTATGCAGCTTGGTAACTAAAAGGCCATGAGCTTCAACATGAAAAAAATAAGCATCCTTCTTCTTTATGCAATTCTGACATCATCCTGTTCAATGGAACAGATCTTCTTAATTCCCACAACAACACCGACTCCCAGTGCCACAAGCACCATCGCGCCCACGGAGATTCCAACTCTTACGGCAACGATCGCGACACCCACGTTTACCCTTACGCCCACCCTGGCCGGTCAAAAAACTGAAACCCCCACGCCGGATTTCACGCCAACATCATCAGCGACAGTGACCACCATACCGAACACTCCCACAGCGACGGTTGAAATACGGGGTTTCGTGAGGATATTCACATCCGGGTCGGAATTCTTCAAAGAAGGTGTTTGCGAGCCGACATCGGTTAAATTCACCGCGCAAGTGGCAGATGTTGGAAACACTGCTTTTGTTTTACTTTTCGTCCGCTTCAAGAGCAAGCAGACGGGCGCCACCGGTGAATGGGCAGACAGCATCGCAATGCAATCCATTGGCGCAGGTACATTTGTACATGATCTGGTTGCGACGGAAATGAAGGGCCTGGAATACTTTAAAAATGCCTGGGTCGAATATCAATTTGTGTCGACCAATTCCAATTCCCGCAAGATGGGAGGCACAGGTATATTTGGCAAGAGACTTACCCTTCTGGACTGCGTCCCAACGCCGACTCCGTTAATATCCTCAACCATTAGTGCCACACCATAATGG
Source organism: uncultured Anaerolineaceae bacterium (assembly GCA_964549865.1). Lineage (GTDB taxonomy): Bacteria > Chloroflexota > Anaerolineae > Anaerolineales > Villigracilaceae > Villigracilis. The sequence continues at coordinate 1,721 of CAZJYB010000193.1, forward strand.
ATTTCCCATCCGACCTGATCGGAGTATTGAACAGAGCGGAACGCGTCGCGGTCTTAACCGGGGCAGGGGTTTCGCAGGAAAGCGGACTCCGCACTTTTAGGGACGCGCAAACCGGCCTTTGGGCACAGTACAAGCCGACGGACCTGGCCTCCCCTGAAGCGTTCGCGCGCGACCCAAAGCTTGTATGGGATTGGTATGCGTGGCGACGTGAAGCCATCAAGGGTGTGCGCCCGAACGCGGGACATTACGCACTCATGGAAATGGAAAAGAAGACCCCCGTGTTTACGCTGATCACCCAAAATGTGGATGGCCTGCATCGCATGGCGGGAAGCGTGAACATCCATGAGCTGCATGGAAATATCCAGCGCGTGCGATGTTCTATTTGCAGGACTTTTACTGAAACGTGGGGAGATGATACCGAGACAGTGCCGAAATGCGATCAGTGTGGCGGAATGCTAAGGCCGGATGTCGTCTGGTTTGGGGAAGCGCTTCCGCGCGACGAGTTGGAAGCGGCAGTGATCGCGGCGCGTTCATGTGACCTGTTCTTTTCCATTGGCACATCCGGGGTTGTTCAACCTGCCGCGTCGTTGGCGTTTGAAGCCCAAAATAAAGGCGCAGTAGTGGTTGAGATCAATACAGAGTCTACGCCGCTCACACCCAAAACTGATTTTGCCTGTCACGGGAGATCCGGAGAAATATTGCCTGAGTTGGTGAAGTCAGTGTGGGGCTAGCCCCACATCGCCCACTCGCTACGCTCGGGATGCTCACCTGCGAGCATCAAACGGCGAGTGCAACAAACGCAGTGCGGCGCAAGTGTCGCGAGAGGCCTTCGGCGGTTTGCTTTACTCATGAAATGGGCACGAGTGTAAAGTGCTGGCGTTTGCCCAGTACGCTATGTTAGGCGCCCGTTTGCTGCCAATCTTCATTTGTCAGTAAGTCGAACGACGCGGTAGGCAATCCCATCGATGATGTAGAGCGCCAAGCAGCTTGCTGTAAGCCAAGCCAATGGAAGCGACTGGAAAGCAAACGCGCCAACAATAGACAGAACCATTAAAACGACCAAGATTCGGGCGATCCAAAGCAAAACTCTCCCAATTGGGCCAGGTTGAGGCAATGCGGAACCTATTGGCCCGGATTTCTTACGACGTTGATCGAGAAAGTATGCAGCAGCGACCAAACCGCCAATTCCGACAACCAAAACCAGAATGATAATGAGTGCATCGCTCATGTAAGTGTCCTCCGATAAACTGTCGAGTGCCAGAGTCATCCACGTTGCGGTGGCGCCTAACGGTTTGCGATATCATCCCCGAAGGGGATACCCGCTGGCGGGCGTGGATAAGACTCATTATACAGAAAAATGCTTGATCCCTCTCCCAATGCGACTTCTGGACTTTTCATCCCTAACTAGATTTAACTGTCGCATTGGGAGATCGTGCAGCAGTCCGAAGGACGGGTGGGTTGGGAGCAGAAAAAACTCGAAGCCAGTGTCTCGACACAGCTGCGCTAGTCGACAACCCAAAAATGCTTGGAAACGCGGACGAGTCCTTAAACTCATAAAGCATGAAGTAGTGCTTCTGTTTCAACCACTGTGGCAAACTCGCCATTTAGGGTTGCCAACGACACTGCATGGATTTCTTCTGCCGTGTATTTCCGCCCATCATGTCCAATAATTTCAAATGCGGCGGTGGCGTCTGAGACGAGAAAAGTTTCAAATCCGAGATTGCCTGCCATGCGAGTTGTGGTGGAAACGCAGTGCGGCGTAGTCAGACCGACAATGACCAATGTTTTATAACCATGTTCCCGCAATCGTTGTTCCAGATCTGTACCGATAAACGCGCTGTTGACGTGCTTTTGGAACAATAATTCACCATCTCGAGGCGTTACCGCTTCTTTGATGGCGCTGCCTGGGTGAGTAGCTCCCAATGGTGAGTTTGGCGATAAGGATAAGTGCTGTACATGAAACACAGGACGATCGGTTTTTCGCCACGCTTCCAACAACCGGGTAATGTTCAGTTCAGCATGCGGATTGTTTCTATTACCCCACACAGGTTCATCAAAGCCTTTTTGAACATCAATGATTAAGAGGACGGAATTTTGAGGTAGAGTTTCCATTTTATAAATGAACTTCGAGTCGTACAGTCACTTTATCGCCTTCCTTAAGATTTTCTGCTTTTCTGGCACTCGTCTTGATAGGCACAATGTAGCGGCCAACTTTGGGCCATAAGGAGGTCTTCCACTCGGTTTTCCCGATGCGAACAATGACCGGAATCATTCCCCAGCCATAAGTCACTAATCCTGATATGGCTTTCAGGTCGCGGCACTGCTTTGCCGGAACGGTAACGAAGTACCATGGGGCCGGGCCTTTCCAGAACCAAATCTCGCCGTTGAACTCGATGTTCATTGGTGCAGTATATCAAAGGCCTAACGCTTTGTTGGGGCGGCGGTTTGACTCGTTTAAGCCCTTCGGTAATAAATTCGGCGTCCTGGTTCTACGAGCGACTTAGCCGGAACTTTCGGACAGTTTCGTCGTGAACCCCACCCGCCGATGACTCCCATCACAAAAGGGCTTGTTCTCGGAGTGGCCACATCGGCAAAGCGCTACACGTGTGTCTTCCCGAATAAGCTGGCCGCCCGGCCCGACAATGCGCACTTGACCTCGGACGTAAAGTGGGCCGTTGGGCCGCGCATGAATCGTTGTTTCCTCCGGCTGCGGCTCAGGTGGACCATCGTCGAGTCGGTCGAAGTGCAATGCTCCGGTCGGGCACAGCATGACCACCTCGGCAATCTGATCCGCTGTAGCTGCATCGACCTTGACCCACGGTCGGGTCTTAGGCTGGAAGACTTCAGGCAGACTACGAAAGCAGTTCCCGGCGTGAATACACAGCTTCGACTCCCATGCAACGGCGATCTGTTCGTTGCGATACACTCGCTCGACACCCAGCTGCTTACGCTCCTCATTCTCGTTGTCGTTTTCGTTCTCCATTTTCAGATCTCCTCTGCATGAGACAAGTACTCATTGAAGCATCGCCTGTATCGCGCGCCGCCCAATGGCTTGCATTATGCCCCTTTGGGGCACAGGTGGGCGTGGACTCTACTTGGGAGTAGTATCAACTCGAAGCCAGAAAATTGCCTGTAAATCGCGCAGACTCCCAGCCGTCTGCTGCACGCTTTGTTAGCCGCCCGCCCATCTATAAGAATCCTTGATGATGCTCAAGTTCCATGATTTTAGTATAGCCCATGTTCAAAAGCATAAAGATTGGCGAAGCACAATAACCAAGCTAGAATAATTAGAATCAACTTGCGGAACGAGAATTTGTTTGCGTTCTGGGCAGAAAATTCATTGGGGAAAAATATGTAATAAAATGCAAAAAGAATAAAGACGGGTGCAAACATTGCCAGTAACCCATTGTACATCCCATTGGTATGTGCGAAGTATCCGTTTACCAAATTTGTACTAATTCCAATTGTGAGAGATATACCGAAAACTATCCATCGTTCATACTTAGCTTGCTTGGCTTGTTTAATATTATGCGCTTCTACTATTTTATTCGCGGAGACTTCAGGAATATCGGATATCCCATCAATAGTAAAACTGTATTCAACGCCGCCGTTTTTATAGGTTTTGATGTCAACTTCACAAGCATGACTAGTAATTCGAAATGCATGTTTAATATCACGCTCTTTTGATTGTTGTGTTTCAGGTGATAGCGTTTCCAATTTGCCATCCACATAGATTGATAACTTGTTTGAGAAAGGGTTGTGTTTCAGATCAACTGAATGCTTTACGCCATCCAATTCAAATTCCCATCTTTTGTCTGTCATAAATACTCCAGAACTTATTTTGGAATAACTTTTACAAGAGGCGGCTAACGGCTGGCGTTAGCCGCGGTGGGTGGGAGCGTGGATTCGCCCTCGAAACGGGATTCCGCGGAAGCCAGGAAACTGCCTGAAAACGCGGCGCGTATCCACCGTCAGCTGCACGCTGTGTTCGGCGGCTTCTCCGATTGGAAAGGTAAGCACTTTCATTCTTCTCTCTCCAGAAAATATCTCATGCCAGTAAAGTCTAGGGTTAGAGCGTATGACCTAAAGAATCCGTGCGAAATCAACCCGCCGATGCGAAACCCGAAAGCATTTTCAAGATGGGGAGGAAAAGCGCCATACACCCCTTGAATGTTGCGCCCCTTGGCGTCCCCTAATGTCAACTCTTCCACATCGAAAGGAATGCTCATTATTTTTCCACCTCCGCCGATTCCCTCACTCGCCTGACTCTCTTGCAACTTGATACCTGCTTCCTTCAAGGTAGATTCTGGGCCTGTGAATCCCGCTCCCGCCAAGCCCGTGTCTACGAACAGGAGAAGCGGCAGGCTGTTGTTGACTGTGCCCCAAGTTACCATGTAGTGCTCTGCCATCCAGAAGGGAACCACGACCCGTCTTTCTGCTTGAGCCTTTTCCTCCAATCGTTTCAGATTCTCCTTCGTCTTGCGTTGCAGAATCAGTTCACCTTGGGGATAATCCAGAGTGGCAATGAAGTGATATAACAAAAACGTCCCGATAATGCCGTCCACTCGCTTTCCTCCAAAGACAGGCTGAGAGAATTGGCGGATGTCCATAATATTCACAGGCACGTTTTTGATGACAAAGTCACTGAGTGTTAAGGCGTCCACCCGTCCATGCTGGAGGCTTGCCTGTTTTCCACCTCCAAAAGTGCCCGTCTCCGACCCAAACTGCGCGGCACTAACTTCCTTGGCAAACCCCTCATCAATGTACACCTCCGCACCACCCGTGTCAATGAAGAAGTTGACAGGCTCGCTGCCGTTGACTCGCACCTGGACGACGGGCAACGGGTCGGTCATGATGAACTTTAGATGTGTGACCTCAGCTTTGCTGTCGATTTGGTAAGGCATAACGCCTTTGAAACTCTCCAATTTCCTCGCCCTGGATTCCTCGCCAGTAACGTGCAGCAGTGGTGCTGCTTGTTGAAAATCATCGCGGCGATAGAAGACCTCCGCCAGTAGGGCTTTGGGATCCAGCTCCTCGGGCCTGAGTAATCTTCGAAATAGATTACTAAAGAACCGAAGGAGTCCGGACTTATCAGCTTTATGTTCGATTGCCTGGGTTGACCACTTCTGCGCGTCATCCAGACGATTGGCAAGCAAAGCAATGGAGGCCATGCGAACGAGGGCATGGACATTTCTGGAATCCACAGTCAGCGTTTCCGCGTAGAGCTTCTCCGCTTCCGCAAACTTTCCCGCCTTAAATAGGCTATCTGCTGACTTAAGTCTTTCTTGACTACTTTGAACAACTTTGAACGCACTCATGAGCTTCTACTCCAAATACCTCGATTCTAATGTTGCCAATTTCGCCCAACACCCGACCTGCACGCGAGACACCTTCCGACCTCTGACATGCCGCCGAACGGTTTGCGTTACCTGCGCTGGGCGGGCGTGGATTCTCTTCGGGAGCAGAGAAAACTCGAAGCCAGAAAAATGCTCGAAAATGCTGCAGAATCCCCAGCGTCCAGTGCACGCTTTGTTGGCCAGTTTTTTTTGCGAAGCGATTTTGAACTTGGCTTTTGATTTATCACTTCAATTTACCTCAGTTCATTTTAGGCAATCCTAGACGAATAAAATTTAATAGTCATCTTTTACCCAATAGACAATTTTATTTAACTCTTCCCAAGTTTGACCTGAAAACAAGGCGTCAATTCTAGGATTTTTTAGCAGGACATCCGCTGCTTTTTCAATAAAATCACACTTTTCATCTTCCTTACTAAAAGGCACATTTGCTAAAATATTGTGCTTGTTAGTCTTGGTGTTATAAATAAATATCGAAAATCCATAATCCGTGTAATTGTATTGATTTATTATTTCAATTCTTCGACAATCAGTCGAGTAAATAATTTTGCAATTCATCTTTTCATTTTCTATCGCCGTTATTGAATAGCCATGATTTTCCAAATATTTTCAAAATATTTGTTTTACTTTTTCAATAAACACATTGTTTTCAGGAATAGAATAATACATTTACCAGCCTTTTACACATATCGAAATTTAATACAACTTGGCAAAGTTAGAACTTTTACTTTGTTTTGCAAGGAACTGCCTATAGACAGACTGTTCCAACTAACGTCCTAATTCAATTG
>CAZJYB010000194.1:0-7860 GCA_964549865.1 uncultured Anaerolineaceae bacterium
AAGGCCGCGGCCGCGCATGACTTCATCATGTCCTTCCCTGACGGCTACGATACACACGTCGGCGAACGCGGCACCACATTAAGTGGCGGGCAAAAACAACGCGTGGCGATCGCACGCGCGCTGCTACTCGACCCGCGCATTCTGATCCTCGATGACTCAACCTCCAGCGTGGATGTGGCCACTGAGTCACATATTCAGGAAGCGCTCGAAACGCTGATGAAGGGCCGCACATCCTTCGTGATCGCACAGCGCATCAGCACCGTGATGAACGCAGACAGGATCCTTGTGCTCGAAAAAGGCGAGGTCGTTGCCCAGGGCAAACATGCCGAACTGATGGAAGAAGAACCGATCTATGCTGAAATCTATAACTCGCAACTTTTGCATGAGGAGAATTAATTTATGATGGGCCCCGGTCGCTTCGGCGATATCCTCAATCGTGAAACTGTCAAGCCGCGCAACCTGAGCGAAACGCTCGGCCGCCTTGGCAACTACTTTGGCCGCTTCTGGTACATGATCGCACTGGCGGTGGTGTTTATCGTGATCTCCACATGGACTCAGGTCACCACGCCCGAATTAACAGGTCAGGCCACGGACTGTTTCCTGGTCCCTCTCGGCCAATCTGCTTTTGAACAGCTCAATCCAGCTGCGCCCTCAAGCGAAGCAAATGCCGATCGTGCGGCACCCAGCTGCTGGCTGGGTACAACCGAAGATCCATCCACGCTGTCTTACTCTCGTCAAATTGTCTACAAAGCCTATCATCTCGGCGGATATGGTACTCCAGACGCCGCAGTCGCCACGGCTGACGAGCGCATCGAAGCCTTGTTTCGTTTGATCGTGGTCATGGTTGCGATGTTTGTCCTCGGTGCGGTCCTTACCGGTACAACCTTCTTCGCCATGGCATGGACCGGCCAGCATGTCCTGCGTGAACTGCGCCTGGAAGTGTTCGAGAAATTACACTCGCTCTCGCTCAGCTATTACACCGACCATGAAGCCGGTGACCTGATGAGCCGCATCACCAACGACAGCTCTGCGATCGAACAGGCTTTTTCGTTCGCTTTGGTGCAGGTCTTTGGCGGCGCACTTACGCTTGCATGGGTGGCCTACAACATGCTCACGGCCAGCCTGCCTTTTGCGCTGCTCTCACTTTCTGTTGCGCCCTTGATGTTCATTGCCACGGTCTGGTTTTCGGCGCAGGCACGCAAAGCCTTCCGCAAGAGCCGCGAAGAGATCGGCAATGTCAATGCAGAATTACAGGAGACGATCTCCTCCGTGCGTGAAGTACAGGCTTTCAACCGCGCGGATGAAAATATCGAGCAGTTCAAGGAAGTCAACGCCGCCAATCGCGATGCCAATGTGCGCGCTGTGGCGTATACCTCCGCATTGGCCCCAGCGCTTGAAGCCTTCTCTTATATTGGCCTGGCCATCGTTACAGGCGTGGGCGGTTGGTATCTGCTGACCGGCGACGCACTCTTCGGCACAACCGTGACGCTCGGCCTGGTCATCACCTTCCTTGCCTACGTGCAACGCTTCAACCAGCCGATCCAACAGATCGCGGTGTTGTGGACGAATATCCAGAATGCGATCGCAGGTGCTGAACGGATCTTCACCATCCTGGATGAAAAGCCCGCCGTGACAGACAAGCCCGATGCAAAAGAAATGAAAGAGATCCAGGGCAGGGTTGAATTCATGGAGGTGTCGCATCATTATGAAGATGGCGTGCCGGTGTTAAACAAGGTCTCCTTCTCTGCCGAACCCGGCCAAACCATCGCGATTGTGGGCCCGACGGGCGCTGGCAAGACCACGATTATCAACTTGCTGCCGCGCTTCTACGATGTAACGCATGGGTCGGTCAGGATCGACGGAGTGGACGTACGCGATGTCACTGCCGAAAGCCTTCGCAAGCAGATCGGGATTGTCTTGCAGGATACCTTCCTGTTCAGCGCCTCCGTCATGGAAAACATCCGCTTTGGCCGTCCGGACGCGACGGACGAAGAGGTCTACGCCGCGGCAAAGCTTGCCAATGCCGATTCGTTCATCACGCGCCTGCCTGAGAAGTATCAGACCGTACTGGGTGAACGCGGCTCAGGCTTGAGCCAGGGACAACGACAGCTACTGTCGATCGCGCGTGCCGCGCTCGCAGACCCGCGAATTCTTATTCTGGACGAAGCCACCTCCTCGGTCGACACAAGAACCGAGCGTCTCATCCAGAAAGCGTTCGACGCATTGCTTCAGAGTCGCACATCCTTTGTCATCGCGCATCGCCTGTCCACCATTCACAATGCAGACACGATCCTGGTGCTGAAAGATGGTCAGATCGTCGAACGCGGAAAACACGATGAACTGCTCGGAAAGAAAGGCTTTTATTACGACCTGTATATGAGCCAGTTCAAAAAGCAGGAAGAAGTGGAAATGGTCGCTCAATAATTTAGAAGGGCAGGTCCAAGACAAGACCTGTCCTTCTTTTTTGTGGTACATTAGCCAGAGGAGACCATCCCAATGGCTAATCCAGAATTCGAAGCCTTCCTCAGGTCCTATCCGGCATATTCCAAAACAGAATCCCTCGATAAACTCCGTGCAACGGATTATGCGCGCCTGGACCGCGCCGAACACATCTACCTCGATTACACCGGCGGGGGAATTTACGCCGAATCACAAATTAAAAAGCATCAAAAACTTCTCAGTGAAAATGTATATGGCAACCCGCACTCCACCAATCCTACATCGGTCGCGGCGACTGAACTCGTGGAGAGCGCGCGCGAATATATTCTGCATTTCTTCAACGCGGACCCAAATGAATACATCGCCATCTTCACGTCCAATGCCAGCGGCGCGCTTAAACTGGTTGGCGAATCCTACCCGTTCGCGAACGGACGCTATCTGCTCACTTTCGACAATCACAATTCGGTGAATGGGATCCGCGAATTCGCGCATGCCCGCGGCGCAGAGGTGACCTATATACCGGTCATGCTGCCGGATATGCGCGTCGACGCTTCTCAACTGGACCTGGAACTGGCGCGGCCTTCGAAGAACGGACACAACCTGTTTGCCTATCCCGCGCAATCGAACTTCTCCTCGGTCAAACATCCGCTCGAATGGATCGAAAAAGCTCAGGCCCACGGCTGGGACGTGTTACTCGACGCAGCCGCGTATGTGCCCACAAACAAACTGGACCTGGGCAAAGTCAAACCGGATTTTGTGCCGATCTCCTTTTACAAAATGTTCGGCTATCCCACCGGGCTCGGCGCGTTGATCGCGCGCAAACCCGCATTGGAAAAATTACATCGTCCCTGGTTCGCGGGTGGGACGATCACCGTCGCATCCGTGCAGGGAGATAAATATTATCTTGCAGACGGCGCAGCCGCCTTCGAGGACGGCACGTTGGATTATCTCAACATCCCCGCGCTCGAGATCGGGCTAAGACATCTAGATTCGATTGGTTATGACATCATCGATGAACGCGTCGCAACCCTTACAGGCTGGCTGCTCGATAACTTAACTCAAATGAAACACAGCAATGGGACCCCACTGGTACGCGTGTTCGGCCCCACAACCACCGAAGGCCGCGGCGGCGCGGTGACTGTGAATTTTTACACCCAGGACGGCAAACTGATCGATCATCGCTTTGTCGAGCATGAGGCCAACAAGGTCAACATATCCCTGCGCACCGGTTGTTTTTGCAACCCCGGCGCAGGCGAGGTGGCCATGGGCGTTTCGCGTGTGGAACTGGATGTATGTTTCACCCAACCCAGCCATGAAGAACGCCTGTCCCTGGATGACTTCCGCACCTGTTTCGACGGCAAGTCCATGGGTGCGGTACGTATCTCGATCGGCATGGTCACGAATTTCAACGACGTTCAGGCATTCCTGTCTTTTGCAAGAGGATTGCTTTCATAATTGGGAATTGTTTTACGGAGCCACCTATGATGAAATATCCCTGGGAATCAAAACCTCTTATCTTTTTCATGCCCATCATTTTGCTTTCCACGATCACGACCGTTTTGCTTGCGGCGTGCGCTCCAGTTTCAAGCGGGCCGCGCGACGAATGTGGATTGATCGAACCGACCCAGCAGGAGGTGAACAAAGCCCTCTCGTTTGGCAGCAGTATGTTCACATCCGAGGATTGGAGCAAAAGCTATACTGTTGACCCGTATAAGGTCACGATCACCCGCCAGAATGAGGCAGAATCCGCCGTTGCCTATACTGAATACCTGATCTACAACTGCGGTTACGGCCAGCCAGAGCTTGACGAATATTTCAACGACACGGGTTTCAACATCGTCTTCGAAGGATATGAAAGCTATACCGCGTCAGGCTTTTGTGAAGTACCGAATCTTGCACTTTATAAATTCGATCTCGTGGAAGAGGGTCTGGAATATACGGCTCATTATTGGGCGGAGCAGACAGACGACAACCATGTCCTTGTAATGATGCTGGTCTTTCCAAAGGAAAGCACTGCACAGCTCGAGGAGTATAGCAAAAAGCTGTTTCCCAAGCTGACGTCCTGTCAGTAATGGTCTGGGGAATGATGGCAGGATTTACCTGTTTTCATTTGTCAAGAATATTTCAAGGAATTAGATAAATCCGGGAGCAGGCAATGAACATCGAAGACATCCAACTGATTTACGAGTACAACTACTGGGCCAGCGGAGAGATCCTCGCGGCGAGCGCGAAGGTGACGGAGCAACAGTTCCTCGCCCCGGCAGGGTATCCTTTCGGCGGGCTGCGCGGTACGCTGCTGCATGTCGTCGATGCCGAATACGGATGGCGCGGGTTCTTCGAAATGGACAAATTTGGCGAAGACCTGAAAGCCGATGATTTCCCGACCTTGAAATCCCTCGAAGAAAAATTTCGCACAGAAGAGAAATCCATGCGCGCGTATCTAAACGGCCTCAAAGATGAAGATTTGGCAAGTCATAGAAAATATACAACCGGCGAAGGCGTGCTGCGCGACCGAATCCTATGGCATTGCCTGCTACACATGGTCAATCACGGCACGCAACATCGCAGTGAAGCCGCGGCGTTATTGACCAGTTTCGGATCCTCGCCCGGTGACCTGGATTTCACGGTATTCCTAAACGAGACGGGAAGATCGTAAATAATGCGCTTTAGCCGCCGAGGACGGCGGCTGAGCAAGTAATAAAAAGAGGTAACCCATGACAATTCCAATGCCTCGACCTGTACGATTTGTCGTCCTGCACACACCCGGCCCCAAATGGAAATACGGCGTGGACTATCGCCAGCAGGACGGCATCAGCGAACATGTGCAGCATTATGCAAAACTCCACGAGCTGGGCAAACTCCAGCTGGGCGGGCCGTTCCTGCTTGCAGACATGGGTGGGATGATGATCACCACCAGAGGGATCTCGCCTGAGGAGATCGAAACGTTTGCCGCGGCAGACCCGGCCGTGAGATCTGGCCTGCTGCTGTATGAGATACGCCCGTGGATGACGGCCATGGAATATAACTAAATGAACGGGCAGACCCGCGCCCAGATCAAACCCGGCATGATCGTGCTGATCGTCCTGAAGCAGGACCAGCGCACAGGCAAGCTCACGCAGGGCATCGTCAAGGACATCCTCACGAAGTCGCCAAGCCACCCGCACGGCATCAAGGTCCGTTTGCAGGATGGACAGGTGGGACGCGTCAAGGAGATCGTGACCACATAAGGAATCCATATGATCCGTAAACTCGCACATCTGAATTTCGTAACGAACGATCTCGACAAGATCGTTGATTTTTATGTCAATAAGCTTGGGTTGAAAGTCAAATTCACGCTGGACAATGAAAAGGGACAGCCATTCGGCTATTATTTCGAGTGCGGCGACTCCACTTTCATCGAGGTGTTCGACCAGGCCCTGGCATCCGAAGTGTGGGGCGGAAAAGTGGAAAAGCTTGCAAATGGAACCCAGTACAGGCATTTCTGTCTTGAGGTCACCGGGCTGGATGAATATTGCAAGGAATTGAAAAGCAAAAGCGTCGAAGTTACAGCTGTCTCGCTTGGCATGGATAATTCGCGACAGGCATGGATCGCCGACCCGGATGGGAATCAGATCGAGTTAATGGAATACGGCCCATCCAGTTTGCAGCTAACGGGAAAATAACAAATTGCGCACGGAAAGTGCATCAGGGTGGACACTTTCCATCGTCTGCTAACAGGTAAAGGCGTGGAAGGGATCGAGTCCCCACAAGATCAAAGCCCGATCGGATGGAATCCCGGTTCACATCTAGTGTCTTATTCAGGTGTGCGTCAGAGTTGTGTAAGAATTTTACCCTTCCCCTTGACTTTGCCTATTTAACTGGGTAATATTGGAATTAGCACTCTGCTACATTGAGTGCTAATTGTGCGCTTATTCAACAATCCAAAATCCTTACAGGAGTAAAGCAATGGCAAAGATCTCTTTTAAACCTTTGGGCGGCCGCGTGTTAGTCGAACCGGTCGAGCACGAAGAAGTAACCGCCGGGGGCATCGTCCTTCCCGAAACGGCGAAGGAAAAACCCCAGCAGGGCAAGATATTGGCTGCCGGCCCCGGTGATCGAAACGACAAAGGCGAGCGCATCCCGTTGGATGTAAAAGTTGGCGATGTGGTTCTCTTCGCCAGGTATTCTGGTACTGAACACAAGTTCGATGGCAAGAAATTGCTCATCCTGCGCGAGAGCGATATTCTCGGCATCGTCGCTTAATCATGTCGCTCCAGGCGCCGTCCCCGGCGCCGAGGACGGCGCCTAAAGCTTACAACAAAAGGAAGTAAATTATGGCCGCTAAACAGATCGTTTTTTCGGAAGAAGCACGCCGCAAGCTCAAGAACGGCATGACCGTCGTTGCAAACGCAGTCTCTGCAACCCTCGGCCCCAAGGGCCGCAACGTATCCATTGACCGCAAGTTCGGTTCCCCCACCATCACGCACGATGGTGTTTCCGTCGCGAAGGAAATCGAGCTCGAAGATCCCTTCGAGAACATGGGCGCGCAATTGCTCAAGGAAGCCGCCCAGAAGACCAATGACATCGCCGGTGATGGTACAACCACCTCCACCGTTCTGGCTTATGCCATTGTTACCGAAGGTCTCAAGGCCCTTGAAGCCGGTTACAACCCGATGCTGCTCAAGAAGGGCATTGAGCTCGCCACTGAGACCGTCGTCGCTGAACTCAAGAAGAATTCCGTCAAGATCGATACGAAGGAAGAGATCGCCTCGGTTGCGACCAACTCGGCTGCGGATACTGAAGTCGGCGGCCTGATCGCAGACGTGATGGACAAGGTTGGCAAGGACGGTGTCATCACCGTTGAAGAGTCCAAGTCCATGCAGTTCGAGACCGAATTCGTCGAAGGCATGCAGTTTGACCGCGGTTACATCTCTGCCTACTTCATCACCAATGCAGATCACATGGAAGCCCAGATCAGTGATGCCTATGTGTTGATCTACGATAAGAAGATCTCCGCTGCGCAGGACATCGTTCCCCTGCTCGAGAAGCTCGTTCAGCTCGGCAAGCGCGAACTCGTCATCATCGCCGAAGACGTGGACGGTGAGGCTCTCGCCACGCTCGTATTGAACAAGCTGCGCGGCATGCTCAACGTGCTCGCCATCAAGGCCCCTGGCTTTGGTGATCGCCGCAAGGCCATGTTACAGGATATCGCCACTCTCACTGCCGGACAGGTCATCTCGGAAGAGACCGGCCGCAAGCTCGAAACCGTGGCTGTTTCAGATCTCGGCCGCGCCGAGAAGATCGTCGCGGACAAGGAGAACACCACCATCATCGGCGGCAAGGGCAAGAAGAGTGAGATCGAAGGTCGCATCAAGGAGATCCGCATCGAGATTGACAAGAGCACCAGCGATTACGACAAGGAAAAACTTCAGGAACGTCTCG
>CAZJYB010000195.1:0-7670 GCA_964549865.1 uncultured Anaerolineaceae bacterium
AGAGGAGATCACGATCCACGCAACCAATAACGGCGCGGTGACGCATGAATTCGTGATCTTTAAACTTGGGACCAGCCCAGGGGATCACTTTGATCAGGACGAGGATGAGGCCAAGATCTACTGGGAAGCGCAGGTGGCCCCGGGTGGCGAGATCACAACCAGTTTTATCGCCCCGCCCGAGGCGGGCGAGTATTACGTCACATGCAGGACGGAGGGCCATATCGAAGCCGGCATGATCGGCCGCTTGCACGTAGTGGTCGTCGCGGCCGAGTAATCATTTACAATCGGGATATGCACAAGTCAATCATAACCAGCCCAGGCAATTCGCTTATCAAACAGGCGCGTACATTGCGTCAAAAGAAGGCGCGCACTGATAGCGGATTATTCCTTGTTGAAGGGATCCATCATGTGGGTGAAGTAGTGGAAGCAGGCTGGGATGTGAAGGAGATCCTGTACGCGTCCGGTTTGCTGACCAGCCCCTTCGCGCACGACTTGATCACCCGCCTCGCTTTCACGCCTCAGCCTGTCACTGCTCAAGTGATGGAATCACTGGCAGACAAGGACAACCCCCAGGGCATCCTGGCGGTCGTTCATCAAAAGAAGACCGGGCTCAATGACGTAAAGCCATTCACCCGCGCGGTCGCGCTGGTCGCTCCACAGGACCCGGGCAACGTAGGCACGATCCTGCGTACCATGGACGCGGTAAATGCAGATGTGCTCTTCCTGCTCGATGGCGGTGTGGAGCTGTATCATCCCACGGTTGTGCGTGCCAGCATGGGGACGTTGTTCTGGAAGCCGGTGATTCAAACATCGTTCAACGAGTTCATGAATTGGGCGCGCAAAGGGAAATTTCAATTGATCGGCACGTCTGCGCATGCCGATGCGGATTATCACACCCTCGTTCCACACACACCGTGGATCTTGGTTTTAGGCAATGAACAAAAGGGATTGTCCCCGGAGCAAACTGCCGCGTGTGATGTGAACGTGTCCATGCCCATGCAGGGACGTGTTAGTTCGTTGAATTTGTCCGTTGCAGCGGGAGTGTTGTTGTATCAGTTTTCTCGTACTTAACGGTGATTATAGAATTCGACCTGCCAGCGCCATTCGCTGCCGTCTTCAGCATTCCACCATTCCATAAGTTGCCCTACTTCACCGCCAGGCAGGATCACCAGCCGTCCAATATCCTTTGCTGTCGGCCACAGGTCTTCACGTACGATGCGCGCGCCTCGGCGAGTCAAGCGCGCCATCGGGCGTTTGGCTGTCTGGGGCAGATCCTTGCCGATTGCCAGCCGCCGGCCTGTCACGCTGCGCACTTCGACGGTCAACATCGGAGGTGCGGCGTGCACCAATAAAATATTCGTGGCATCTAGGCGGCCGCGCGCGAAGGGGACGCCGGTGGCGCCGGCTTGTGGATACCACAAGTCCCAGAGTTGAAGCGGGGATTTCTTTGGCATGGTCCTATGCAGCCTTTTTGCGTATCAAGCCAATGCCAGAGCTCAGCAGGACCCTGCCGATGCTGCTTGCGATGGACAACACGGTCAATGGAAAAAAGTAAAGCAGCATCTCGGGGGGAATAGTGACGAATCCATCCTGCCAGCTGATCGTCACTTCATTTGAAAACACCTCTCCAAATACAGCCAATTGCCCGGGGTCTGTGAAGATCGAATATGTTTCATACAGCACGACGGCCATGGTCACAACTCCACACAACGTCAACAGATACCCTGTAGCAGTATCCGGGCGCAGAAAATTGGATAGGAAACTGTCTTGACCGTCTGAGTCGGGAAGCATATAACCTCAATTTATGATTTTTACGCACTTGGACATAATCACGGTGCCGGGATGATCTTGAAGACCTTGCCCTCCGGCTTGCTGCCTCCGCCAAGGAGCTGGATGGTCGTGACGTAAATTTCACCGTCGGCGTCCTGGCCCAAAGACCAGAAGAAACGCGCGGTTTCATCCGGGATGGTTACTTCAAGTTGCGTATAAGGCCAAAGCCAGTCGGTACCAGCAGGTTGAGGGGAGGCGGCAAGTAAAATACCCTGATGCCCGCCGCTACCGGAGGTAGCCCCGGAGTCGGCCACGATCAATTTGCCCTGCAGATCTGGAATGGCAGTCCCGCGATACATTACGGCGCCACTGATCACAACGCCGATATCGGAGGCGTATTCTACAATAGGCGGCGCAATGACTTCGCCGGATTTTCCTTCCAGACAATTATCGAGCATTACGGTCGGGTCGCTGGTGAAGCAATTCTTCCCGGCCTGGGCTTGCCATCCGAAATCCGCGCCGGGAGTCACCAGGCTTACCTTGGACCACATGAATGTAAATCGTTCATCAACCATATAGATTTCGCCGCGCTGCGCGTCTGCAGACATTCGCAAGCCGTTGCGTAAACCCAAAGAATAAACTTCATCCGGCATGGACGTGTCGAGAAACGGGTTGTCGGCGGGGATGCCGTATGGATCACCGTTGTCTACGTCAATCCGCAGGATTTTTCCGTGAAGGGTCTCAGGGTTTGTTATCGGCGTAAGGCTGTCTGTTCCAACGGTAATATATAAATAACCGTCAAGCGGACCAAACACCAAAGCGCCGCCGGCGAAAGCATTGGTGGGATCGGGCTGGTCTAGTTCCAAAAGGATGCGTTCGGAATCCAGGTCGGCGCGATTAGGATCTTCCGGCGATACTCGAAACTCTGCAAGCACACTTGTGTATCCGGCGATGGCGGGGGCACCCGAGCGCAGGTGTGCAGTGTAAAAAACAAAGAACCGGCCGTTCGCGGCGAATTCAGGATGGAACGTGAATCCGACCAGCCCGCGGAAATCGATGGGGCCGGCTTTGTTTTCTGTCAACCGATCCCGCAGGTCAAGGAACGGCTCTGAAAGCAACGTACCCTCAGGCGTAAGAATATGGATCGTGCCAAGTTGGTCCTTGATGAAGCGGCGTTTGCTGCCATCGGGAGGTGAGATCAGCAGATCAGGTTCATGAAGACCTTCAGCAACAAGCTCCAGGCCCACCGACATGGGTGCCATAGGTGTAACTGGCACGGGCCGTGGTGAACAGGATCCCACCAGATATACGATCAGAATATTTGTAAATAATACAACCAAGGATCGAGTCGGCATTTTAAGTCTCCATAAGATGAAATGAATTTACGAGAATACAGGATGGATTTAGCCATTGGATCAGGCTGAAGCCCGAAGCGTTACTGTCCTGTCGAGAGGACTTATCCACCACTTTCGTCAACAGGATTGACCGTTTCCATCAGGATTTGGCGAAGAGTATATCATGTATGTCTATACAATCTGAGACCGAGGGACGTGATGAAATAACCCGGCCTGGTCCAATTCTCCTGAATCGCGCGGCGGTGCGAGACGGCAGCACGGTCGACCCGTCGTTTCGATTATTAGGGAAGCAAACCGCTCAAGGCGCCGTCCTAAGTGCCCTATGGGTACGGCGCCGAGGACGGCGCCTTGAGCATGAACAGAATCAAAACAGCCTGCTCGAAATGAGCAGGCTGTTTGTTATAAATTCAATTTTCAATTAAGCGTGAACGGGCTAGAATTCGTCTTCCTCGTCGACCAATTCATCGTCGTCTGCATCGTCCTCGTCCCATTCCGTTTCATCGTCCTCGTCCCATTCGTCATCCTTGGCGGCGGTTTCCTCGGCGGGGGAGTACGTCTTACACCCCTCGTCTGGGTCAATCTCCACGGCGGCGGCGGAACAAATACCTTCATCTATGAATACGCAATCTACATAGTGACATTTGATACGTGGCATTTCGCATCCTCCTAGAGTTGGGGCTGCCTGATCAGGCGAATGACCGACAGGATAAAGATCAAAGTCATCGCGACCTGCGAGGTGATGCAGAACGGGCAGAAGGCCTTGATCAAGGCGATCTCAACGTAGATAAGCCACACAGTGAAAAGAAAGCCCGTCAAAGACATGCCGAAGGCCAGAAGTGTACCGTTCATTTTGAAGAACGCGTTGCGCCTTTCAAAGAGCAGTGTAGTCAATATGGCGGCATAACCAAGCACGCCGATCACAGCCACGGGGACGTCGTTCACTTCAGAATAGCGGCTGGCGTTCACCGTGTGACAATCACCAGAGCCAAGACACATCACATCGTTCGATGTGATTTTGTAAATGGTCATATAGATCGAAACCAGCAAGCCCACGATGACAAACACCAAAGACGCACGGTATAACCATTTATCCATGTTCCCTCACAACAGCAAAGCTTCCACTTCCTGACCAGCAGGCACGCATTTTACACCAGCGGGGATAATAAGTAAAGCGTCTGCCTGCACTAAAGACAGTAAATTCCCGGACCCTTGATGGCCCGTTAATTTTGCGAAATTGATTCCGTTTTCTTCATGGATCCTGGCGCGCAGATAACTCTCACGGCCGTCCGAATCGACCTGCTCTGCGCATCGCACGCGGACCTTCAACCTGCCTCCGTCTGAGCGGCCACTCAGCTTCCCAAGCACAGCGCGCACAAAAACCTCGAACCCCACGAACGCCGAGACCGGATTCCCCGGCAAGCCAATGAAATTAACGCCGCGATATTCACCAAAGGCGAGCGGTTTGCCGGGCCGCATGTTCACGCGCCAGAAATCCAGCCTGCCATCGGCTTCGATCACTTCTTTAATGTAGTCGAACGCGCCCACGCTCACGCCGGCAGAGGAAAGGATCAGGTCCGTTTTTTCGTTTACGGCGCTTTCGAACAGGGCTTTAACCGATGCGCGCGTGTCTTTTGCCACGCCGAGGCGTATCACCTCCGCGCCGCTGCTCTCAACGAGCGCGGCCAGCGTAAAGGAGTTCGAGTCATGGATCTTGCCCGGTTCGAGCGGCGCGCCGGCTTCGAGCAGTTCATCGCCGGAAGAGAGCAGGGCCACGCGCGGTCTTTTGGATACCTCTACATTTGCCATCCCCAGGCTTGCCAGCAGGCCGAGATCCTGGGGTTTGAGCGTGCGTCCCTTTTTGAGGACGATCTCGCCAGCCTGCATGTCTGTACCGCGCGGGCGGACGTTCTCAGCGGCGTTCACTATTTTTGTGAATGAAACTGTTTGCGGGGCAGCGGTACCCGCTTCGCGTGAATCGAAATCAGTATCTTCCACTGGGATGACCGCGTCTGCGCCCTCCGGCAATTGCGCACCGGTCATGATGCGCGCGGCCTGGCCTGGCGCGAGAGTTACTTTCGGCGCCGCGCCTGCCGGTATATCGGCGACCACGCGCAAGGTTACGCGTGAATCGGCCGCGGCGGGGGATGAGTCTGCGGCACGGATGGCGAATCCATCCATGGAGGAGTTGTTGAAGAGGGGCAGGTCGTGCGCCGCGGCGATGTCCACTGCCAGGACGCGGTCTCTGCACGCGATCAGCGGAAGGGTCTCTGTTGCGACAGGTTTGAAATGGGAGAGGATGCGCTCGCGCGCTTCGGCTACGGTCAGCATAGCTTAAGGCGGCGGGATTATAACGTATCTTTTATGCTCTCGCCGCCGCGCGCCTCAAACGGCGAGTGCGACGACGAAACTGCCGCCGGGGACGGCGGCAGAGCGTGATTACCCCGGGTTGGTGCGCGCGGCTTCGAGCACGTTCGGCACGTTTTCAATTCTCGTGAGGATGCGGCTGAGTTGGGTGAGGCCTTTTATTTCAACGATCAGGCGCAGGTCTGCAAGGCTTCTGTTCACACTGACAGTGATATTGAGGATGTTGACCCCTTCGCTATTCAGCAAGGCCGTGATGTCGCTAACGAGGCCCTGTCGGTCATAGGCGCGTATCTTTATCGGGATCGGGTATGTGCGTTCGACGTGTCCCCAGCCCACTTGAAGCAGGCGTTCGCGATCTTTTGTGCGCAGGATATTCGGGCAGTCCTGCCGATGGATGGTGGCGCCGCGTCCGCGCGTGATGAAGCCGACGATCTGATCGCCGGGCATGGGGCTGCAGCAACGCGCCATGTTCGAAAGCATGCCTTTGAGCCCCAGCACCTCAATGGCATCTGTGGAGGTCTGGTCTGGTAACGGCGCGGAGCCTGCTGTGAGGATGTCTTCACTTTCGCTCGTCTGTGAAAACTCGCGGATCACTTTGCTGAGCGAGAGGTCGCCGCATCCGAGGTCTATGAAAAAATCATCGGGTGTTTTGTAACCCAGGGTGCGTGCCAGGGTTTCATAATTAAGGTCTTTGATGCCAAGCCTTTGAATTTCACGCTCGATCGAAGTACGTCCCTGCGCAAGATTTTGTTCATCCTCCTGCTTCTTGAACCATACGCGGATCTTGGAGCGGGCGCGCTGGGTTTTCACAAGGCCGAGGTTTTGGTTCAACCAGTCCCGGCTTGGGCCGCCGCGCTTGGTTGTGAGGATGTCGATCTGGTCCCCAGTTTTTAATTCCTGATATAACGGCACAAGTTTGCCGTTGATGCGCGCGCCGCGGCAGCGATGCCCGATATCCGTGTGGACTTGATAGGCGAAGTCGATGGGCGTGGAGCCAGCCGGCAGGTCGATGATGTCGCCGCGCGGGGTGAAGACGTATACACGATCCTGGAATACGTCGCTTTGCATCGACTCGACGAATTCAGTCGCATCCTTTACATCCGAGCGCCATTCCATCATTGAACGCAAAGAGTTGATCCGCTGTTCATAGCTCTTATCGGCAACCCTGCCGCCCTCTTTGTAACGCCAGTGTGCGGCGATGCCATATTCCGCGTTCAGATTCATTTCCTGTGTGCGGATCTGCACCTCCAGAGATCGCTTGTCATCGTAAACGATGGCGGTATGCAGGGACTGATAAAAATTATCTTTCGGCGCGGCAATGTAATCATCGAACTCGCCGGGGATCGGCCGCCAGGTGGTGTGGATCACACCCAGCGCGGCGTAGCAGGATGGCACATCCGGAACGATCAGGCGCACGGCGCGTACGTCACGCACAAGATCGAAGGGCTTGTCCTTGTTTTGCATTTTTTTATAGATGGAATAGATGTGTTTTGGACGCCCACTGATCTCTACTTTGAGATTGTGCTTTTCAAGCAGGGCGATCAGGTTCTCCTTGATCGTCTCCATCTGGATCTCGCGGTCCGGCCTGCGTTCTGATAACTGTTCGGCGATCTCTTTATATTTTTCCGGGTTGACGTAACGGAACCCCAGGTCCTCAAGTTCCCACTTGAGCTGCCAGATGCCCAGCCTGTTCGCGAGCGGGGCAAAGATATCCAGCGTTTCCTGCGCGATGCGCCTGCGTTTATCTTCAGGCATATGACCCAGTGTACGCATATTGTGCAGGCGATCCGCCAGTTTGATGAGTACCACGCGCACGTCATCTCCCATGGCGAGAAATGTCTTGCGTAACGTCTCTGAGATGATATCTCCCCTGCGGCCCAATAGAGCCGCGCTGATCGCCTGCCCGGATTCATCCCCGTTGTCGCTTTTTCCCGCGTGCTGGTCTCCACGCGAGACACGCGGCAGGTGCGATAGTTTTGTGACCCCGTCCACAAGGATCTTTACTGTATCGCCAAATTCGCGGCGAATATCTGCAAGCGAGATGGTGGTATCTTCCACAGTATCGTGCAAAAGACCCGCGGCCACCACCTCGGGGGGCACTTTCAGGTCCGCCAGGATGCTGGCGACGGCAATGCAATGATTGATGTAGGGTTCGCCGGAATGACGTTTTTGCCCCTCATG
>CAZJYB010000196.1:0-7655 GCA_964549865.1 uncultured Anaerolineaceae bacterium
TGTGGGGTTCGTTCTTCGTGCGCAGTGGATGGACAGTCCGCCTGAATAAAACGGACCGCGGCATGTGGGCTTATCTCGCCATCGCAGGCGGCGTTCAGACTCAGCCGGTACTTGGTTCGCGATCTACTTATTTGCGCGGCGCTTTGGGCGGATTCGAAGGCCGGGGATTACAAGTTGGCGACCGCGTGCAGGCCGGGAGTCCCTCGCGCCCGTTGAACGATCTCGCCGCGCGCACTTTACCCATGGACGCGCGTCCAGCTTATGGCGATAATCCGATCCTCGATGTCATCATGGGGCCGCAAACAAATTATTTTATCGATGAAAGTATTGAAACTTTTTTATCGAGCGAATATTCTGTGAGTTTAACTTCCGACCGCATGGGATATCGTCTCGAGGGCCCGGCGTTGAGTCATCGCGATAAGACTGAATTGATCTCTGAAGGCATGGCACATGGTGCTATCCAGGTACCATCGAGTGGACAGCCTATTGTGATGATGGCTGATTGCCCCACAACAGGCGGTTATCCAAAAATTGCCGCAGTTGCGAGTGCAAGTTTGCCTTTGTTGGCGCAATGTGCGCCGAATAAAAGCAGGATCCGTTTTCAAGAAATCAGCGTGGCGAAGGCGCAGAAAAAATATCGCACGTTGATGAATGGATTGGAAAGCCGTGTTGTGAAGCAGGATGAATGGTGAAATGAAGATCGACCTTAACTGCGATATGGGCGAAGGTTTGGATGGCGGCGACGAATCGATCATGCCTTACATCACATCGGCCAATATCGCCTGCGGGATGCATGCAGGCGGCCCGTCGATCATGCAGAAGACTGTGCGCCTGGCAAAAGGACATGGTGTGGCAGTCGGTGCGCATCCCGGTTGGCCGGACCTGCAGGGGTTTGGTCGTCGGGAAATGTCGTTTACTTCGCATGAGGTTGAGGGATTGGTGCTTGATCAGATCGGCGCATTGGCCGCGATCGCAAGGGCCGAAGGTGTGGAATTGCAGCACGTCAAGCCGCATGGCGCGCTTTACAACCAGGCTGTGAAAGATCGCGGCCTGGCAGATGCCATCGCAGGCGCCGTAAAACGATTCAGCCGCGACCTGATTCTGGTTGGGCTGGCAGGTTCGGGGTTGGTAGACGCGGGACTCGAGGCGGGTTTGCGCGTTGCCAATGAAGGCTTCCCGGATCGCAACTATGATTCTGATGGGGCGCTGCGTTCGCGCCAACAGGCGGATGCTTTGATCGAGTCTTCTGATGAAGTTGCTGCGCATGCAGTGGCGCTTGCCAGAAATGGAATTAATTTCAGTGGGCGTCAGGTCCGAGTGGATACACTGTGTTTGCATGGAGATCATCCCAGTGCGACGGAGAATGCCAGGCTGGTTCGCGATCAATTGGGAAAAGCAGGGGTACAAGTCCAGTCATTATGAAATCAAAAAGGCTGTCACATGACAGCCTTTTTGATTTCGATTATCTGTTATTAACTTTCTGCGATCACAATGAGCTTATCGTCTGCAGAGAAGGTCGTGCTTGCCGACTTCTTAGGGTTCGTGTGCACGCCGTATGCCTTTTCAGCATCGTGGCTTTCGCTCATTACACGATATCCAATGGCAGTTTCGCCACGGCGGCGGGCCGCTTCAGTGACGGTATAGAAATTAACGGGCTGCCCTGTAACCACATAATCGCTGATCGGTTTGAGATAGATCTCTGCGCCCTCGGGATCGAACATGTCAGCGAAGACGTCCATTAGCCCGGGATTTTCCGAAAGCTGCGCCATCATCAGGCTGATCAGGTGCTCGCTGACGATGAAGTCGTCCACCTGAGCGGCCTCGGCCAGTTCACGGTTGCGCAGGTCAAGCATTTCGCTGACGATCGAGAACGGTGTTTCATCCCGTTCGGCAATATCGCGCAGGTGCAAAAGCGTGACAAGCGTAATGGCATCCGCTTCCTGCGGCTCGAGGTGACTGTATGCCAGGACGATCACATGGTCGTATTCCGAGGCCTCAAGTTTTTCAAGAAGCGCGCGGTCGCGAATGTCGCCTTCCTGTACGGTGATCTTTTGATTGGTAAGTTTGCCGCTGTGCAGGCGGATCTGCTTCTCAAGGTTGTAAATATCGGAGACAACCGTGATCTGTGAACCCTTAGCGACGTAGCTATCCAACTCGTGGATGATGGTCGCACCGGAACGGTTCCAGCCGAGGATCAGTGCTTTTTCAGGTTTCGGGCGTGCAGCCTTTGCGGTTTTTTGGATCAGTTTCTCGTCCAGCGGGATGCGTGATTGTTCGGTAAGTTCGATCTTATCGTCGTCCTCCGCGAGGGCGAAGATATGGTCGCCGGACTTAATGCGCATGTCCATCGCGGGATTCATCTGCGTGGTTCCGTCGGCTTTGCGAATGCCCATCACAGTGGACGTTTCGAATGCCAGCAATGCGTCTCGATATGTCTTCCCGGAAAGCTTCGGTTCCTGTTTGAAATATATCTCATCGCCGCCAAAGTTCATCAACTCGGTATATACGATCGAAAGGCCGCTTTGGCGTGATGTCTGCGCGACGACGCGGGCGATCAGGTCATTGGTCAGGATGGGCAGCACGATGTCTTTCGCGCCGACCATCTTGACGACGTCCATGTTCCTGGGGTCGCGAATTTGCGTGATGATATTATACGGTTCTGCGCGGCGGTTCGGATTGTTGGTGATCGCCAGCACGGATTTGATGACGTGTGTGTCGGGGTCCGAGCCTTCGGGCAGAATGATAATGGAGCGCGCGCTATGTGGGCTGGCGATCTCCAGATCGGTAAGGTCGATGGGGCTTCCCGAACGGCAGATGACACGCGTGTTCTTTGTATCTGGGATGCGTTCATCGATCTCGTCCTGCATCTCGACCTTGTCGCGGTCCGCCAGAACGACGACCACCGCGCCGCTTTTGCGATTCTCGTTCGCAAGCACGAGCTCTGAAATGATGTTGAAGATCTGGGGAGACCAGCCAAGGATGAGGGTATGCTCGTTCTCCAGCACCGCCGAACGCCCCTTGCGTAATTCATCGAGCTTATCCTCGAGGCCGTTGTTGATGATACCAATTAATGCGCTGACGACGAATATGCCGCCAAATGTGACCACGAGCATCATGAACAGGAAGAAGACACTGCCTGTATCGCCGCCCATCGTGCCGGAATCGAGCGTGCGCAGCAGGCCCATCCAGGCGAGTTCGAACAGGCTTTCGTCGTTGGGGGCGTTTCCGGTTATTTTCACAACTGCCGCAATCACGAAGATGATCACAGCGGAAAGTAGGAATAAAGCGATGATCAGCGCGCCCGTGCCGCGTGACATGAAATTATCGAACCAGTACTGAAATCTTTGCTTGAAAGTGGGCGTTTTCATTCCGTCTCCTGCACCTTGATTTTGACCTATTATAAGAGAGTTAACGAAAAGCCCAAAGGGAATTTGACCACGCCAGTCTTTACATCTATACTTGAATAATCACGTCATTGCGAGACGATGTTTTCCGTCGACACATGCGCCGCACTGCGTGGGACGCAGTGCAGGTGAGCAATCTCCTGCACAATTCGGGATTGCTTCGGGCTATTGCCCTTGCACATCGTCCCCGAATGGGGAATGACGGAATACCAGGTTAAGAAAACTATAATCTTCCAAAGGTAACATGCATGGGTGATCCCGAGTCTAGGCAGTGGCGCAATCGTTTATTCTTTATGGAGTGAGGTGAATTATGTTCGGGTTTGAAGGAGCTGATCGTCGCAAGGAAGAGGAACGCGTCCGTGCAGAAGGACGCCTGCCTCCCGGCCAGTCTTTGACTTTGAAATTCCCCGTTTTGCATTACGGCCCGGTGCCGATGTTCAACCCCACCACCTGGGATTTTCGAATATGGGGCGAGGTGGAGCAGGAAAAACGCTGGAGTTGGGATGAGTTCAATAAACTGCCGCGTGCGAAGATGGAAATGGACATCCATTGCGTTACACGCTGGAGCAAGTTCGATACGACATGGGAGGGTGTTTCAGTTAAAACACTCGTGGACAAGGGTTTCTTCAAGATCAAACCGACTGCCACACACGTCATGCAGCACGCGGAATATGGTTTCACCGTGAACCTGCCGCTTGAAGTTGTATTGCAGGATAACTTTTTACTCGCCACCCATTTGAACGGTGAAGCGATCACGCCCGATCACGGATATCCGCTGCGCGGCATGGTGGGCTTCATTGCCGGTCGTCAGGGATTGGAAACTCCGTATTTGTGGAAGGGAGCCAAGTGGCTAAGGTCGATGGAATTCATGACGCGTGATAAACGTGGGTTCTGGGAGCAGGCCGGCTATCACAACCGCGCCGATGTCTGGCGCGAGGAACGTTTCGGTTAATTAAATAACTGATGTTATACACCGTCCCGAAGGTTTGATCGGCTGAACAAGTTTTTTCAGGAAACCTTCGGGACGTTCTGCATAAGGTGAGTTAACAAAGAAGCGGGTCAGGTCTGTGCGCAGACCTGCCTTGTTTTTTATTAAGGCCTTTTATCAAGCGTAACGTTGATATCCACTGTCTCATCGCCGCGCAGGATGGTCAATACCACCGTATCGCCCGGGCTTTTGTTGGTAATGAGATAGGAGAGCAATTCATCGAAGGTGCGCACCTCACGCCCGTCGATCGCGATCACAAGGTCACCGCCGGCAAACATGCCGGGTACATTTGTTTGTTGATTGCCTGGGATAATGCCTGCTTTATCTGCCGGGCCGCCTTGGACCACGTCCGTGATGTAGGCGCCGGTGAAGGATTTCAACCCGAACAGGTTGACCATATCCAACGTAAGCGCGGGAATGGAGGATACGCCAAGATATGGATAATCATATTTCCCCGTTGCGATCAACACCGGCGCCACGCGTTTGATCATATTGATCGAAACGGCAAAGCCAATGCCGGAGTTGGTGGGCTGGCCGGTTCCGGTAAAGTTGTTGCTGATGATGGCGCGGTTCACGCCGATCACTTCACCATTGATATTGAAAAGCGGCCCGCCGGAATTGCCGGGGTTGATCGCCGCATCGGTCTGAATGATATCGCCGGCCGTGAATGCATTTCCATCCGGGCTTTCATGGATCGAATCCAGCGTGCGGCCCAGCGCCGAGATGATGCCGACGGTCATTGTGCTGTTCAAACCAAAGGGGTTGCCAATGGCGATGAC
This sequence comes from uncultured Anaerolineaceae bacterium, assembly GCA_964549865.1. GTDB lineage: Bacteria > Chloroflexota > Anaerolineae > Anaerolineales > Villigracilaceae > Villigracilis. The sequence goes on from CAZJYB010000196.1 coordinate 5,172, forward strand.
AGTCTGACCCACCTTGAGCTCGCTTGAGTCGCCGAGCGGGAGCGGGTGAAGCTCTTCAGTTGGGGCATTCACTTTTACGATGGCGAGGTCAGAATCCAGGTCTGTGCCGATCACGGTTCCATAGGCCATGAAGCCGGAGGTGAATCGGACTTCCACAGTGGTGGCGCCTTCGATCACATGAAAGTTCGTGACGATGTGTCCCTGCGCGTCATATACAAAGCCGGAGCCCTGGCCCTGGTCTGTGATGATCGCAACCGTGCCGGGGCCTACATGTTCAAATAATGCCACCAGGGTTTCCTCCTGCGCGGCGAGGTCTTCTGCATGTTCGGCTGCTGGTGGAAGTGGCTGCAGGCTTTCAACGGGTTGATTCTCGCTGGCAGGTTGGGCAACGGGCAGGGCCGGCGCCTGACAGGCAAGAATGGCAAATGTTAAGAGAACGAAAGCCAGAACGCTTTGTTTTGTTTTCATGATTTCTCCTGTTTTAAAACTTGATGCGCGCGGCTTCTTCGATCAGTTCCCTCTGTTTGGTCGACAGGTATTTCGGGACCTGCACTTTTAACTTTACATACAGATCGCCCTTGGCTGCCGGGTTCTTTAATTGGGGCATGCCGCGTCCTGCCAGCCGAAAGACTTGTTCAGGTTGCGTGCCTGCCGGAATGGTCAGTTTAACCTTGCCCGTGGGAGTTTCCACGTCCGTATCGCCGCCCAGGATTAATGTGAAGACATCGACGGTGGATGTGGTTTTCAGATCCTGGCCATCGCGTTCGAAACGATTATCCTCTGCTACATCCACAACCAGATAAAGATCGCTTCCATCCGGTGCCGCACCTGCCACGCGGACCCGCGAGCCGCTCTTCACCCCGGCAGGGATGCGCACCTGCAGTTTTCGTCCATTGCTCTGTAATTGGCGCGTGGTCCCGTCATAGGCTTCCTGGAAGCTGATCGGTGCTTCCTGTTGGTAACCGGCCTGTGTCTGGGGAGCATAGTCGCGGCCCGAGGAACGCATTGCCTCGCCAAAGATCACGCGGAAGAAATCAGAGAAGCCGCCTGTGCCTGTAAACGATTCGCTGCTATTGGAGCCGCCGCGCTGCCCGCTCTGGAACCAGTCATCCCATTGAAAATCAGTGGGGCGGCCTCCGCCACTGCGGAAGTTCGAATACGCGCTGCCCAACTGATCGTAATGGGCGCGTTTGTCCTTGTCACTCAAGACCTGATAGGCCTCGTTGATCTCTTTGAATTTATCCTCGGCTTTTTTATCTCCGGGATTTTTATCGGGATGAAATTGCATGGCAAGCTTGCGATAGGCCTTGCGGATATCGTCTGCGCTGGCCTTGCGTTCCACCCCGAGAGTCTTGTAGTAGTCCTTATAATCCATGGCGCTATTGTGACACCGTGCACGGCAAGCGTCAAGCGTCCAAAGGTTGCACTAACATAATTCTAACCTGTGGATTTATGATACATTTACCCAAAATGCTGCATCCTGGAGGAATATCCCATGAAATCGATCTGTGTTTTTTGCGGATCATCCGACTCGGTTCACGCGGACTATAAGACTGCCGCGTACCAAATGGGCCTCACCCTGGCTCAAAGAGGCATCCGTCTGATCTACGGCGGAGGCAAGACCGGCCTGATGGGGGAGGTGGCAAACGGTGCCCTCTCGGCCGGCGGCGAGGTGATCGGCGTGATCGTGGCTTCCATGAACACGCCTGTGCTGGCGCATACCGGCGTCACGCGCATGGACGTCCCTGCGGATATGCACGGCCGCAAAGCGCGCATGCACGAACTCGCCGATGGCTACATCGCCCTGCCCGGCGGATTCGGCACCTGGGATGAGTTATTCGAGACCATCACCTGGGCGCAGACCGGCGCACACGAAAAACCCGTGGGGTTGTTGAACGTACGGAATTATTATGACCACCTATTCGCTGCCATCGATCATGCAGTGACCGAAGGGTTTATCTTTTCGGAACACCGCAAGGTGATATGTCTTGAGTCTGATCCCGGCACATTGTTGGATGCAATGGAAAGATACGAACATCCGCACGATGCCGTGAAGCGTTGGATGAAGATCGAATGAAATAAAAGACCCGCAGACATATCATCTGCGGGTCTTTTATTTCAAAAAATGCTTATCTACAAGGTCAGGATGATCGGCTCGTTCTTCGTGACGATGATCGTGTGTTCGAATTGCGCAGCGATGGTCCGGTCCATGGTGCGCAGGGACCAGCCGTCTTTTTCCTCCACCACGCGGCCAATGCCAGTGGTGAGAAATGGTTCGATGGCCAGTACCAGCCCTTCGGTCAGAATGCGGCGCTCGCGCGGATTGTTGAAATTCAGGATCTCCCTTGGTTCTTCATGCAGTTGACGTCCGATGCCGTGCCCACTCAAGTCTTTGATAACGCCATAGCCGCGCTTCCGTGCCTCTTCTTCCACGGTGCGCCCGATCTCGTTGAGTGGGTTTCCAGCTTTGGCGGCACGCAGCGT
>CAZJYB010000197.1:0-7648 GCA_964549865.1 uncultured Anaerolineaceae bacterium
CGCCGCGCGAAGTGCAGGATGCCATGAATCGCCAGATGTCCGCTGAACGTATTCGTCGTGCGCTGGTCACTGAGTCCATGGGTGACCAGGAAGCGGCGATCAATCGCGCTGAAGGTACCAAGCAGGCCGCTGTTTTGTCCGCCAAAGGTGAACGCGAGTCCAACATTCTGCGCGCGGAAGGTGATAAACAGGCTCAATTATTACGCGCGGAAGGTTTTGCCCAGGCGCTGGATGCCATCTTCAATGCGGCCAAGGGTATTGATCAGAAGACCATGACCCTGCAATACTTTGAAACCCTCAAGTCCATTGGCACAAGCCCGTCCACGAAGTTCATCTTCCCGATGGAGTTCACCAGCATGTTGGATAACTTCCTGGGCAAGAACACAAAGGGTTAGTTTTCATCCATAAATGGAATAAAATAAGGCCTCTCGCAAGAGAGGCCTTATTTTATGGAAATCATCAACGCAAATATCATGGATCTTAACGCACTTCGCAAACTGGAAAAAGCCAGTTTTGAAAAAGATGCGTGGCCGTTGTTTGACCTGATCGCAGTTTTGACGTTTCCTGAAGTGATCCGGCTCAAGGCGATGCAGGATGAACAAATGGTGGGATTCATCGCCGGAGACCCGCGTCGGCGCGACGGGTGGGGCTGGATCGCCACCGTCGCAGTGGATCCAGGCTATCGGCGCCGCGGCATTGGTCGTGCATTGCTGCGCGCCTGCGAAAGCCGGCTGGGTGTACCCAATGCGCGGCTGACGGTGCGCATATCGAACACCACGGCGATCATGATGTATGAAAAAGAGGGATACGCGGCCATTGATACCTGGAAGGCATATTACAATGATGGGGAGGATGCACAGGTGATGGAGAAAAGACTTGAATAAGCTTGAACTTTACATCAGGTTTATAATCGGCCAGTATGCTTAAGACCCTGCTGACACCGCCCATATGGGTGGATTCAAAGCAATTATTACAACAGATGATAGGTGACCTGGCCGCGCAGCACCGCGTGGCTGTGGACACCGAATCCAACAGCCTGCACGCATTCCGCGAACAGGTTTGTTTGCTGCAATTTTCCTCCTTGAATGCGGATTATCTCGTGGACCCGCTTGTATTAAAGGATCTGAATATACTGGCCCCTATTTTTGCGGACGCCCGGATCGAAAAGGTCTTCCATGCCGCCGAATATGACTTGATCTGCCTGCGACGGGATTTCGGTTTCAAGTTTGTAAATCTATTTGATACGATGCAGGCCGCGCGTACACTTGGATATTCCGCGGTGGGGCTGGACAGGCTGCTCGGGGAAAAATTTGGTGTGCAGATGGACAAGCGGCATCAAAAAGCGAATTGGGCGGCGCGTCCCCTGAGCGGCGATCAGATCCATTATGCGCGACTGGATACACACTATCTTTTTGACTTGCGGGACGCGCTCGAGAAGGAATTGGTCGCGATGGACCGCCTGCATTTTGCGCTGGAGGATTTTTCGCGTGCCTGCCTGGTGGAGGAACAAAAACAAAAGCTTACCCTGGAATCATGGGAGCGTTTCGCCGGCCGCAAGGACCTTTCGCTGCGTGAACTGACCATTCTTTCATTTTTATGCAAATGGAGGGACCAGGAGGCTGAGAAATTGGATCGCCCGCCGTATAAGGTGATGGTGGATGAGATGCTTATCGTTTTATCGAAAACTCCCCCGGAAAAAAAGGTGGATCTGTCGGCAGCAGGGCTCAGCGAGAGACAGATCAAGTTATGGGGTGAGGCGATCTTGAGTGCAATTAACCTTGGAACTGAAGCTCCGCTTGTGAAACGGAAGCAGATCGAGCATAAGAATGATGCGGTTCTCCGTCGCCTTGAAAAACTGAAGTTATGGCGAAAGAATCTTGGGCTGGAAATGAAGGTCGAGTCGGATATCATCCTGCCCAAACCCTATTTGTCGATATTGGCTGAAAACCCGCCGGAAAGCCTTGACGAGCTCGCGACCTTGATGAGGGATACGCCCTCGCGCGTGGAAAGATTCGGCCCGCAGATCATGAAGACTCTTGGAGGTAAAAATGCGAATTAGTTTTCATGGCGCGGCTCATACGGTGACGGGCAGCCAGCACCTAGTGGAGGTGAACGGCTCACGGCTGCTTTTGGATTGTGGATTGTTTCAGGGCAGGCGTGCAAATACCTATGAACGTAATCTAAATTTCCATCATGACCCGCGCAAAGTGGATGCCGTGGTCCTTTCACACGCACATATCGATCATGCCGGCAATCTGCCAAACCTGGCAAAAAAAGGCTTTGCAGGGCCGATCTATGCCACGCGTGCAACGGCGGACCTGTCGAATTTAATGATCCTGGATTCAGGACATATTCAGGAATCCGATGCGGCGTATGTAAATAAAAAGCGTGCCCGCCGCGGGGAACCAGCCATCGAACCGCTTTATACGAAACAGGATGCTGAAAGAGTCATGGGTCTTTTCAAGGGTGTCGATTACGAAGAGAAGTTCGAGCCTATTCCCGGCGTGATCGTACGCTTCTTTGATGCGGGTCATATTCTCGGTTCAGCGGGCGTTTCACTTGAGATCGAGGAGCATGGAAAGAAAACCCGCTTATGGTTTTCCGGTGATATTGGCAGGTTTAAGTTGCCGTTACTGCGCGACCCGATCCTGCCGGATGCTGCAGATTATATGATCATGGAATGCACCTATGGTGACAAGCCGCATCGCGACCCGGATATGGCTTTTGTGGAATTTCGTGATGTTGTGAAAAAAACACTCGAACGCGGTGGAAAGGTGATCGTTCCTGCCTTCTCGGTGGGGCGTACCCAGGAGCTGGTGTATCACTTAAACCATATGATGAATCTGAATGAGGTTCCTTCAGCTCCGGTATATGTGGATAGCCCTCTGGCTGTCAATACGACGAGCGTATTTCGAAATCATCTTGAATGTTTTGATGCCGAGACGCGTAAATTTGTGCAGGATGGTACTCATGCCGCACTCGATTTCAAGATGCTGACATACGTGAGCTCGGTGGACGAATCAAAGGCTTTGAACGAACGTACAGACCCAATGGTGATCATCTCCGCTTCCGGCATGGCAGAAGCAGGACGCATTGTCCATCACATAAAAAATAATATTGAAAATCCATTGAACACGATCTGCATCGTTTCCTGGCAGGCACCCGAGACTTTGGGTCGCAGGTTGGCGGAGCGCGAGCCGCAGGTTCGCATCTTCGGCGAGATCTATGAACGCAAATGCGATATTGCCACTATTAACGGGCTTTCCGGCCATGCCGGGCAGGACCTGCTGGTGAAATATGCAACAGGCGTAAAAGATTCTGTGAAGCAGATCTTTTTGGTGCATGGGGAGGAGAAGCAGGCGATGACTTTGAAGGGCCTGTTGAAAGAACAAAATATGGATCAGGTGCATTATCCGGAAATGCACGAAAGCGTGGAGCTCTAATTTTTTCGATTATAATTTTGCCCTCATCATAAATGGGGAGGTGCCAGAGTGGTTGAATGGGACAGTCTCGAAAACTGTTGTGGGCTTCGGTCCACCGGGGGTTCGAATCCCTCCCTCCCCGCTGGATAAGCCTTGAAAGAGTATTGATCTTTCAAGGCTTTTTTTAAAGAGATAAACGAGCGAGTGCTTGTCTGAAATTTGTCCTGCATGCAGGATGAAGAAGGTCGATCAAGAGGCGGATTTATGAGTATCAGAAACTCCAAAACAAATTTTTTTAGATTCATGCCCAGCCTGGGATGCCTGGTCGTGTTTGCCGCTCAGGCATGTGCAGCCTACCAACCCGGAAGCGCACCCACCGCGACGCAAATCCCACCTGAGATAAAGCAATGGGTATCAGGAGCAGCGGCGGATTCGGTTATTACCGGAATGCCAGTGGGCAGACCCAATACTTTGATATGCCGCGAGTCCTCTGAATCAAAAGAGGCTGCATCGTTGGATGTGTACTTTGATCAGCCTGTTATTCCATCCTCGGCAGATGTGCATATGGTTGCCGAACTGCCTTCGAATGCGACGATTCAATTGCTTGATGCAGATGGAAATGCACATGATGTGGATTTTTCCCTGAAACAGACCGGTTCAGAGTGCCCGTTCTTGTATCAAATCACATTTTCCGGTTACGGTGAGCCTGCGGCCGGTATCCGTATTACGTCAACAGAGGATTTTCTCGAAAACTGGAATTCGATCGACGCAATTGAGATGACCGGCATCCCGTTTGGGGCGATCATCGATCTTTCATCCACTGTATTGAAACCACCTCCCACACCGCTTCCAACCGCCACTCCGACCCCGGCTCCGATCGGGGAACGCGCATATTCTGACCGCACAGACGATTATGCTGGAGAGTATCAACTGCATGTCGTTTATGCCTTGTTCGAGGGTGACAGGGATCTCAGCCGGGATACGGACGGGTCAATTGCCAGGTCTGTAAACCTGGCAAATGATTGGTTTACAGAACAGACTGGCGGTTCCTCCCTGCGCTTCGACACCTATATGGGCGACCTGGACATTACCTTTATTCAGTTCGGCGTAACTCCCAAAGAAGCTTTGGAAAAATATAGGACAACTTACGATACCTATCACGTGGAATACAATCTTGTGATCGAAGACTTTTACATGGATTACATCATAGATGAGTTAACGATCCAGAAATTTTATCAAAAAGGCAAATATTACATTTTTTATCTGGAGGAAAAACATCCCAATTATTGCGGTGTTTCGCTTCATTCCAGCTTTCCCGGAGTGTTCTTTCTTGGAACCAACGATTGCGGTTATGGGCGGCTGGGTGTGGACGCCTATGCCTGGAGCACGGAATTTGTAATGCTGCATGAGGTGTTGCATGGCATTGGTTTTACTCCTGAATGCGCTCCACATAATGTTAAAGACAATACTCATCATGTCAACGATTCGTCCATAGATCTGATGTATCCTTACGCCGGGGCAGGTCAGCAAATGGTGCTTGATGTGGGTCGTGACGATTATTTCAAGCATGGCATCGATGGGTGTGCGGATCTCGCCAATTCCGTGTTTTTGGAGCCTCTGCCTGATAACCCTGAGATTCCCAAAGACTGGCCGCGTGAGTATTTATTGGGCAAATAATCGTCTGTACGGTTCTGGAAAACGCTGCTGGATAGCCTGAAGAACTTGCTTGAGAGTTAAAAACAGCCAGGCATCCATGATCTGAAGATGAATATACAAATCCATGACTGCTCCAGGGGAAATTCTTGGGCAGTAGAAATTTGTTCAATGCCCTGAAGGTCTGATAACCTTAATGGTTTTCTTTTTAATGGTAAGATTCGTCCAATGAAACTTAACCTTGCTCTTGCCCAGATCTCGCCAAAGTTGGGGGACGTGGAAGCCAATCTTGAAAAGCATCTGGACTATATCAAACGGGCGAAATCTGAAAAAGCAGATCTGCTCGTATTCCCCGAACTCTCTCTTACAGGATATGTTTTACAGGATCTCGTGGCCTCGGTGGCACACAAACCGACGGAGGATGATCCCATTTTCAAGCATCTCCTCAAAGCGTCGCGTGATCTGGACCTGGTGATCGGGTTTGTGGATGAAGACTCCCGTCATCGCTTTTTCATTGCTTCTGCCTATCTCTCTGCAGGACGCGTCCTGCATGTTCATCACAAAGTTTATCTTCCCACTTATGGCCTTTTTGACGAAGGTCGTTTTTTTGCCTGGGGCGATTCTGTACGCGCCTTCGACACACGCTTTGGCCGCGTGGGCATGCTCATCTGTGAAGATTTCTGGCACGCCTCTCCGCCCTACCTGCTCTGGCTCGATGGTGCGGATATCATGTTATTTTCGTCTGCATCTCCCGGACGCGGTTTGAACGATAAAGAGAAACTCGAATCCGCTCGTTGGGTGGAGCGCGTGACCAAGGCCTACGCCAGTATGTTCACGTCCTTTGTGGCGCATACCAATCGCGTTGGATATGAAGATGGTCTGCATTTTTGGGGCGGGTCCACGGTCAACGACCCGAATGGGGAGGAGATCGCGCATGGCCCGTACAACGAAGAGGCCATCACCTTCGCGGAAATGGATCTGAATCAACTGCGACGCACGCGTGCCCGCCTGCCTTTGCTGCGCGATGAACGCACGGCCCTTGTACGCAATGAACTGGATAGGATACTTTCCCGTGGTTGATATCTCCCTTGTGATTAATACAGAGCTTGCCGACGAGATCCTTACAGGTTTTGTCAGATCCGAGATCACACGTGTCGGTATGACCCGCGCGGTCATTGGGCTTTCCGGTGGGATCGATTCTGCGCTTTCATGTGTATTGGCAGCCAAAGCGCTGGGCCCCGAAAATGTCCTTGCCGTGCGACTGCCTTATAAGGCCTCCAGCAAGGATTCTCTTGAAGATGCCCAACTGCTCATCGACCAGCTCGGTGTGCAGAGCAAGACCATCGAGATCACGGACATTGTCGAGCCGATCTTTAAGTTAACCCCTCAAATTACGGATAAACGCAAGGGCAATGTCATGGCGCGGGCGCGCATGGTCGTCTTGTATGATCAAAGCGAAGAATTCAAGGGACTCGTCGTTGGCACAAGCAACAAGACCGAGATCCTGCTTGGTTACAGCACCTTGTACGGGGACTCTGCCAGCGCGATCAACCCGATAGGCGACCTGTATAAAACACAGCTTCGTCAGCTGTCACGTGCCCTGAAGGTGCCCGCGTCGATCATTGATAAACCCCCTTCAGCTGATTTATGGGCGGATCAGACCGATGAAAAGGAACTCGGCTTTACGTATGAAGAAGTGGACAAGCTTCTTTATTTGCTGGTCGACCAGCGTTACAGCCCGCAGGAAGCGATCGAAAGCGGCTTTGAGGAAAAATTCGTCAACGCCGTGGTACTGCGCATTCGTCGTAATCAGTTCAAACGTATGCAGCCGCCGATCGCCAAGGTCAGCAACCGTACGGTGGGATACGACTTTTTGTATCTGCGTGATTGGGGCACTTAATGGGTCTGCACATTCCACCCTCACTGAGGCACAGGCGTTTTTTTTACCTCTGGCTCGGACAACTGATCTCGATCACTGGAACCCAGATGCAACTCTGGGCTTTATTTTGGCATGTCAGCCAGCTGGATAAAAACCCAATTGCGCTGGGTGGGATCGGCCTGGCCCGCGTCCTGCCAGTCATTATTTTTTCCCTGATCGGCGGCGCGCTTGCGGATTCATATAACCGGCGCAAGGTGTTGTTCGTTACACAAAGCTTTGCGGCGCTGCTCGCGTTGACCCTCGGCCTGCTCACCCAATTTGGGCAGATCACCATCTGGCATATTTACGTGCTCACCGCCCTTCAGGCGGTTGCCGTCGCCTTCGATGGACCTTCACGACAGGCATTGGTCCCGAACCTTGTGCCGGCCAAAGACCTGCCGAACGCATTCAGTATGACGTTCACTTCCTTCCAGATCGGTTCGGTGCTTGGCCCTGCCCTTACCGGGTTTATGATTGCCCTGGCTGGGCAGGAAGCAGTCTATTACTTCAATGCCATTTCTTTTGCCTCGGTCCTGTTCGCACTTTTTTTGATCGGTGACGTGCCGCAAAAGATCGCTGAAAAAACCGCTGGTGTGAGCATTCAGTCCATTCGTGAGGGCATCCAATTCATCTTAAACAAGCCCATGATCCTCTC
>CAZJYB010000198.1:0-7584 GCA_964549865.1 uncultured Anaerolineaceae bacterium
CGTAAGGATGGCCCTGCTGCTGAACGTGCCAGCGTTGCACAAGTGACGCCGGTGGCCTCGCGCATGGCGCGCGAAAAGGACGTGGACCTCAGCAAGGTGCCCGGCACCGGGATCGAGGGCCGCGTGACCCGCTCAGATGTGGAACAATTCCTTCAGGGACAGGAAAAATCGAACGGAAGCGGGAAGCAAGCAACGGCGGAGAAGGAACCGCAGGTTGTCGCTGTTCCAAAAGTGTCCTCATCACAACGATCCGAGGAACGCATCCGCATGTCCCGCCGGCGCCGCACCATCGCCCAGCGTTTATTGCAGGCAAAGCAGGATACTGCAATGCTTACCACGTTCAACGAGATCGACATGACTGCGGTGATGGACCTGCGCAAGCGGCGCAACGAAGAATTCCAGGCGCGTCATGGCATCAAACTGGGATTCACGTCCTTCTTCGTCAAGGCTTCGATCAGCGCGTTGAAGGCATTCCCGCAGATCAACGCCGAGCTCGACGAAGATGAAATTGTATTGAAGCATTATTACGATATCGGCATGGCCGTCGGTTCGGCTGAGGGATTGGTCGTGCCAGTCATACGTGACGCAGATAGTCTATCGTTTGCAGAGATCGAAAAACGCGTAAAGGATTTTGTCGCAAAGACCGAAGAGGGGAAGCTCGCCATTGAAGACTTGCGCGGCGGCACGTTTACGATCACGAATGGCGGTGTCTTTGGTTCATTGCTGAGCACGCCGATCTTGAACCCTCCACAAGTGGGCATTCTCGGTTTGCATAAAATTGAAGAACGGCCGATCGCGTTGAACGGAGAGGTGGTCATCCGCCCGATGATGTATGTTGCATTGAGTTACGATCATCGCATCGTGGATGGACGCGAGGCCGTGCAGTTCCTGGTGCACATCAAAGGACTGCTCGAAGATCCCGCCTGGATGCTGGTGGAAGGATAAGAAGACTTCAAGGGGTTACCTTGGAAAGTGTCTGAAAACATCACCACTAAGTCACGAAGACACGAAGGCACATCGTTCATGCCGCGAACAACGGCGGCACGCCGATGCGAGACGGCAAAGTTTTTCCTTAGAGGCTTTGAGACTTGGTGCCTTCGTGGTGAAAAGCCTTTAAGAAGCAGTCTCTAAGGACTTGTCATGATGAAGATCATCACACTGACAAAAGAGGACGGGCATCTCATTCAACAAGCTGCTCAGCTCCTGGTGGATGCGTTCAGTGAACACTGGCCCGAGGCGTGGCCGTCTTTGAACGAAGGGCTGGAGGAAGTTCACGAGATGCTTGAAGCGGACCGCATTTGCCGCGCGGCGATCGATGACGATGGAAATTTGATCGGCATGATCGGCGGGATCCCCCAATACGATGGCCATGTGTGGGAGCTTCATCCCCTTGCCGTTCAACCCGACATGCAGAGCGGGGGAATCGGCAAGATCCTGGTCGAGGATCTCGAAGAACAGGTGCGTTCACGTGGGGGATTGACGGTTACCCTGGGCTCCGACGATGAAGATAATATGACGTCGCTCTCGAACGTTGACCTGTACGAAGACTTGTGGGACAAGATAAAAAATGTTCGCAATTTGAAACGTCACCCGTTCGAGTTCTATCAAAAGATGGGATATATCGTCACAGGTATCGTTCCAGACGCCAACGGCCCCGGCAAACCCGATATCATCATGTCCAAGAGAGTCTCGAACGGAGCATAAAGCCGGTCTGCCGGGGTACAATTCGATCTATAAAGGTCGTGGAAAATAAGGAAACAGATCATGACAATCCCTCCAACGAAATCCACTACGCCGCAGTGGCCGATCATGAGCGCCGTATTGCACGGCGTGAGCCGCGATCAATTGATGGCGCGTCACAAGGCCAATCATATTCAGGTGGTGTATGCGCCTTCTGCAGAGACGGCCGATAAAGCCCTGGCTGCAAAGGCGGCCATGTTTGCGGAAATGGGGATCGCTGTGCATTTGTGTGGGGAAGTGAAAGCGGGATAGTCCTGTATAATGCTGTACATAGTCTGTTATAAAGCCACGTGCTGTATAACACATAGTTGGGCCGCCTAAGGTGCACGAGTCTTACATAACAGAAGAACAGTTCTAGGAGGATTTAAAATGCAAGATAAGAGATATGAGGAAATTGGGACAAATTATCGTTTCTTTCTAGGCTGGCGGCATGCTGCATTTGCTGGCGACTTGGTAATCCTATATGGAGTGCTTTCACTTACATTCTCGGTTTACAAAGAAATACCGGTGATCGCATGGATCGTGCCTACTCTTGGCTGGCCAGTGGGAGTTTTGCTCTGGATTATTGATGTTCGTACCCGTGATCTTTACCACGCGACAATCAGGGCAGGAAAAGCACTCGAGGGTAAACAGGGAGGATTCTTTACCGAGCTTTTCAAAATCACTCTTCCAAAGAACGCATCAGCGTTCAAGAAATTGTCTCAATCTGCGGCCCTGGACTTATTGTTTTTCGGATCCTCATTAAGTTTGTTGATCCTTGCCGTCTTTCTCTACCTTTGGACCCGCGGGGTGTATATCCCCTTTTTATTTCCGGTAAATCTATAGGACGGCCCAACAAGGCGTGCAGCAGACGGCTGGGAGTCTGCGCGATTTATGGGCATTTTCCTAGCTTCAAGTTTATACTGCTCTCAAGCAGTTTTTTCGCCAGCCGCTGCTAACGCAAGCCGTTGGGCCGCTGGAGTTACAATAGAAAGTGTGCAGGATAATATGGAACTATGGACCATTATTGCTTCACTAGCCGCGTTACTTTCGGCCGCTGTTGCCGCAATCTATACTTGGCTGACTTTTCGGCTGGTAAGATCGCAGAATGAACCCAATGTGGTGGTGTACGTAAAACATGACGAATCGCGCACTACCATTATACAAATAGTAATAGAGAACATCGGGCGTGGCATAGCAACGGATATTACATTCAAATCCTCAAGATCCATTCCCGCACATGCCTGGGGTATTTCCATAGATCAGGCCAAACAGGCAGAAATAATGACTGAGGGCCCATTGATTAATGGGATCCCTGCGCTTGGGCCAGGTGACTCTCGAAAACTATCATGGGGGCAGTATGGAGGGTTAATGAAAGCCTTGGGCAATGATCCACTCCTACTTACATTTCAGTTTAAAGATGGCAACCGTCAAATGCCGTCTCGGAGTGTGATACTCGAATGTGCAAGTTTTGCTCACACAGATGCTGTTGATTCCGAGACTGTTCGAATAATCAAGGAATTGAAGAGAATAGCTGATGCAATGGAAAAATCAGCCAAACACTAAGCGGGCTAAGACAGCGTGCAGCGGGGATTCTGCGGCATTTTCAAGCATTTCGCGCAGCGTGGCTTCGAGGTTTTCTGCTCCCACGCAGAGTCCGTGCCTGCCCCAATGTCCACTAACGCAAACCGTTAGGCCGCCAACCACAACATTAGCCCTGTATCTTGGAGTAAACTTTGCACCAAAATATCATAACGCAATTACAAGTTAGCACATGCGCCGTGGGATACTGTACGGTTCCAATCAAGCAGTATGTTGCAGATCCTAATCAGCCGTTCTTCAAAGTTGTGGGCACCGGATTTCTGGTCGCAAACGAGCTCGTGATGACAAATCGCCACGTTATCCAAGGCCTTCTCGAAACTCAGGTAGAGTTCGGCTTTCCGGATGACCAACGTGTCCTATTGTTCGTTCAGGCAACAACACCCGGCAGATGGAAAATCCATGTTGTGGGCGTACTGGCAATGGCCGTCGTTATGCACGCAGAGGTGGATGTAGGCATTATCACGATCCTACGTCCCCAAGCAGAAGTGTTTAGCTTCATAAAACCATTGGCCGCACAAACCAGTGAAGACTTTCGAGTGGGAGAGGCTGTAGCGATCTGTGGTTATCCATTCGGGAGCGCGATGCTGCAAAGGGACCGAAGGGTGTACCGATGGGGACCCGTATTACAGCAAGGCTATATTTCGGCCATTTCGCCCTTCACGAATACGAATCAACCCTCTGAATTGCTGTTGGATATTCGCATCGCGGGTGGAATGAGTGGATCCGCAGTGGCGCGAGTATCCGATGGAGCCATCATAGGTATCGTGCATTCAGCTTGGGAAGATACGACCGCCGTCGCGTTTCCCTTGAACACCGAAAAGGTAACACAATTAATTACTGATTATGAGGTTCAAAAACCGCGGGCGGCCTAACAAAGCGCGCACTGGACAGGTGGGATTCGTCGCCATTTTCAAGGATTTTCTGGCTTCGCGTTTATACTGCTCCCAAGCAGAGTCCACGCCCGGCCACACGCAGGTAATGCAAACCGTTAGCCCGCACTTGATAAACCACGAAAAAAGGGAAAGCATATGTGGAAAAACAGAATCAAGACATCAGTTCTCTATTTTGCCTTATCTATTCCAATTATTTGGCTCGTCACAGGCGTTGTTCTCTACCTAATGGGGAATGTAAACATCAATGACTGGCGGGCTGTTTTCGTATTACGTGATTATCCTGTTTTGTCAGTTGTATTGTTGCTTGTACTCTGCTTGCTCTATTGGATGTCTGCAAATCATCATTGGGAAAAAATTCTTAAGTGGTTCTCAGGGTTCAAATTATTAAGCCGCGTAGCGCAGGCTACAATTTTGCTCTCCGCAACTTTTTATATAAGTTTATTCGTAACTGCCTTATTGTTTTATCGTCTAACTGGCTATGCTTTTCAAAGCGATTGGACGTTGTTGCTTATTGCAACTGTCCCCTTATTGGCACTCATAATTCTTTTCTTGATAGAAAAAGCGACGTCTGTAAAGGCAAAATTTGCTGGTGTTGAAATCGAATTCCAGCGCACAATCACTGAGCCCATAAATCAAACTGTAACTCTGGAGCAAGATGGCATAACAAAGGGTTTTACATCTGACCTACACCGAATTGTTCAGGGAATCCAAGATACGGGAAGTTCCCCTCACAGCCTAATTGTTCGCATTGGGCGACGAAACCAAATGCGGATTCAATTTGTTGCACTACGAGAATATGTTTATGAATTAAGTAAAGTTGCTCCGATAGAGTATATTGTTTTTATTGATGAAAATGTTGAGTATCTTGGGTATATGCTTGTTGAGCGATTCAAAGCAAAATATCCGAAATTCGGCATAGAGCTTATGGTTCAAGATTTTCAAAGAGATGAAGGTCAAATTTCGGATGCAGGCTTATCCCGAGTATGGCGGACAATATTTCGTCAAGCTCCACTTCCTGACATCAGAGTCGCCTTGGACGAGATTAGTCATGAACTTGTACTGCCTCAATGGGACATTCAACGTGATTACCAACACATATCGGAGTTAGACTTATCCCGTTTAGGCGCATCACGGCTCTATCTTCAAAATCCAACAGGTTATCAGGCTTATCAGCAAATGATTGAAAATAAAGTTTCTGGTATCCCCGTGATTGACGATAGAAGAAAGTTTTTAGGTGTTGCAACGATGGAAAAAGTAATGCAGGAAGTGATAAAGCAATTGCTCGAAAAAGGGCAAAAAGCGGGCTAACAAAGCGCGCAACGGATTGGCGGGTACGGTACCGCTTTTTGGACAAGTTTCAAACCCGCCAACCGCTAACGCAAACCGTTAGCCCTCTCGCCGTAATCCAAAGCATCATCAATTTCAACATTAGGAGAACCCTATGGCGGAAGACCCAAGCTCTGGTCGGTCATTAGCAAAAATCATCGAGTTCTTAGCAGGTAGTGTGCTAGGTGCAGTTATCGGTGTATATCTTGAACACATAGCACCTGTATGGCTCGTAGCATTCGGCGTAGGTGCGTTCTTTTTATTTCTAATAGCTTTCTTATTCCCACAATCACGTAACGCTTTGATTTTAGGTCTGTTGGGTGTATCCGCTGGGCTAGTAGTGGTTTTCACTATCCAGTCAGGGTTCTGGCAACCCCCAGTTAGCACAGCTACATCAACTGCTCGACCAACTATACCGCCGTCTGTGCCACCAACGCGAACTGCATTTCCGCCTTCAGCCATGCCAGATTCTGCCTCCATAGAGTGTATTCTCTATGACTCGAATAATCTTCAGATTGTCAATCTTGGCACATCAGGATGGAAGTTGATTGATGGTTCCGAGCAAGTAGCACTCTTAGATAATGAAAGTGATGCAAATCAAGCACTTGAATTAGGCAAGAGGTACACAAAAACATGCTTTATCGGAAACCGAGAAACAACATACAGAACACAGTATTGGGAAGAGCCATCGGGCTTATCCAGTAATTTGATAGACCGTGATTGTATTCCTTACAACCCTAACAATGTAGAAGTAGTTTCTAACAATAATCTCTGGTCGATTGTTGAATCAGGCTCTATGTATATGGAAGCACTAACCTCACGTCTTGACGCCGAAGCAGTGCTTCAAATCGTCAAACAAAATAACCAGCAGTGTTTCATTGGCAGAGATAACAAGCGTAGTAACCGAATGGATTATATTGTTGAATATTGGAAGTAACTATGCTAAACCATAATAAATATCGTGACAGCAGCGGCGGGCTAACAAAGTGTGCAGGGGACTCGGTTACATTTCCTTTAGTTGGCTGGGAGTGTGTAAGATGAATAAAGATAATCAATGGGCTAGAGCAAATAATTTTGGCAATGCGGAATTATTAGAATTCCGTAGATATTTAGAGAACCAAGTCCTAAAAGATGAAGTTAACAAAATTCGCGCCAAGACATTTCTCCCATTATATTTGAAAAGTGGAAAAGTGTTTTTTGAAGACCCGATTTATGTTAATTGGATTGGGTCGCATGAGTCAAATAAAAAGGCAAAAAGCGAAAAAGTAAAAAGAGTTAGAAAGGTAGTGAAATCGGTCAGAAAAATGCTCATCAAATATGGGATTCCTGCCCATTTCTTTGGGTCCTTATTAAATTTTGTTCTAATAGGAGAACAGATTCATACCTATCAAACTAAAGGTTTTCCGCAATTCACCTACAATCGTCATGAAGATGGAGAGTGGAGGCATGAATGTGTTATTACCCCAGAAACAGATCTAGGAAACCCATTAGTACTTGAAAACATAAAAGAGTGGCAAAAGACGCATAAAAACAAACCTCCTTTTCCAGTAAAAATTGGAAGAAGGAAAGATTGGAGACCTGTTTGGGAATGGCGAAATCGTAATCCTGGCGTGCGAGATATTGAGATTGCAAAAATGCTAGGGCTTAATAGGGTAACGGTAAGTCGGGCATTGAATAATTTGGATAATATTCATGCTACAAAATAGATTTAGTTTGTAGTATGTAAAAATCAATAAGAACATGATAATCATCCCTGACAAATTATGTCAGGGATTTCCGTTTTATGACTTAAGACAAATTAGACTGGAGGCAAATATGCAATATTTAGTTGAACTTCTTCAAGCACTCTGGAACGCTATATTAAAGAGTAATTTGAATTCAAGGGACAAGGCTGAGATTTTGCGACTTTTGATCTTCGCATCTACACTCATTGGCATCATAGCCTTGTTAATTCTTGAACGTTCTTAGATTCGAGTTTATACTGGTCTCGCCCCACCCGCCCGTTGGGCACCCTCCCCAAATACGACATTGAAAAATGGGTAGG
>CAZJYB010000199.1:0-7535 GCA_964549865.1 uncultured Anaerolineaceae bacterium
CGTAAAATCCTTATTAAATTATATATAATTTAATAAGGATACACGCAATGGCAAAATACCGCATTATCTATTGGAAACATATCCCCCAATCTTTCACGGTGGAAGGCAATGGGCGGACCGTCAAGAAGCAACTTTCCCAAAAGATCCAGAACGCCATTGACTCCTTGGCGATGGCAGTTGGCGCGACCTCCACAACGGACTATGCCAAAGAATTCAAACGCGGCGATTGGATCGAACGCGACGGCACGCCCGAAGAGGTGGCAGCAGCGCTTCTCGCGGAACTCGAAACTGAGTTCGCCAAAATAGAGATCCCCCGTCGAGAGGCAAAAACCAATTAACCACGAAGGGACACAAAGGATTAAGTAAAAAACTTCGCGATCTTTGCGTGCTGCGCGGTTCAAAAAACCATGACAAACAAACACAACATCATCCTGCAACCTTCCGGCAGGCGCGGGCAGGTGGACGAAGGCCAGTCCATTCGTTCAGCTGCGCGCGATCTGGGCGTGGAGATCGAGTCCATTTGCGCCGAGAATGCCACTTGTGGGAAGTGCATGGTGTTGATCGAAGAGGGCCGTTTCGAAAAATATAACATCGACTCGAGACGCGAACACGTTTCTTCAGTTTCCACAGAAGAAGCCGCTTACTTTGCCCGCCGGCCCAAATTATTAAAGGACAAGGGCTGGGAAGTGGGACAGGTGCGCCTTTCCTGTCAGTGCAAAATACAAGGCGATGTGCTGATCAACGTCCCCGAGGAAAGCCGCGGGAACAAACAGATCGTTCGCAAGAGCGCAAGCAATCGCGCCATCGAAATAAAACCATCTGTACGCAAATATCTGGTCACGATGACCCCGCCAAATTTGGAAAGACCCATCGCAGATTGGGAACGGCTTGCCAAGGGACTCGAAATCTCGATGGGGCTCGTCCGACGCGGTGAGCAGAACCTGCCCCGCTGGTTCGATCTCGACATCGATTATCAATGCCTGCGTCAATTATCGTCCACGTTACGCGCGGCAAAATGGAATGTGACCGTATCCGTCTGGCAGGATAAGGAAGTCATCGCCGTGCAGCCTGGGTACGTGGAGGATGGTTACGGCGCCGCAGTGGACATTGGCTCAACAACGGTTGCCCTTTACTTATGTAATTTGCGCACGGGCGAAATGCTGGCGGCCGAGTCTGAGATGAATCCACAGATCGTATATGGCGAGGACGTCATGTCCCGCATTCAGTATGCGATCGAATATTCAGACGGTCTCGAGAAACTGCATAAAGCCATCATTTCCACCTTGAACGAGTTATTGAAAAAAGCGGCGACAACCGCAAATATCAAGACCGAGGAAATCCTCGAGATGGTGCTGGTTGGCAATTCGACCATGCACCATGTGTTGTTAAACCTGCACCCGAAAGACTTGGGGCTCGCGCCGTTCGTCCCGACCATTCATAAGTCGATGGACATCAAGGCGCGCGAATTGGGCTTGCAAATTAATCCCTCAGGAAATATTCACGTACTTCCCACGATCGCATCGTTCGTCGGTGCGGACACCAGCGCGATGATCGTTGCAGAAGAACCTCACAAACAGGATGAGAATTGGCTGCTGATCGACGTGGGCACGAACGCCGAACTCATTCTCGGAAATCGCAAACGATTGGTGTGCACCTCCACACCCACCGGACCTGCGCTCGAAGGTGCGCATGTGGAATACGGCATGCGCGCTGCGCCCGGCGCGATGGAACGCGTCCACATCGACGAGAATACGCTCGTACCCAAATACAAGGTCATTGGCGTGGATGGCTGGAACACAGACCATGCCGAATTCAAAGGTAAAGTGAAGGGCATTTGCGGCTCGGCCATCATCGACGCGGTGGCAGAAATGTTCCGCACCGGCATCGTGGATTCAAGGGGTAAGTTCAAGAAAGACCTGGACTCGAAGCGCATTCGGGAGGGAGAAAGCGGCTGGGAGTATGTCATCGCTTGGGCGGAGGAAACATCCATCGGCCGAGACATCCCCATGACCCAGCAGGATGTAAGGCAGATCCAACTGGCGAAGGCTGCGTTATTCACCGCGGCGCGCACGCTATTGAACCGCAGCAATATGCAATCGCCGGATAAGATCATTCTGGCCGGCGGCTTTGGGAGCTTCATCGATAAAGAGAAAGCCATGTTGATCGGCTTGATCCCCGATTGCGACCTTGAAAACGTGTATGCGGTCGGGAATGCCGCGGGTGACGGCGCACGCATCGCACTATTGAACGTGGAGAAACGCAATGAGATCGACGAGGTCACTCGCAAGGTGGAACGCTTCGAACTGCCCACCGATCCCGAATTCCAGAATCAGTTCATGCTCGCTACAAGTTTCCCGCATATGAGCGAACCCTTCGAACATATCGCACATCTGATCCCCAATCGTGTGGCGGATCCTCTGGCGAAAAATTTTATGAGCAAATAAGTAATTAACCGCAAAGAACGCGAAGAGCGCAAAGAAAAACAAATGGCTTTCTTCGCGACCTTTGCGAGCTTTGCGGTTCAAAATAGGAGCGCAGATGAATAAGTTTCTTGAAAGACTCAACTCCGCAGAGATCCTGGTCGCTGACGGCGCGACGGGCTCCAATTTGCAAAAGATGGGCCTCAAACCCGGCAAGCCGCCGGAGGACCTTATTATTGACGACCCGAATACGTTATTGAAACTGGCAAGTTCATTTGCGCAGGCCGGTTCGGACATTATTCTGACGTGCACCTTCGGCGGGACACGCATGCGCATGAAGGATTCGAAATACCAGGATCGCACGCCTGAAGTAAACATGCGCGCGGCGGAGATCGCACGCAAAGCCGCTTCTTTACGTAACGGAGGGCTGGTCGCTGGCTCGATGGGCCCAGTCGGTGCGATCATCAAACCCTACGGCCCCCTCGAAGCGGACGATGTGCGCGCCACCTTTGCAGAGCAGGCAAAGGCCCTGGCCGATGGCGGAGTGGACCTGCTATTGATCGAAACGATGTTTTCCTTTGAAGAGACAACTGCAGCAGTCGAGGGTGCACAATCTGCAACGGACCTTCCGATCGTGGTCTCGTTCAGTTATGACCGCGGCACACGTACGATGATGGGCGTCAAGCCAAAGGATGTAATAAAACGCTACACCGAGATGGGCGTGACCATGGTCGGCGCAAACTGCGGGAACACATTGGAAAATATGGAAGCCGTTGTGAAGGAATATGCAGCAGCCGTACCCAATCACCCGCTATGGGTGAAGCCCAACGCTGGCGTCCCGCACATGGACATTGAAACCGAGCAGGGTGTCTATGATATGGGCCCTGAAGACATGGCGACATATGCAAAGAAATATGTGGCACTGGGTGCCAGGGTCGTCGGCGGGTGTTGCGGGAATACGCCGGAACATATCGCGGCGATCGTAAAGGCTGTGAAAAATTAATTCTTTATGGGCGCAAGTTATTGCGTCCATTTTTATTTTATGAGCCAACGCGAAACCATTCTTTCCCTGTTCAATGGGCAAAAGCCCGCCTCCGTTCCGGTATTCAGTGGGTTGATCCACGTTACGGCAGAGGGATTGGAAAGCGAGGGATTGGTATTTCATGAGGTCCATCGCGATGCAGCGAAAATGGCAAAAGCTGCGGCCAGTACGTACAGGTTGGGTGGTCTTCCCTCGGCCGTGGCACCGCTGGATCTATACGTGGAAGCCGAGACACTTGGGGCAGAAATCGATTTTCGCGAGGGCACGGAATTTTCATTCCCGCAGGTGAGGAAGGCAGGATTCAGTTCAGTAAATCCCCTCACTGAGCATCTCATAAAAAGAGCGGATGTCCTCAATACCAGCAGAATTAAATTGGTTTGTGAGGCCATTAAGCTGTTAAAAGATGATGTAGGGAATGAGGTTGTCATTGGCGGGATGATCCCCGGGCCCTATACATTATTGTTACTTGTTGTGGATGCGAGAAACATGTTCGTTGAGATGAAGAAGGAGCCTCAAGCCGTGACCGATGCCCTTCATCATCTTGTGTCCTTCCTTGCACAGGTCGGTACAGCCTATCGAAATGCAGGTGCAGACTTCATCACGATCCACGATATGGGCGGCTCGCCGGCCTTTATCGGGCCGGCAAAGTACGAGCAGTTCGTGCTGCCCGCCGAGAAGCTATTAATTGAAAAGCTGCCGAAACCACGGGTGTTGTCGGTTTGCGGAAATGTAACAAGTTCACTTCACCTGCTGGCAAATACAGGCGCCGATGGGATCTCGATTGACCAGACGGTTGATCCCAGGGTGGCGCGCGCCGCCTTAAAAGACACACTGCTGTTCGGTAATATCGACCCGCTGGAGACACTTTTCAGCGGAGATCATGCCCGGGTGCGCGAGGCAGTACTCCGCGCGAAAGAGGCAGGCGTGGATGCCATCTGGCCGGGCTGTGACCTCGTGATCGAGACGCCGATGGAAAATCTAAGGTCCTTGAGCTGATTTTCCCTCTTTAAACATGCGCCGCTTGACGCTTTAAAGGTGATGTGCTACCATCTTCTTAATGGAATACGCTGAAAGAGGAGAAACCATGAGTCATAAAAAACGCGGCCCGCTGATAGTTTTCAGCCTGCTTACAATAGCAACACTGATCACCGCATGCACACAATCATTATCACAAGCACCCCTGTCAACACCAACCTTGATCGCAACAGGGTTATTTGTTTCACCCTTCCCCTCTGTTGAAAACCCCATGGCGATGATCGAGGAATTCGCCAAACAGACTGCGGCCGCACAAACCGTTGCTGCCGGCGGACCGACAGGCACTCCAGGCACTCCGCAAGCCGTCCTTACAGGAACTGTCATCACGGCCGTGGTCGGCGGGTCGATCACCCCAAGCCCAACAGCAGGCACGCCCACCAACGCGAATTCCGCTCCGATAACATCGGTAGTCGTCACCCAGAGCGGACCCAGCTCAACGCCCATTCCTCCCGGTGTCCGCCCTGCTTCATACACATTGCAATCAGGTGAATTTCCCTATTGTATTGCCCGTCGCTTCGATGTCAATCCTAATGATTTGCTAACTCTTAATGGGCTTGCAAGTGGAAATATTTACTATCCCAATCTCACTTTGAAGATCCCGCAGAGCGGCAACTTCCCTGCAGACCGTGCGCTGGCGGCCCATCCCACCACTTACACGGTATCATCTTCCGATGAAACCATATTCGGAGTGGCCTGCCGCTATGGAGATGTGGACCCTGCGGTGCTCGCCTCCACAAACGGCCTTTCCACTTCGGCAGATCTGACCATTGGGCAGCAGTTGAAAATACCGTAAGATCCGATCAAAATGAAAAAGCCCAGGCGTAACGCTTGGGCTTTTTTGATAGGGAGCGAGAACCAACCATGACATTTAAACTTATCAGATCTGAAGTTCTATTGCAGGGACGTGTCTTCAAGATCCGCCGCGATCAGGTGAAAACACCCGACGGCCGCGAGACAAAATTTGATATCGTTGAACACGGCGGGTCTGTGATCATTATTCCCGTGGATCATGAAGGCAACCTGCTCTTTGTGCGCCAGCCTCGTTATGCCATTGGGATCGATCTACTTGAACTACCTGCAGGGACGCGTGAGGCTGACGAACCTTTTGAAGAGTGCGCAGCGCGCGAGGTCCGTGAAGAGACCGGCATGGAAGCCGGTACTTTGAAAAAAGTGGGCGAGTTCTACCTCGCACCGGGTTATTCCACCGAATACATGGAAGTGTTCCTGGCCACCGATCTGCATGAGAATCCACTCGAAGCGGACGAGGATGAGTTTTTAACCGTGGTGAAAATCCCCATGAGAGAGGCCATTGCAAGTGCCGAGCGCGGCGAAATGCCGGATGCAAAATCGCTCGCCGCGTTATTGCTGGCCAGACCTTACTTAAGCTTATGATGATCCTGATCGCAGGCCCTTATCGCTCCGGCACGAATGACGACCCGGAAAAGATCGAGGCCAACGTGCATGCCATGGAATCTCATGCGCTGCCCATTTTCAGGAAGGGACATATTCCCATGCTGGGCGAGTGGCTTGCGCTGCCGCTGGTAAAACTTGCCGGTTCACAAAAGATCGGGGACGATGCCTTTAATGAAATATTCCATCCCATTGCAGAGAGATTGCTTGAAAGCTGTGATGCCGTGCTGCGGGTGGGAGGCCCCTCGCAGGGCGCAGATCAAATGGTCAATGTCGCCCGAGGATTGGGATTGCAGGTGTTCTTTTCTCTGGAAGAGATCCCAGACAAATAAAGCAGATCATGATGATGGAACCAAAAAGACCCTCAATGAGGGTCTTTTCATTATATAAAACAGATTCAAGAGCAGGCTTATTCCTGGGTGGGGGTCACGGGAGCGTTTTTGCGCTGGCGGAAAGTGATACGCGCGCGCGACATGTCATAGGGGGACATTTCCAGCGCGACGCGGTCGCCCAGCAAAATACGAATGTAATGCTTGCGCATTTTACCTGCCAGATAAGCCAGCACCTCGTGACCGTTATCGAGCCGTACGCGGAACTGTGTTCCCGGCAGCGCCTCGATCACAAGACCATCAACCTTGATTTTGCCTTCTTCTTTAGTCATACACGCCTCTTGAATTATTCAACGTCCTTGAAGGAACGTCGCTTGATACGACGGATCGCTTTCTTCTTTTCCATACGACGCTGCTCACTCTTGGAGACGAACCAGCGTTTGCGGCGAACTGTGCTGAGCACACCACTCTTGACGACCTTCTTGCGAAAGCGCTTGAGCAGGGAGTCCTGGGACTCACCATTACGTAAATTTACTGCTGCCAACTGAATTCACCTCCTTTCCGTATGGAATTGCCCAAGGGGGCATGATAAAAAAATCCCGGCCATGCAGGATCGGCCGAGGACTATATCAAAAGACCAGAAACGAACTAAATGACCCTGCGATCAAAAAATGCGCTTCACAACTCCTCGATTTTGCAATTTTGGACATTTCTTAGATTTGTCCGTGCCGAAACTATATTCGGGATTATACACGGGGAATGTTAAAAAGAAAAGCCCCTTGGCAATGACCTACTCTCCCGGGAGGTCGCCCTCCAAGTACCATCGGCGCTGACGTGCTTAACTACCGGGTTCGGTATGGGACCGGGTGTACCCACGTCGCTCAAATCACCAAGGGACATTTTCACAATGTAGTGACTAAATAGCAAGTTGATGAATGGTTGGTTTCAGAAAAGTACCAATTTCTCCGTATCACGTAAGTAAGCCCTCGACCATTAGTACAGTTTAGCTTAACACATTACTGCGCTTACACATACTGCCTATATACCAGGTAGTCTACCTGGGGTCTTACTCCCTTACGGGATTACAGGGATCTAATCTTAGGGCAAGTTTCCCACTTAGATGCTTTCAGCGGTTATCTTTGCCAGACATGGCTACCCAGCGATGCTCCTGGCGGAACAACTGGCACACTAGAGGTCTGTCCACTCCGGTCCTCTCGTACTAGGAGCAGCTCCCTTCAAATCCCTTGCGCCCACAGCGGATAGAGACCGACCTGTCTCACGACGGTCTGAACCCAGCTC
>CAZJYB010000200.1:0-7472 GCA_964549865.1 uncultured Anaerolineaceae bacterium
GAAAAATCCAATTCTTTTGCCTTATATCTTTCCAATCGCTTATATGCCGGGCTTAAAATATGATCCTTAATATCAATGGATTGCCTGACGGAATTCAAATCGCCGTGCTCGATATTCGAAAGTATGACGATATCTGAAACGAGCGAGTCCAGTTTATCGACATTTGACAACGCCATTCTGATGAATTTGCTTTGCTCGGCCGGGTCATTGAACTTATGATTAACTGCCAGCTCCAAAGGCATGGAGATGTTCATCAGAGGAGTGCGCAATTCGTGGTGGAAATTCTGTAGGATCTCCTTTTGCAGCCTTTCCATATCCTGGCGGGCGGTCTCCTTCATTTGTTCGCGGCCGCGCTGCTCCGCTGTGTGAACGCGCCTTAACAAGGCATCGATACGGGCAAGCAACTCTTCCATCACAAAAGGCTTTGAAATGTAATCATCTGCCCCGTCGCTTATACCGGCAATCCGGTCCTGCACCCCCGTGCGCGCGGTCAGGAATATAAAAGGGATGGCAGCCAGCTTTGAATCTTTGGCCATTAACCGCTTCAACTCAAAACCATCCGGTGGAGGCATCATTACATCTGATACGATCAGATCCGGCCGGTGCTCGCGCGCTTTTTGCAGGGCGTCATTTCCGTCTTCGGCTGCAATCACCTGGTATCCATGCCTTCGAAAGGCCGTCACCAAACCCAGGCGGATGGCAGGCTCATCATCGATTACAAGAATGACCGGGGACTGGCCTTCACTCATGTGCGCTTCCTTTGGGATCCGAAGCGCTGTGCAGGCTTTGTGTAGTACCAGTGGATTTCACTGCGATTTTTGCATTGTTATTTACAAACATAATATTGATATTTGCCAGCGATATCAGATCCCCCGAGTTAAGTACACATCGTTCTATCTTTTTCCCATTGACATGTGTGCCGCTGGTCGACTCCTTATCGTATAAAACATACTTCCCCTGCTCCAGAACGATCTCGGCATGATACCGCGACAGAAAATCCTCATGGAAAACGATGTCATTACCCAAATGGCGGCCAAACGTCGTAACCGGCTTGATGATCGGGATCATCTGACGGTTGACGATCAGGAAGACACCCTGTTGAGATGGATCCTCGTTTTCAGGCTTGTCCTGCAGGTGCATATCTACCTCACTGTAGGTTGGAAGGGTTATTCAGATCCTGTAATATTACTACACAACAGGTTTTAGGAAATAACACATCATGCAAACGGGAGTCTTCAGCTCTCAGGCCGGGCAGCAGCTCCCTGGCGCTGAGGAGGGCATCCCTGCCATCCTCGGCAATGACAACGTTAAAGCCGTGCCGGCTGATGGCAGGTTCATCGTCTACAACGAGAATTGTCGGCCTGGATTCCATGGTTTTTCCAAATAAAATGCGCACAGGCCTATTATTTCCTCGATAAAAAAGGATTATCATTGTAAGGATATGACAAAATTCCATGCAAACAGCTGTATCTTTTAATGGGTTTTGGTGTATTTACACAAAGACTCTAAATAAAAGGAAAAAACAAATGACCACTCTTGCCCCCACCCTTTCCACCCGTTATTTCCCGCGCGCCGCCAGTTGGTTGCGTGACCTTACGCTGATCATTATTGGCTCAGTGTTCGTGGCGCTCCTGGCGCGCGTTGAAATTCCCCTGCCATTCACACCTGTGCCGATCACCGGCCAGACGTTTGGCGTTCTACTTGTCGGCGCGGCGTTGGGGTCGAAACGTGGCGCAGCCTCCATGGCACTGTATCTGGCAGAAGGTGCGCTGGGACTGCCCTTCTTCGCAGGCGGCGCGCATGGAATTAAGATCGTTGTCGGTGCAACAGGCGGTTATTTGGTCGGGTTTATCGTCGCCGCGTATATCATTGGCCTGCTTGCAGAACGCGGTTTGGAAAGAAGCGTCCGCACTTCGTTCATTCCATTTTTGATCGGGACGATCATCATTTACGCGTGCGGTGTCGTATGGCTGAGTCATTTCGTAGGAGGTTTCAGCGAAGCCATTAGATTGGGGGTTGTCCCCTACCTGATCGTCGATGCGATCAAATTGATCGCTGCGGCAATTGCCCTGCCTGCCGCGTGGAAGTTGGTTCGGTAATTATGAGTAGGAGCGACCGATCGGTCGCTCCTACAGTTATAATGAGGCATGTTCATTGATCAGGTAAATATTCATGTAAGATCCGGAAAAGGCGGCGATGGCATGGTACATTTTCGCCGGGAGAAATATGAGCCGCGCGGCGGCCCCGATGGCGGAGATGGCGGCAGGGGTGGCAATGTCATTTTTGAAGTAAAACCCACGCTGAATACACTTTCCTCGTTTCGACAGAACGAGAAGTTCGCGGCAGATGACGGTAAAAATGGCGGCGGCTCGCAAATGACCGGGCGTAGCGGCAAGGACCTTATTATTTATGTGCCGCCCGGCACTGTGCTTTACGATGCCGAAACAGGCGTGCTTCTTGGTGATCTCACAACACCCGGCCAGCAACTTAAGGTATGCAAAGGTGGTCGCGGCGGACTTGGTAATCAACACTTCGCGACCTCCCGCAATCAGGCGCCGCGCATGGCTGAACGCGGCGAACCACATGAAGAAAAACTGATCCGCCTCGAGCTCAAACTCATTGCAGATATCGGCATCATTGGCCTGCCGAACGCCGGCAAGTCCACTTTACTCTCTGTATTGACGAACGCAAAGCCGAAAATTGGGGATTATCCATTCACCACGCTTACGCCCAATCTTGGCGTGGCGAATATTGACGATGACACAACCGTGGTTCTGGCAGATATCCCGGGCTTGATCGAAGGTGCGCACGAAGGCGCGGGATTGGGCCACGACTTTTTGCGTCACATCCAACGGACGCGCGTGCTTATCCACATGGTGGATGGCCAGTCCGAAGATCCACTCGCAGACTTTAGCCAGATCAACAGCGAATTGGCCCTCTTTGACCCGAACCTAGCCAACAAGCCTCAGATCGTTGCACTGAACAAGATCGACCAGCCCGATGTGCAGGAACACCTGGAGGATATCAAGGCAAGTTTCAAAAAGAAAAAAGTTGAGCTGTTCACGATCTCCGCGATGGCGCGCACAAACACGCGCGATATTCTGATCGCTGCACACCAAAAACTGGCAGAGATACCAGCGGAGGAGTTGGATGATTCCCTGCCAATATACAAACCGGCTGTCGACCCGAATCAATTCGAGATCAAACGCGAAGATGGCGATAAGTGGCGCCTATCCGGTGTGGCCATCGAACGCTCGGCAAAGATGACTTACTGGGAACACGATGGTTCCGTGCGCCGCTTCCAAAAATTGCTGCTTAAACTGGGCGTGGATGAAGCTCTCCGCAAGGCGGGTGTTCAGGAGGGGCATACCGTGTACGTCGGTGATTTTGAACTGGAATGGCAGGATTAGCTCCGCATTGTTTGTGAAAACCGGGCGATAGCATAAAGGGGGCATATAAAAGTGACCTTATAAAGTGAATAATGTCCGCGCAAGATCAATTCATTTAATAAGGAGTTGTTTGTAAAAAGATTCTTGAATTTCTTTACCGGTATCGGTCTTTTCCTCATCCTATTCGAATACATGTAACTCTCCACCAGTACACCAAGTCGGCGATCAGGTGAAAATTTATTACGATCCCGAGAATCCTGAAAAAGCACAAATAAAGGGCTTTTGGTCTCAATATCTGGTGGTGACGATCCTCAGTTGCATTGGTCTGCCGTTCGTTTTGTTTGGAAGCAAAATCACAATAGCATCTTCCAGTGCGTGAGGGATCTTATGGCAGGATGGGATAGAGGGCGCAAAAAAGAAAGCAACTTTTGAAAATAAAAGCGTCGCAGACTGATTGCGACGCTTCACGTTCATAGGTTTAGCCTGCTGATTAATGGTGATGGCCTTCTTCATGAACATGACCATGATCGAGTTCCTCAGCTGTGGGGTCGCGCAAGGCAACCACTTTCACAGAGAAATGCAGTTCGGCGCCCGCGAGCGGATGATTGAAATCAAGCCTCACAGTATCGTCGGTAAAACTATCCACATGAGCCATCTGCTGGTCTCCGGCTTCGTCGGTCACATGCAACTCAAGCCCCTCCTCCAGTTTCATGTCCTTGAATTCACTGCGTGGCACGTCTGCAAAAGCTTCCTCATCGAATTCGCCATATCCATCTTCGGGTGTAACAACCACATCCTTGCTATCGCCGATCTTCATTCCCATCATTTCGTTTTCCAGACCGGGGATGACGTTGCCGTAACCCACCAGAAATTGTAATGGACCCCCCTGGTCGGAAGAATCCAGAACCTCGCCATCCACGCGAAGGGTATATTCCATCGAAACGACCTGACCATTTTCCACTGTATCTTTGCTCATAATTTTCCTCTTTTTTTGAATTAATGCGCTGATTGTACCAGTGGGAAATGAATAGGTAAACACATACTCATAATTTATAATCCATCGATGCGCTACGACCTCTGCCTGCCCTGGTATTGGGAATATGATGATGTATTTGCGGGAATGGTGGAACGCGCCTGCATTCAAGACGGAGTATCCCTCTGGCAGATCAAGCCCGATAATTTATTGGAATCGATCACCGCGTTGTACAAGGGGACCACCACGTTCAAAACGCTTCTCAACCGATCACAGGGCGACTCACGCTTCGACCCCGTGCCACGCTGGGCGCGTGAATACGGCGCGCGGCGCATCAACCCGCTAGAGGTCTCTGCCTGGTCGGAAGACAAAGCTACCATGCATCTCGAACTCATCAACAGTGGGATCCACACCCCATACACCATTTTGCTCGCGCCCTTTCTCGAACAGCCAGTCATCCCGCAAATTGATCTCGCCCCGCTCGGGAACAGTTTCGTCCTCAAACCGTCGAACGGAGGCGGTGGCGAGGGCGTGATCCTGGGAGCATCCTCAGTTGAGGAAATTTTGCAGGCACGCATGGAATTCCCCGGGCAAAAATATTTGGTCCAGGCACACGTCACACCGCGCAGGTTTGGGGAAAAGCCTGCATGGTTCCGGGTCTTTTATGCCAACGGCAAGGCGTATCCCTGCTGGTGGAACCCGGACACGCACATCTACGCGATTGTGTCAGCGGACGAGGAAGCTCAATTCGACCTCAGCAGGCTGAGGGACGTCACGAAGCAGATTGCGTCCATTTGCAGATTGGATTGGTTCTCCACCGAGATCGCATTAACGGACGAACTGATTGTCATAGATTATGTCAACGACGAGATCGATACGCGCGTGCAATCACAGGCACTGGACGGCGTGCCCGATGAAGTCATCGAGAATATCGCAATAAATCTGGTGATGATCGCAAAGGAGAACCTGTGAAAAGCGCGCGCGGCCCGGGCATCCCAATCTAAACATTAAGTTGATGGGGCATTGCAAAGTTAAACTTCCTCTTGACAGCATAGTACTAAGGGCATATACTCCTACATAGATATATATCTAAAGGAGAATAACTTGCCGCTATCGCACGCCATTCTTGGCTTTCTCGAATATGGGCCCATGTCTGGTTATGACCTGAAAAAATTCTTCGATCAATCCATCGTACATTTCTGGTCGGCTACACAAAGCCACATTTACAAGGCTTTGGAGAACCTGGAAAAGGATGGAATGACAGAATCGCAGGTCATTCAGCAGGAGGGGAAACCCAATCGAAAGCAATATCAGATCACGGATGCAGGGCGAGCGGAACTGCGTCGCTGGGTAGCCACGCCCCTGCCTGTTGAAAGTCCGCGTGCGGCGTGGTTGATCCAGGTCTTTTTCGCCCATGGCATCGCCAACGAGCAAATTGCCGACCTTTTTGAAAAACGGATCGAAGCCCTGCGAATATATCTCACGCAGTGCCGGCTTGCCCAGAAAAACATTGACGAAAACTACAAGCGGGTTGGCATAAAACGCCTGCACGATCTGTGGCAATTCACACTCGACTACGGCACTGATTATTACGAAAACGAGATCCGTTGGCTGGAAAAAACGCTCCCGCAGGTGCGGAAGCTGCCGCCGATATCCCAGCCAAAGAAATAGATGGAAGAGTTGCAATGTATCATTTTATTGTGAGGCAGACCATCACCCGGGCTTTCCGGAACCTGAGCGAGGGAAATTATGAAGCAGTACTTGAAGATCTGGCGCAGCATGGCATGGACGAAGCCGTTGCGCTGCCAATCCGGGACTAGCAATATCCATTTAACCTATTCAACCTTTGGAGGTATCTCATGTCTTATTTAATTCTCAAGTGGCTGCACATCCTGTGCGCGATTACCGCACTCGGCGCGAACATTACCTATTTTCTCTGGCTGTTCCGCGTGGACAAAAACCGTGAATCCCTGCTCTTTACGCTGCATACGATCAAGATCATCGATGACTGGATTGCCAACCCCGCCTATGTGCTGGTTTTCTTCACGGGCGCGGGAATGCTCCATATTGCCGAGCTTCGCTACGCAACACCCTGGGTCTTGACTTCGGTGATCGCGTATGCAGTTGTTTCAGTGCTTGGAATATTTGTGTATTCTCCCCTGCTTAAAAAGCAGATCAAACTCGCGGGAAGCGTCGGCCCTGATTCTGTCGAATACAAACGTGCGGCAAGTGGCAGCATTTATCTCGGTGCGTTCCTCTCTGTACTCGTGGTTGCGATCACCTTTTTGATGGTGTTTAAACCGCAATTATGGTAAACCACAGGAGCTTTCATGGCCTCCATTCTTGAAGTAGAAAACCTGGTCAAACAATACGGTGACTTCACGGCGGTCAACGGAATTTCATTCGACATCAAGGAAGGTGAGATATTCAGCCTGCTCGGTCCAAATGGTGCCGGTAAGACCACCACCATTTCCATGCTTTCCACGCTGTACAAGCCCACATCAGGCGATGCCTCCATCGGCGGGCATTCGGTGATAAAAGACCCCATGGGCGTTCGAAATATGATCGGGGTTGTGCCGCAAGAACTGGCGCTCTATGAAGATCTGACGGCACGCGAGAATCTCATTTTTTGGGGTCAGATGTATGGGCTAAGTGGAGCTTCGCTCGCCTCGCGTGTGGACGAAGTGTTGGAGCAAATCGGTCTGACAGACCGGGCCAAAGGCAGGGTTAAGACATATTCGGGAGGCATGAAGCGCCGCGTCAATATCGGCGTGGGCCTGCTTCACAAACCGCGTTTGCTTTTTATGGATGAACCCACCGTGGGCATCGATCCGCAATCGCGCCGCGCGATCCTCGATACGGTCAAGGACCTCAACAAGCAGGGCATGACCGTGCTGTACACCACGCATTACATGGAAGAGGCCGAAGAACTTTCGAATCGCGTGGGCATCATCGATCACGGCGAGATGATCGCGCTTGGCACACAGAAGGAACTCACTCAAAAAGTTGGGCAGGTTGAAACCCTTGTTCTGCACGTGGGCGAGAATGAAGACCCTGAAGCGCTGGCTGCCGCGCTCAAAAACGTGGACGGTGTAAAACAAGCTGAAGCG
>CAZJYB010000201.1:0-7446 GCA_964549865.1 uncultured Anaerolineaceae bacterium
CGGAACGGAAGATACGCGGGCCCTTCCAGAAATATTCCAATTTGATGGTATAAGATTTTCCACCCTTAAGTTTGAGCTTCGTGGTGAGCTGTTTTCCCATATCCGAATCGGACGAATGGTCAATGATGAGCTTGTCATCGAGGTATAGTTTGCACCAGCCAATGCTGTGGAGGGATAAAGTGTGCGTCCCCGTTTCTTTTGGCGTGAAGTATCCCTCCATGCGCATCGAGAAGGATTCCTGGTCCACGTCGGGGACGGAGTCATCGAACCAGTCATTCTGCACGAGTGTCGTCACGCGGGTATGAGCTGGGGCGCCGGCGAATTCGGTTCCGTTGAACAGGCTGAGGTTAAGCCCGCGGCGTCCGTCTGCAGTGGATAATGTTTCGGGAGCTGGCGCAGGCAGGTTCTTGTAGATAAAGCATCCGGGCGCGGTGTCCACTTTAATTTTCTTGCCCGCGCGATTCTTAATCCCTTCGAAGGGCGAGACCCGGTAATGCGGTATGAAGCCCGAAGAACTGCCACCGCCGAAGATCTGTGCGGTCGCGGCGTACGGGCCGATCACGGCGATGGATTTAACCTTCTTAAGCGGGAGAACGTCCTCATTCTTGAGAAGCACGATGGCTTCGCCCGCGGCTTCGCGAATGATGCGTCGATGCTCGGGCCTGTCGTTTGCATGCTCCGGTGGGCGATTCGGATTCTCGAACAGGCCGGCTTTTTCGACCATATGGAGCAAGCGGCGTACCTTATCGTCCACGCCTTCCTCGGTAAGGGTGCCATTCTCCAGTGCTTTCATCACCATGTAACTTGCCATCCAGCGTGCAGGCCCGGGCATTTCGATATCGAGGCCCCCTGAAGGAGCCCCGTCATCGTATGTGCCAAACCAATCCGAGATGACGAGGCCCTTATATCCCCATTCGTTTTTGAGGATATCGTTGAGCGTATGGTCGTTTTGGCAGGCATAGACCCCGTTGACGCGGTTGTACCCGGACATGATCGACCATGGATTCGAATTGCGGATCGCAATGCGGAAAGGCTCAAGATAGATCTCGCGCAGAGTGCGCTCGTCCACTTCCGAGCTCATGGTGTTGCGTTCGAATTCCTGGTCGTTCGCGACAAAATGTTTGATGCACGCGCCCACGCCGCGGTCCTGCAGGCCCTTGATGTAAGCGGATGCGATCATGCCACTCAGATATGGATCTTCGGAAAAGCATTCGAAGTTCCTGCCGGCGATCGGCGTGCGATGGATATTCACTGTGGGGGCGAGCAGGATATTTGCATTCTTATCTTTGACTTCCTCACCGAGGACGTTGCCGATCTTTTCAACAAGTTCGGGATTCCATGTGGCGCCGAGGGCGATGCCAATGGGCGTCGCGGCTGCAGAAGGGGACATCCTGCTCCACATACCGCGTACGCCGTTGGGCCCATCCGCAACCTGGAAGGCGGGAATGCCCAGGCGTGGGACTGCAGTGCTATGCCATAAGCCCGAGCCGGCCAGCATGGAGATTTTTTCATCGAGCGTCAGTTGTACGAGAAGTTCGTTTATCTTGGACATGGTTACCTGATTAAATTTCTGCGAATGTGATCAATTGAATTCCATGCGAGTCGATGCTTGCCTTGATGACCGGGTCGGTCAGTACTTCGAGCTCGGTCTCGCGCTGCCGTGCATAGGAGGAGGCGGCAAGCAGGGTTTCATCTATATAGCCCGGGTGGCACATGATCTCAAACGTGCCCTCCCCGAGCTCATCAAAGATCCTTTTCAATTCATCACGCGTGGCAAGCTCATCGTAAAAACTGGCGAAGAACGCGTTTGGCCTGCGCGGGTTGAATTCATTCAATAGGCCCGGGGCATACTTTTTAATGGGGCCGATCAATTCTGAAGGCAGGCCTGCCATCTCGTCACTTTCGTGTACGATGGGCAGGCGGATCGCGCAGCCGTATTCCTTTGCCAGTTCAAGCATGGCCTGAAAGAGCGCAGGACTGAAGTAGGAACTGTGGTGGTGCGAATCAAGGTGTGTTGGTTTTCTGCCGGTCGCCTTGATGAACGCTTCGATCTGTGCATGCCACTCTGCTTTTACTTCAATGGGATCGACTTCCCCAATGTGTGAGATCAGTGTGGCTAATTTTAGGAAGTTCCCGTTTTCCTCCGTGATGGACTTTACCCGTTCACGCGGGAGCAGGGGCCTGTCTGCGGTTAGCACCAGGTGGACTCCCAGCCCAAGCTTTGGCGTCTCGCGCAAGGCGATGGCAATATCCGCGGCGGTGGTGGGGATGTTCATCATGCACGTGGTGGAGGTGACCACGCCGCGCAAATGTGACTCGCGTATCCCGCGGGAAACTTCCGGCGTACGACCGTAATCGTCTGAGTTGATAATGAGGCGCTTAGACACTTTCCACTCCCTTCAAATATTTTTGGTATAAATCCACAAGGTGACCCATGGGTTCCTTGTAAAACTCGTCGGGGTCCACCTGCATCTTTGCATACTCCGGGATCGGTTTCACGTGCGGCTTTGTTCTTGCAAATTCCTGAATCACTTTTGCATGTGGCTTGAGCGAACCATCCGGGCGGACCAGTCCAAAAAACCGTTCGTGGCGTGCATTCTGGCAGGGAGGCAGGTCCCAAAGCTCGGGGACATAATCTGCATAGCACCATAACATCGCGCCGGTTGCACCGCTATCCTGTAATTTTGGAATGGTCAGGCGCAGGAATTCGGCAAAATCTTCCTCGCTTGCCATGAATTGCTCGCGTTCGCGTCCGTTTGTCTCTGTCCATTTCATTGTGTATGTCTTTTCGCCAGGCAGAGCCGTACATCCACCGAACTCTTCCATGAGAACAGGTTTGCCGCTCAAAGCGGCGGTCAGTGCGCAGGTGAAAGGCACAAAGTCCGGGTCCAGGTTTTTACGCGCCCAGGGTGTGTACATTGGGTACGAGTGCATGACTGCCACATCGGTATGTTTGTAGACTTTATCGATTCGCAGGCCGTTGTCGCGGTGCAGCCCATCCCCGTGCAAACCAATCGTGACCGGGTGGTTTGGTTCGATGCATTTTATAAGGTCGACCATTTCCTTGACCCAGGCGGCGCCCTCGTCCGATGAATTGGGCCATGCGAACAGATCGGGTTCGTTGCCGAGGTTCCACATCCAGATGCCGGGATGGTCTTTGAGCGCGCCGACGACCGTTTTCAACAACAAACGGCTGGCATTCAGCGCCATCTCGTCATGGAACATATTTCGATAGCCCCTGTCAGTTTTCTTTCCATTACTTACCACATCACGAAGCCAGTTTTGATGCGCTGCTGGAGGCAGATCTCCTCCCAACAACCAGCGTGGACTCCAATTCGGTCCGCTCATGTGACCGGTGAAGAAAGTGATATCGAGACCAAGTCCGTTTTCTGCGGCGATATCTGCAACGGTCACCAGGTTGGCGATGGCATCTTGATCGACGGAATTCGGTTCAGGTTGAAAATCATCCCACAACAGGAACAAGCGAACCACGTTCATGCCGATTTCCTTGATAACGACGAATTCTTCACGAACTTCGCCGGCATCGAAGTTGCTCCACCAGTACATGGCTTTACGACGCGGCCAATAATTGACGCCCAGTGTAAACGCTTGAGACATGAAATCTCCTATGGTCCCTTGTTTACTTCCTGGTAAATTGCATTGACCAGCGAGTATTCCCCCTGCGCATCGTGGTCCAATGCCCAGAACATGATCCCGCCTGCATTTTGCATGGCCAGGCGGGTTTTCGCCTGCGTGGTGGGAATGCCCGTGTAGTTTTGTGTTACACCGAAATAATCGAACGCGTCTGCCTGTGCAGCTGCGGCGTCGTATTGAACAAGCTTTGCATAAGTGACTTCATCGGGACGTGAGTAGAGCGGCGTGCCGATATTGATCTTTTCCTTTGGAACACCGCGCTCGCTCCAGTATTTGAGACCGGCTTCAAACTCTTCCATGCTTCCATGATTTGGACCGTCATAGGTCATTACATTGACGTAATCCACCAGGGCGAAGATTTCCTCGGGAATGCCCTGGCCAACTTCGTCCCATGAACCCACGACGGCAGTACTCAATAAGATATTCGGCATGGCGGCGCGTAGTTCCTGCATGAGTGCGAGAAAGTTTTGTGATGACTCGCCGGGGTCCGGGTATTCCCAGTCCATATCGACGCCGTCCAGTTGATATTCGTTCACGATGTCCGTTAGATTTTTGACGAAAGAAGCACGCGCCTGTGGATCCGCTGCCAATTCTTCAAACTGTGGATCCCAGCCCCAGCCTCCCACGGCGATACTCACGCGGACGTCCTGGCGGTGTGCGCTTTCAACGATCGACTCCAACTTCCAGCCATTGTTGAGGGGTGCGAAAGTCCCATCTACATTGGGGACAAGGAAGGAAAAATTGATATGGGTCAATTGCTCGTAGGGGATGAGCTCCGCGACGATCGCGTCGGTGGCGTAAGCCACGATCCGAAAGGACTTTTCTTCGGGAGGCAGAGGGATAGGAGACTGCATGGGTGAGCAAAAACTTATTAAAGCCGCGAGCAGGATAAGGATCAGAAAAGAGTCGATGCGCTTCATTTTGCGAGGGATGACTTGATCTTTTCGCGCCGTTCCTGTGCGAGCGATAACCCACCGGCTTCCATTCCAAGCAAGGTTGCGCCGATAACGGGTTTGACCTCGGTGCGAATTAGTTTTGCTTTGGGCGCAACAGCGTGGATCGTCTCGCGCATTGGCGCGATCAGTATTTCGCCGCTTTTGAACACGGAACCGATCAGCACAACCTCAAATTCGATATCCTCGAAATCAAGCTGGCGGACGACGGCGTTTGCCATTTCTCCAAGTTCCCTGCCTGCCCAGAGCACAAGATCGCGGGCAACGGGGTCGCCTTGCTCTGCCACCTGAAAAACGAGGGGTGCGGCATGAGCACCTATTTTATAATAGTGCGCGGTATATCCATGGATCAGATCTTCAAGGTCTTTCGCGCCGAAGTGCTTGATGAACGCGTCGGCAAGCGCAGTCGGAGGCAGGCGTTTTGTCCATGAATAACCAATGACCTGCATGGTGCGACAGATCAGTTCGCTTCCACCTGCGCCTTCTCCCATGGTGGTTCCGTAGCCAGTGACGCGACCCTCGCGTTTGTATTCCCTGTCGCGGCCGCGGCAATTGCAGCCTGTTCCTGAAACGACAGCCACCCCCCAGCCTTCACTTGCGCCGGCGAGCAAACCAAGCATTACATCATTCACCATTTTATAAGGTGCCTTCAGGCCCAGTTTGTTGATGGTGGCCTGCATATCTTTTTCTTCAGATGTCCAGTCGTAGCCGGCAATCCCGAAGCCGGCGCCCGTGATCTGGTCAATTGAGATGTTCGCACCGGCAAGCGCGGCGGTCACTGAGTCACACAGGGCTTTTTCCATCCCATCGAATCCCACGGTTTCATGGTTGCCTGGCCCTCCGTGGCCCGTACCCACCATGTTGCCATTCTCATCAGCAATGAGCGCGGCAGTTTTTGTCGCGCCGATGTCTATTCCCAGATAATATTTCATTCAAACTCTATATAAAATGTCCCGTGGTTTGGAGTTTGGATAAAGAAACGCCTCTGTGGGCGTTTCTTTTGTCATCATTTTTTGAAGAACTGCGGCAGGTGTTCGCGATGGGTTTGCAGCATATCATCGAGAACCAATTGCACTTTGTCTGCTTTTGGGCCTATGGGGTGAACCAGCAAGGCTTGGTAGGCTGCCTCGCGGTCGCCATGCACAGCTGCTTCCACAGTGAGCAATTCATAGGCCTTGACTGCGGCGATCAAGCCGAATTGAGACATCGGCAGAGGTTCGGTTGGGATGGGCGTAATGCCGCTCTTCTTCACAGTGGATGGAATTTCCAAAACCCAGTCTGACGGCCATTCTTTCACTGCACCGTTGTTTTTGATATTGACCACGTGCGTCTCGCCCAGGTCGTTGTAATGTGCGTTGAGCAATTGAGTGGCGACGGTCGAATAATATGCACCACCGCGCTTCATCAGGTCTGCAGGCGGTTCCTTGAGATGCGGGTCTGCATATTCACGGAGCAGATCCTTCTCCACTTCCATCACTTCCTCGGCGCGCGATGGCGGCCATTTTTCCTGTTCTTTTAGTTTCTTATCCGTATGATAGAAATATTGTAGATAATAATTGGGCATCATGCGCAGGACTTCAATTGTGCGCGGATCCCACTCAGGGTGTTCATCTTTTTTCAATTTCTCGATGTAAGTCTGAATGACCTGGGGCCAGACGTCCTCGCCATCGATCGTAAAACCGCGATGCCAGGAGAGATGATTCAATCCCAGGGTTTTCAACTCGGCTCGTTCTGCTTCGATCTTCCGACCGGTAGCCTTCTCGAGGTCCTCGAGGATATGCGTCTTCGCTCCAATAGGTACATTGCACACGCCCACGGAGGGTGTCTCGGCTGCATATTTGCTTAAGGCCTGTGTCACCAGCCCGGCCGGGTTGGTAAAGTTAACCAGCATTGCCCCGGGCTTGGCGAGTTCTTGCATATCTTTGGCGATCTTGAGAATGACCGGTATGGTGCGCAAGGCTTTGCCCATGCCGCCCACGCCCGTGGTTTCCTGGCCGATCAAACCGTGACGTAAACCGAGATATTCGTCCTGTTTGCGTGCTTCCATGTGTCCCACGCGCAGTTGCGTGGTGACATAATCTGCATCTTTTACCGCCGCGCGTTGGTCAGTTGTCAGGATGACCTTGAAAGGGGAGCCTTTCGCTTCCACCATGCGCTGGGCGAACCCACCGACGACGTCGAGGCGCTGCTGGTCAATATCCATGAGCCAAAGCTCGTTGATGGGGAACTTCTCAAGCCGTACAAGAAATCCATTAATTAATTCAGGTGTATACGTGGAACCGCCGCCGATCACCGCAACTTTCAGCATAAATTTTCCTTGTCTCATTCCCTATAAAATAGGACGCTGATCTTCGGCAAGGCCTGCTGATTTTGTACAACGTACATCAGCGGCCCTAGCGCAGACCAGCGTCCTGTTCAGTTATTTTTCAACGCCGGTAACGACAATGCCTTGAATGAAGAAACGTTGGGCTACGGCGAACAAAATCAGGGGCAGAACGATTGCCATCAAGGCACCGGCCTGGATGAGCTGGGGCTTCTGCCCGTACATACCGTTAAATGTGGAAAGCGCGATCGAGATCGGCCAATTGTCGCGGCTTGTCGACAGATAGATCAACGGGTTGAAATAATCGTTCCATGCAAACACGATATGGAACACGGTAACTGCCATCAAAACCGGATAGGACTGGGGAATGATCACAGACCACAAGACACGTAATGGACTGGCGCCGTCTATCATGGCTGCCTCATCCAGTTCGCGCGGCAGGGTCATGAAATATTGACGAAGGAGAAACACATTATATGCATTCGCGAAGAAGTGAGGGATGACGAGTGGCAGCCA
>CAZJYB010000202.1:0-7426 GCA_964549865.1 uncultured Anaerolineaceae bacterium
CACGATCAGCAGGATCAGGAAAAGCGGGGTTGCCATCAAGACACCGGCTCGGCGGACGAAGAACTTATCGGCCTCAAAGCCTTCAGTGACCGGCATCAGCCTACGGAAAAATTTAACCACTGGGTTATTTTGAGGCTGCACCTCCTGATCCTGATGGCGCGCCATGCGGATGCCAGTGAAGATGAGGAAGGCTCCAAAAATGTAAATGATCCAATGGAACTGATTGAGCAGGGCGGCGCCTGCGGCGATGAGAATGCCGCGCATGACCAGCGCACCCAGAATGCCCCAGAAAAGCACGCGGTGTTGATAGGCGTCCGGCACCGCAAAGAACGAGAAGATCAGGATGAAGACGAATATATTATCGACACTCAGTGACTTCTCGATCAGGTAACCGGTAAGGAAAGCCAGGGCAGCTTCGCGGTTTGTGTAATCGCTGCCAGGCACCATTCTGTCCCAAAAGAAATAGATGCATGCATTAAAGATCAACGATAATGAGATCCACACGAGGCTCCAGGTGATGGCCTCTTTGGTCGAGACTGCATGGGCTTTACGATGAAATACACCCAGGTCCAGGGCCAGCATGCACAACACGAACAGGTTGAAGCCTATCCACAACCAGATTGATTCCTGCATAACGTACACTCCTTGATTGGTTTGTGGTGGGGAAACAAAAAAGCGAGACCCCACGAAAATCGTGGTAGTCTCGCCAGTTGTGTGGATACACGTACGGTTAGCCGAGAGCAATACTGCTCTGTATTGACGACTAACCGACCCGTTCTTATGGGTGGCTACTCCCTACTTCAGTTGCGGGATGATAGCAGGTTATACGAACGCTGTCAATAAATTTTTGCAGGTTTTTAGTTACAACCAGCTTTCAAAGAGTTGTTTTCCTTGAAGGTTGATCTTAAGATTGCCTGCATGAATTTGCAAAATGATTTAGTTCCTCAAACGGGTTAGAGAGTGCCGCAAGCAGGTGTGCCATGCGTATCTAAACTTGACGTTTAAATCTAGACTGCAAATCAGCTCAAAAACATACCAATTGATGAGACAAGCGGTAGAATTCAGCGGGTCGCTAATGCCCCATATTCCATGTCTGTAAAAGGGATGAATAAAGTCCACATGAGA
Organism: uncultured Anaerolineaceae bacterium; assembly: GCA_964549865.1. Taxonomy (GTDB): domain Bacteria; phylum Chloroflexota; class Anaerolineae; order Anaerolineales; family Villigracilaceae; genus Villigracilis. The sequence goes on from CAZJYB010000202.1 coordinate 1,126, forward strand.
CTTCGATTTCAACTCCTCATCTTCATGCTCTTGCGCACCATCCTGAATACCGCACACCGCATGGTTTATCCATTTCTGCCGATTTTTGCACGCGGCCTTGGTGTAGATATCTCCGTCATGTCTCTGCTTATGACAGGCCGCTCACTGATCGGCGCGACCAGCCCGATATTTGCTCCTCTGGCAGACCGGCGGGGTCGAAAATTCGGCATGCTTATGGGGATCGTGATTTTTACGCTGGGCGTCGGCGTGGTGGCCATTTATCCGGTATTGTGGACCCTGGTCATTGCGCTCATGCTTGCCATGATCGGCAAGTTCATATTTGACCCATCCATGCAGGCATATTTTGGGGACCGGGTTCCTTATGAGCAGCGCGGCACGGCTCTGGCCATCACAGAAGTGGCCTGGTCCATGGCGTTCATCGCCGGCATACCGGTCATGGGTGTTCTTATTAACAGGTCTGGATGGTCTGCCCCTTTCCCGCTGCTGGCCGTACTTGGAATTGTTATGTTGTTCGTGATCTGGCGGATCGTGCCGCGCGAGGACCCGCATCATCAACCGGCTTCCAATTGGCGCGACGGCTATCGCGCCGTGTTTTCTTCCACTCCCGCTCTCGCAGGGATTTCGATTGCCTTATGGGCGAGCGCAGGCAATGAATTGGTCAATGTAGTTTTTGGCGTCTGGCTGGAGGATTCTTTTGGATTGAAGATCGCGGCGCTCGCCGGGGCTTCCGCAGTGATCGGCATTTCCGAATTAAGCGGCGAGGGATTGGTGGCCTTCACTACAGACAGGCTGGGCAAGCCACTCGCGCTGGCGATTGGCTTGATCGGGAACGCGCTTGCCGCCATTTTGCTCCCATTTATCGGGCAAACGCAGACCGGCGCGTTGATCGGTCTGTTCCTGTTCTATATCACATTTGAATACATCATGGTCAGCCATATCCCGTTAATGACGGAACTTGTACCTTCGGCGCGCGCAACCATTTTATCCATAAATGTCACCGGTCATTCCATGGGACGTGCGCTGGGTGCTTTTCTCGCGACTTTGATATATCAGCAATACGGCTTTGTTTTTGTAGCTTTGACGACCGTAATTTTTAATCTCGCTGCCTTCCTGGCTTTGCGAAGAATGCAAAAAGGCTAGGATGCAAACCTTTTTAGCGGTCTTTGCGCTTCTGGTCATCCTAACCGCCCTGCTTTGGATCCTTGTCCTGCGATCTATGGATTGCCTCCGGTTTCGACGCGGTCGGAGCGGATCCGCAGGGCTTTGGAACTGGCGGACCTTCAACCGGGCGAAACACTTTACGACTGACCTGCCGGGCTGGCAGCCTGTGTTCTTTGATCGTGAAAACCTTTTATTTCTTTAATAAGAAATAAAAAAGACCTTGTCCGAAAACAAGGTCCTTTTTTTCGATATGGGTGGATTAACCAACACCGGAGAGGCTGGAGTTGATCTCGCTGAAGACGTTACCAATGATCGGTCCGAGAACCATCAAAGCCGCAATAACGACAATGGCAACCAAAACGAGAATCAGCGCATATTCAACAAGACCCTGGCCTTTTTCTTTGGGGGTAAATAACATGGGGTATATCTCCTTTCCTCGTTATTTCCTGGGAAGACCTCCAACAGGATATTCTTATTTTACATCGTCTTGTGAAAAAGGCAAGTGAGTCAAGGGGCAATTCCCTAACAGTTGTGTTAGTCTTACAGGAATGAAAACAGGTATTTTTTGATGCCAAAAAGGGCATTGACAGTAAATTTATTTCCACCCGTATGACGTTATTCTTGCAACTAAAGATTAAGCAAATGGTACGAACACCAGATATGCCGATTTCGGATTTTGCAGGTAGCATATCTGGGCATTTCGGCGGAATTTTGCGACCGGCCTTTAATGCTACATTCGTTCTTAATGACGCCTGGTTTTCTGTGGTTTAATTCACTTATGTTTATTCATTCTGCCTCCCAACTTCTTACTCTTGGCGGTGGTCCTCAACGAGGCAAAGCCCTGGGTACTTTGGGCATCATCGAAAATGGGGGGGTGATCGTACGCGATGAAAAGATCGTGGCTGTGGGTGCAACCCAGGAATTAAAAGCTGCTTATCCAGACGAGCCAACTATCGATGCGGGGGGCTGTGTGTTGATGCCGGGATTTGTCGACCCGCATACACATCTCATCTGGGCGGGGGACCGCGCCGATGAGTTCGAGATGAAAATGTCCGGCACGCCTTATCTCGATATTCTTGCCGCGGGTGGCGGAATTCTCTCCACAGTAAAAGCGACGCGTACAGCCAGCATGGAAACACTTATGGTCGAGACGCGCCCGCGCCTGTTTCGCATGTTCGCCCACGGTACCACCACAGCGGAAGCAAAAACCGGTTATGGGTTGCAGACCGCCACGGAGTTGCGTTTGCTCCAGGCGTTGCTCGCACTCGACGATGAAAGCCCTCTCGATCTTGCGATCACTTTCCTCGGGGCGCATGCGATCCCATCAGAATTCAAAGATAATTCGCAGGGATATACCGACGAGGTTACAAACACGATGCTCCCGATGCTCAAGGAGTGGTGGGAGACGCATGCGCCGCGCCTGCCCCTTCCTTTTGTGGATGTCTTCTGCGAGACAAAGGCCTTTACTCTTGAACAATCGCGTCAGGTCCTGACCCGGGCCCGCTCACTCGGATTTCCGCTCAAGATCCACGCGGATGAATTCGACAACCTCGGCGGCGCGGCCCTGGCAGCGGAATTGGGTGCCGCCTCTGCGGATCATCTGGTGAGAACATCTGATGCAGATATCGCCGCGCTAGGCAGATCGGATACCGTGGCGGTCGCGCTGCCCTGCACGCCGTTCGGGCTTGCCGAGCATGATTACACACCCGCGCATAAACTGATCGCGGCGGATGCGATACTGGCGCTCGCCACAGATTGCAACCCCGGTACTTCATGGAACGAGTCCATGCAGTTCGCGATCGCGCTGGCGTGCCGCTATATGAAATTGACCCCGGCACAGGCCATCGCTGCCGCGACGATCAATTCGGCGCACGCGATTCGCAGGTCCGACCAGATCGGCTCCGTCGAGGTGGGCAAACAGGCGGACCTGTTGATCCTCTCCGTTTCGGATCATCGTCAGCTTGGTTATCGTTATGGAACGAATCTCGTAAAGCAGGTCATCAAACGCGGCCGTGTCTATTCAGTGGATGCCGGATATTACAGGACGGCGTAAATAAAGATCATGGATATTCAGTGGGTTTTATTCGGGGCCATTCTCATTCTTAACGCCCTGGTCGCGGTTTTGATCGCGGGCTTTCTGGCGTGGAAGTACGAAGCCTCCGGCCGCGTGGTAATGATCTTTACGCTGGTCTCGCTGGCGATCTGGTCGTTTGCCTATGCCATGATCACATTTTCATCGGAACTAAACGTCAAACTATTCTGGCTCAAGATCGAAAATATCGGCATCCTGAGCCAGCCGATCTTCTGGCTGATCTTCACGCTGAAATACTCGAACCAAAGCAGGATGCTTGCACGGCCGTATATTGCCGCATTATGCATCATTCCGTTGATCTCTCTCACGCTGATCTTTTCGGAGCGCTGGTTCCATTTGTATTATTCATCCGTAGGACCTTTTTTGGAGAACGGAGGCCCGCTGGTGATCGAGCGCGGCCCATGGTATTGGGTGGCCCTTGTCCAAAGTTATTTGCTCAATGGGGTCGCCACGGCTCTATTGATCTGGCGTTTTGTCGAATTCAGGAATATTTTTCGCAGACAACTTGCCTTCCTGATCGTGGCTGCGCTCATCCCGTGGATCATCAATATCCTGTATCAATTGATCTCCAACCTGGCGCCGTCATTCATCCTGCCGATCGATCTCACTCCCATCTCCTTCATGATCAGTATCGGGTTGATCAGCTCGGCGATCTTCCGTACCCGCCTGCTGGATCTGGTGCCGATCGCGCGTGACGTGGTCATGGAGCACATCCCGGAACTGGTCTTTGTGGTGGACGCGCATGACCGCGTATTGGACGCCAACACCGTGGCGGAAAAATGGCTTGGCCGGTCGAGAGATCAGCTGATCGGCCGCGACCCCATGGAGATCTTCCGCCAATGGCCGCAACTCCTTAATCGTTTTTTATCGACCGAACAGACGCGTGAAGAGGTGGAAATCCCCGGCGAAGACCCACGTGTGCTGCAGATCGTGGTCACCCCGTTATATGATGCCATCTCAGGAGAATTGGATGGGCGCGTCATCGTTGCCCACGACATTACAGAAAGCAAGCAGTCGCAAAACGATCTGATGGCAATGAACGAGATCCTGTGGGGGAAGATTGCGGAGGTTGAAGAATTGAAAGCTGCGCTTCAGGAACAGGCCATACGCGACGGGCTGACCGGCGTATTCAATCGCCGTTTCCTTTCCGAGACCCTGGATAAAGAGGTGGCGCGGGCCGCACGCGAAGGCACACCCGTTTCCGTTGTGATGATGGATGTGGATCATTTCAAGAAATTCAACGATACTTACGGCCATAAATGCGGCGACCTGGTTTTGAAAGACCTGGCCGACTTCCTGATGGCAAATTCGCGCGAAGGCGATATCGTCTGCCGCTATGGCGGTGAGGAATTCGTGATCCTGCTGCCCAACGCCACGCATGCAGACGCATATGAACGCGCCGAATTCTGGCGGCAGGGGTATACTGAAAAACCGTTCGATTTTAACGGGCAGAATTTGCACGTAACCTTTTCCGCCGGCGTGGCAGGGTACCCTGTACACGGAATTGACGGTGAAGCCATCCTGCACGCCGCAGATCACGCCCTATATCATTCCAAAGATCAGGGACGCAACATGGTTTCCTTATATATGAACGGTCATATTGGAGAAGATAGAAATGCAAATTGACATCATCGGAGTGCCCATTGACCTCGGCGCGGACCGCCGCGGTGTGGATATGGGCCCAAGCGCGATCCGTTATGCACAGTTACAGCCCAAGCTTGAAGAGCTTGGGTACACCGTGCAGGACGAGGGCAACATCGAAGTGCCCATTGCTGAAATGTGTACGATCTCGAACCCGAAATTAAAATATGTGGATTGCATCATCCCCATGTCGCGGCGCGTGGCCGGCGCGGTAGCCACCTCCATGCAGGCCGCGCATTTCCCGCTTGTACTCGGTGGCGACCATAGTCTTTCGATCGGTTCTGTGCGCGGCGCGGCGCGAAATAAAAAAATTGGCGTGATCTGGCTCGATGCGCATGCCGATTTCAATACTCATGAAACCACACCCTCCGGGAATATCCATGGCATGTCGCTTGCTGCGCTTGCCGGGCTTGGCGATAAAAGCCTCGTACAATTATGGGATGAGGCGATCCCCGTGATCGACCCGGCAAAGATCGCCATCATCGGTGCACGGGACATCGACCCGGGTGAAAAGGTGAACCTGCGCGAGGCCGGAGCGATGGTCATGGGCATGGAGCAGGTCGATCGTTATGGAATGGTGGCGGTCGTTGAAAAAGCCATTCAACAGGTGAGCCGCGATGTCGACGGCATCTATCTTTCCCTCGACCTCGACGCGCTCGATCCGCAGCATGCGCCCGGTGTTGGAACACCCGTTCCCGCGGGACTTACCCAGCGCGAGGCCCACCTTGCCTGTGAAATGATCGCCGAGACCGGGAAACTGATCGGTATGGACCTCGTTGAAGTGAACCCCATCCTCGATGTACAGAACCGCACCGCGGTCCTCGCCGTGGACTTTGCCCTCTCCGCCCTTGGACGCCGAATTTGGAATACAAAATGACAAAACCAACTCTCTCTGAAATTGAAAGCCTTGCACGTTCCGCTGGCGCCATTCTGGGCGAAGGGTATAACAAGGAACATGACATCACATACAAGGGCGTGATCGATCTTGTCACGGAAGCAGACCATGCCTCTGAAGCCTATTTAATTAGCGAAATAAACAAGCGCTTTCCCGGCGGGCACATCCTGGCTGAAGAAAGCGGCGAGATCAAGGGGGAGAACGAGGATATCTGGTATATCGACCCGCTGGATGGGACTGTGAATTACGCGCATCACATCCCCATCTTTTGTGTGTGCATTGCCTTTGCTTTACAGGGTCACTTAAGTTTGGCCGCTATCTACGACCCTTTGCGCGACGAAATGTTTTCCGCTGAACGCGGCAAAGGCGCATACTTGAATGGGATCAGGATCCAGGCATCCAAAACGAACGAATTGCAGAAAAGCCTGCTCGTCACCGGCTTTCCATACGACACATGGAATACGAAGCAGGATAACTTCAAAAGATTCGAGAAGCTGGGCAAATTAACACAG
>CAZJYB010000203.1:0-7415 GCA_964549865.1 uncultured Anaerolineaceae bacterium
CGTGCAAGCGCAAGGTTCGCAGAACGGGAGGTGAAGAGCGCGGTCTCGTGTTCGTGCGCCAGCTGACCGATCGCTTCATTTGCGGCGGGCAATAACTTTGCAAGAGTTCGCGCACGTTCGGCCGGCGTAGTATACGAAGGTCGTGTTTCACCAAGCCAGCGCAGACTTAGATTAATGGTATGGAAGGCTCTTTCGATCGGTAGAAGCCTCGACCATTTTTCCCAATTGGAAAGCCAGCGTGGCGGGGAACTTCCACTTTTTGCATATCTTTCCACCAAGTATACTGGCAAACGCGCTGTTAAGGCGAAGCGCTTCACCAGGTATATTCCAATTGCAAACAGGAAAAGCAATGAGAGCACGGCCAAAAAACGCTGCCATGGATTCGACTGGCTGGTAACAGGCAGGCCTTCATCTTCAGCAAGCGTGGGGTCAAAACCCGGCAGGTTTTCAAGTCCTTCATTCGGTAACACCGGCGGGTTATTCTCAAGACCTCCGTTTGCTTCATTATTAGAGATGTTTTCATTGGTTGCCCGCGGGCGGTTAAGCGTGGCCTGGTTTGCTGTGGGTTCAAATTCCACCCAGCCAACGCCCGGGAAGTACACCTCCGGCCAGGCATGCGAATTTAAACGCGCTACAGTGTAACGGCCCTTCTCTTCATCGTATTGTCCCTGTGCGAAGCCCACTGCCATGCGTGCGGGGATGCCCAGTGTGCGGAGCAGCAGCACTTCGGCGCTGGCGTAATACATGCAGAACCCCTTTTTGTGGTCGAACAATACCCAGAGCAGGAGGTCTTCACCTTGTGGTGGGGCCTCGGTGATCTTGGTTTCATATTCGATCTCATGCCTTAAATAGGAGGTGATCGCCTGTACCTTATCGTAAGGTATGTTGTATGAGGCAGTGATCTTCCCGGCCAGCTCCTGTAATTGAGGTTTCATCTCTGCGGGCACCTGCAAATAACTTTCTGTGATCCAGGCGGGATAGTCCGTGCCGGCTGCACGCAAATCCTGGATCGTGGGATTCGCGATCAAGGTGCGGACCTCGTACCTGTCTCCCGCGGCGAGAGCCGCATCTGTGAACCAGGCAGTCACCTCAAGCGCGTTCTCTGCAACAGGATTCGCGATCATGCGGCCTGCCCGGTTAACCCAGATCATTTCGGAAGGTGCGTAAAGCAGTTCCTGTTTTGGAAAATTCACAGTGATCTCAAAATCGACCTCGCTTCGATCGAGGGCATCGGCCAGCAGAACTTCATCCTCGTGCGGGTTGAAACTCCGCTGCAGCGAACTGGTGCTGGTCCACTGACCGTTTTCATACTGATCGTAGACGCGGCCGCGCCAGTAATAGCGCGGGACTTTAATATCGGTTTCTTTTACTTCAACATAAAACACCACGGTATCACTTACGGGCGCGTTGTTTCCCAGTTTCAGATCGGTTCCGTAGAAGTCACCTCCTGAAGAAGTTCCATAGGGTGAATCCAACGCGCTGACCGCATCCGAAAGCCGCTCAATGATCGGCCGGGTAAAGTTTTGCCAGGCTTCAGCGGCGGGCTTTATGCTGGTCACCGCGCCGGGCAGTGTCCACGCGATGACCACGGCGAGCGCAGCAGCTGAAAGGACGCTGCGCGAAAACTCCCATTCAGTGTCTGATGAAAGAAATACATGCTGCCGTTTCCACCTGTCCCTGTTGTTGAGATAATGCATGCGGCCCAGTAATGCAAGTGCCACAAAGACATAAACTGCGACCCCCCAGGCGCGCCAGGGCATCCACGGATCATAGATCTGTACTAATAATACGATCAGACCCGGCGCGAGCGCGACGTCTAGAAAATCCCCATGTCTTGCAAATCGATATCCCGCGTATATTCCCACCACCCAAAAGCCGGCAACAGTCAATAACACGAAAAACAGTGTATCGTATACCGGTTGATTTTTAAGGAACAGGGTAAAAGAATCAAGCAGGCGCAAAAATAAATGTCTCAGATCGTTGTAGGTATTTTCTGTTCGCTCGATTGCCGTCAATAACTGCATGGGGATGAGCAACAAACCATATTCAACAGCGGTCCAGATCACATTTCTGCGCGTAAACGAACTGTACCCCAGTGCCAGCCCAAGAACCACGGCATATAAGCTGATGGTTTGGGTCACATTCAATGAAGGCACCCATTCGGTGATGGCAAGCCGCGTCGAGGAAATTTGCACCAAAGCAATGACCAACAGGTTTGCCTGCCAGTCCCAGGGCCGGCTGGATGACTTCATTTCAGATGAAGTTAAAGTTTTGATCAGGCCCTCGAGTGCAGAAGTCTTTTTCATCCATTGAGTGTACAATGAAGAAAGGCGCTTCGTCAATTCCAAATCAACGAAAAACCCTACTGGAGAACCGTATGAGGGACAATGTGCGAGGGGGATTGCTTCGGGAGAATCACCCACTTTTGAAGCCTGTTTTGTAGCCTGCCAATCAGTATAGTGTTTTAATAATCTTTTCTCTACCGTACATAGTAGTATTTTTAACGCTAAGGGCGCAAAGAACGCAAAGATTTACGTGTGCCAGCTTTATCGGTAAAGGTTTTCTTAGCGCACTTTGCGGGCTTCGCGGTTCAAATGTACGGTAGCAAAATAATCTTTAGATTCATTCTGAAAAGTGGAACTCCCACGCCCGGCCGCCTTTCAAATTTGCGGCTTGAAAAGCATCTCACTTGTATGTACAATGGGGAGCGCCCTAAGGAGGGATAATGAGCCTCAAGCAAAAGCCCACTCAACGTGATCTCGGTTTTCTTTCCAGATTATTTGAACCGGCGCGGCTTTTCATCGTGGTGCTGCTTGTCGTCCTCATTTATTTATTGCCTCTCGGCGAGAAACCCGAATTCATCGAACATAACGGAGAGATCGTTGCGATCCCTCAAAATCCCCCCATCCTTGAATCATTCTATCCGCAAGGGATCACCGCCTCATGCAACGGCGGCCCGGGCTTCAACTGTAATACTGGCTGCTGCCGTGCAGACCAATGCGTGGTATGCCCCGAAGACCCACCGACTCCCACTCCCATCTATCCTCCCACGATCACCGCGAGCCTTGTGTGTTCCAGCACCGAAGTCAATAGCTGGTGCCCGGACAGTTACACGCTCTATCTCAATGCCTCCGATCCTCAAGGAGCAGCAGTCATCATCTCCGGCTCAGTCAATGGCACTGCCTTCGCCTGCCAGAGCGGAGCAACCTCCTGTTCTATCCCCATTATGGCTGAAGGCACAGGCCCGATCACCTATCGCGTGGACTCCGCCACCGGACAGTCGGACAGCGACTCAACCAGTTACAAAATTGACCTGACGACCCCGCAAGTCGGCGGCTCGCTCAACGGGACGCCTGGGTTGAACAACTATTACATCTCCTCCGTGACGGCTTCCGGGGTCGCAAGCGATAATCTATCCGGTATCGCATCCTTTGATTATTCGCTGGATAACGGAAATACCTGGAACGCATACATCGCCGACGTCCCTTTCACTACTGACGGCGCGTACAGCATCATGTTCCGCGCCTGTGATTATGCCGGGCTTTGCGCTGAAACCCCCGCACTAGCCATCAACATCGACACCGTCACACCTTTTCTTAACCTTCCTGTAACGGGAACAATGGGGGGCAACAACTACTACATCACCCTCCCGCAGATCACGGTTATTTCGACCGATTCAGGTTCAGGCATCGCCAGTACGCAGATCTCAATCGACGGCGCGCCTTATGTGGCATATACCACTCCCATCACGCTCTCAGACGGACGGCATACTTATCAGGCGATTACACGAGACTACGCAGGCCTCTTCACAGAAAGTCCATTGCAGGAAATACAAGTCGATACCACCTTTCCTACCATCGACATGACCGAGCAGGCTGCCTTGGGCGACCCGGTCTATTTCGAGATCGTAGATAACGGCAGCGAACTGTCCATGCTCCGATTCGTGATCGAAGACGAGGACGAACGCTTCAAGAAGGTGGTCTGGGAAGAATCCCTGAACGGGAAGAAACACAAAGACAGTACTGTGGGATGGGGTGTTCAAGGACGGCACAAAAGCTCCCACCGGTACCTACCTTATCACGGTCATGGTGACCGACGTAGCCCATAACGAATCCAGGAAGACCGCACTCGTGACCGTGGACTTCTTCAGCTCTTTTCAAAACATCCCGCCGTTCAACCCGCCCCAATCCCCTCTCCCGCTCGCCCTGAGCGAAGTCGAAGGGTTGGGAGCTCCCTTCGGGGATGATAAAGGTGTCCAAGGGACGGGTGCCCCCTTCGGGGATGATAAGGGTGCAAGCCCAGCTCCAACCCAGGGAGGGTCGTCCACCAATCCGTTTGCAAATAGCGAAGGCGCGGTGGGATCTGCTTTGAGTTCAACTGCATCTTCCTCTTCCAATGCGAGCACTGGCAGCGGATTCGCGAACGTCAACAACCTTCTTGGTCCGCTTGGTTTGATTGCGGCTGGCACATTGGCATACCAGTTTTATCGCAGGGAAGAAGATGAGGCGCAACAGACTTCATCTGGGGGCATCCTTGCATCCTCGGTGCGCTTTGACCCACCGCCGCCGGTTAATCCGATTTTGCCGCCTACGCCTCCCATTGATGACGAAGATGATGATAAAAAGGATGTGGTAGTCACCTCCACGCCGAGTCCATATGTTCCTATCCCCGCAGGAGTTCCAATTGCGCCAGGGACGCCGCTAATTCAAAGAAACCCTCCCCTTCCCCTTACTCAGGAGCAATTTGACAAAGGATTGGACGTGTCAGTAGACTCTTCCAACGCGACGGTGGATTACGGCTCCCTGCCTCGATTGGGGTTGGAAGTACCTGTTAATTCTTCATGGGTGGAATCCAAGGTCATCCGATCCGCACAAGGGCTGTTCGCGCCTGTGCAGGAAGTGGTAGATGATCTTAACCTTTGGGCGGTTGGGAAGACTCCGTTAGGGCAGGTGGCTTTAAATGCTGCTGACAACACCTTCAATAGAACCAGCATTGCAACCGCAATGACCTCGATTGCTGGGAATGCCATGTCACTTATGGGCATCCAGCAGGGACAAACGGTAGCCGATGTAGGGACCGTTTCCGGTGCAGTGGTGGACGCTGGGGCTATGGTGACGGGCACGATTAAGCTCATACAAACCTTGACTTCCGGTGCTGCTGTTCCAGCGGTTGGTGTGTTGGCAAAGGTGGGCGGCGCCCTCGCAATTCCGTTGGGTGCTATAGTAGCCTATATAGAAATTGGTAATGTTCGGGACGATTATGCAGATGATGGAGAACTTTCCCAGGATGGCAAAGCCTCGGCTTGGAATGCAGCCGGCGGGTTGCTAACGACGGTAGGTGGAATCTTCATGTTCGTGCCAGGAGTAGGACCCATTGTCGGCGGCATCCTGCTGGCGGCGGGCGGAGTGTGTTCTGGTGTTTCCTGGTGTATTCAAAACCAGGATAAGATCACAGCTTTTGGCAACAAGCTGGAAAACTCGATCAATACCACCACAGCCAATCTCAAGAATACTGTTACTCAGGCAGTAAATACTGCACAGAACGCGGTGGCGGAGACAGTTAAAAAAGTGACTGAGACTGCCGCTAAAACAATTACAAAGGTTACAGAGACTGTTAAGAACACGGTCAAGGTCGTCACAGATGTAGCTAAAAATATTGTCAAGGCTGTTACAGATGCTCCTAAAAATATAGCCAAGGCTGTCATAGATGCTCCTAAAAATATAGTCAAGGTTGTTACAAACACCGTCAAAGCTGTTACAAACACGGTCAAGGTTGTCACACAGACTGCTAAAAATACCGTTAAATCCATCGGTAACGCCATTAGTAAATGGTTCAAACCCAAACCTTAGGACGTTGGAGAAGTAATGCGAAGAGCCTGGATTTTTCTGATTTTTATCTTGTTATGCAGCCTGGCTTGTATCGCCACACTGCAGACGGGAAACTCGGTGTACCTTTTCTATGCTGTATTCCTTCCGCCCGTACTTTCGATCATTAATGCTGCTCGCCCGCGGCGCGGAATGCGTTACGCATACTTCAACCGAATCATGGCTGTCGTTGGCATCTTTGTATTAATAGGATTGGGAGGAATGTGGGGATGGGTTTACCTGTTTGCCTTCGTTTTCCCCTCATCCTCAATAGCTGAATTGATATTAATTATTTTCTTCATAGGCTGGATGGCGGGTTTTCTCCTATGGTACAGGCTGTACTTCATGCCGGCTTGGGGAGATTGGCGACTTGTGCGGCGCTACCCGCGCATGACGGCTCTGGCCCGCCGCCTGAAAAAATTCTTTGAGAGCTATTCTCCGTACGTTCCGCTGATTTATGTAAAAGCCAAGCCATACATTATGGTCGGCTATAGTCTTGAGGTAATGCGCGGGATGGCCACGATTGACGAACACGGCAAATTCGTGCAGGATGAAGAACTGGCTGAGGTCATCATGCGCTGTCACAAACTGGCAGCGAATGTGCTGCACCTGCCTTACAGCCTGACGCGCGCCAAAGAGATCGACAGCTTCATGCAGACCGACCGTCAGTACCAGGCAGGCTTTCTGCGGCTGCGAGTTAACGAAGAGTATTTCCGTTTGGCGGGCGAGCCGGTTTACGCCCTGTGGAGGAACGTCGTCGCCTTCGAGCAGGATTTTCATATCATCGTCACCAATATGATCGAACGCAAGAACTGGCAGGCGCAGTGGGCATTGGATCACGGCCTGAACCGCCTGACCGAGATCAGCGATGAGCAGTTGTATGAAGTCGAGTCGCGCTTGAGGGAGTTTGACAGCGTCTTCATAAAATATCTGGAGAAGATCGACAAGGTGGGCGCAGACGCAGAGAAACTGAGAGATGCCTATTTGAAGATGAGTGATCCCATGCAGGATGGCAAACCTCTGCGCCTGAAACATCGCTCGATGGTGATGGATCTGTTCAAGAGCCTGTCCGTATTTCGAGAGGCTTCGGAGAAATGGAAAAATCCGGCCATCGACTTCCTGGTCCTGGAGGAAGAGTGGGGATGGTGGCGGGCGCGCAAGGCGATTGCGGAAAAGCTGGAAAAGGAATCACCTGCATGAATCCATTGGGCTATGGTTTGATCGGGTTGGGTGTTTTCCTTTTGGGGATGGGAATACTCAGCCTCAAATGGGGACAAAAGACATGGGGCCGGCAGGCCGTCAATGGGCTGATTGTGATCGTGGCCGGGATATACCTGCTCCTGCGAGGTTGAGCCATCTCTTTCTTATGAAACGATTTTTCATCCCGGTCCTTCTGGGTGCGTTATTTGTTCTACTGGCTCTCTCTATAGTGTACGCTCCACAATACACACAACTCCTCGGGAATGGCATGCTGTTCCTGTTTCTTGCGATTGTCTTGTTGACGATCATACGGCATCGCTGGCGCGCCCATCGACGCGGGGAAGCCACACG
>CAZJYB010000204.1:0-7405 GCA_964549865.1 uncultured Anaerolineaceae bacterium
CGAAAAGCCTACCACGAAGGCACCAAGGCACGAAAACACATCGTTCATGCCGCGAGCAACGGCGGCACGCCGATGCGAGACGACAAAGTTTTTCCTTAGAGACTGTTTCTTAAAGCTTTTTTGTACACGGAACGCACGGATTACGCGGATTCTCACAAAAACCTTTTAAAAAAATCCGTGTTTGTTGGTGAAATCCGTCAAATCCGTGTACAAAAGAGAAGGCAAATTCACTCAAGAAACGCTCTCTTAGAGTCTTTGAGGCTTTGAGGCTTTGAGGCTTTGAGGCTTTGTGTCTCACCTGCACTGCAAAGCACGCAGTGCGGCGCAAGTGTAGTGGTAGATTATCTGGAGTTTTCGGATAGACTCTTAGGATTAGGTCTAGCGCCAGGTCCCCTTTTTTTTCTTTCTATCGAACATCGAGTGATCGAATACTGCGGTGGGACGCTGCCCCGGACCCAATGTCTTGTCCAATGCATCAGCACTCTGGTTCATCGTGCGCGTATCACGCGTGAAGACCATGTTTACGCCGGCAAGAGAGATCAGGTCGCCCGGGTATAACATTCCCTGATTGATCTTGTGACCGTTGATGTACGTGCCACCTGAGGAATTCAGGTCGAAGAGCACAAAATTGCCACCGATGACGCGGATCTCGATATGGCGGCGCGAGACGCGCGGGTCATCCAGGACCACGGTATTCTCGTGGCTGCGACCAATGCTGACAAGACGCTGATCGAGTGGAATGGCTTTCCTGCCATTAATGACCAAAAAGACGTTTACGGGAATCGGAATTTCCGAGCCCTGAGTTTCATTGTTATTTACTGGTGTACTTTGAGTGTCGTCCATCATCGTATAGGCGTTTCCCGCCAACTCCGTCGAGCACTATAAAGCAATTTTTATATGTCTGCAAGGCCTACTGCAACACCAAGTAGTGACGCTGGCGATATTCAGAAGGTGTGGATTGAGTGTATTTGCGGAACGTGCGGGTGAAATGTGTATCGTCGATAAACCCCACATGTTGCATCACCTCGGTGACCAACATCGCGGTGTTTCGCAATAATAGAGAAGCGAGATGCACGCGCAGGTTGACGAGGTAGGTCATGACCGGCAATCCGGTGACAGCGCGAAACTCCCGGCTCAACGTGGTGCGGTTTGTATGGAAATGGCGGGCCAGGTCGTTCAGGTTTATCTTTTCGTTGTAGTGGGTATGCAGGTACAGGATCACTTCGCCCATCTCACCCGTGGAGGCGACATCGGAAAGGATGCCAACTTCGGCTATATTCGGTTCAGAATACAGCCTCTGGACGAGGAACAGCAGCTCGAGGAAATATGACCGGCTGCGGCATGGCCAGTATTGATCAGGCTGGGTGTTCAGTTCCTGCCCAACGACAGCCATCTTATAGGCGAGATGACTTGCCGTGATCGGTGCAAGACCCAGCAAGCGCTTTTGCATCCTGACGGGGTCAATGAAAGGCTGGAGCCAATGCTGATCTTGTGTGGCGGTGTGCTGCAGGCCATTGAGTTCGCCACGCACATTCTCGAAGGAAAAGGCGCTGTTGATCTCAGACGGATGAAAGTAGAGAGCATTGGCCTTGATATCCACGCTTTGCTCCATGACAGCCGTTTCAGTCTCGTTCAGGCATAGCAAAGCCGGGGCGTTGAAGGCGGCGCGCTGGCTATTCACATGCAGGATGCCAGTCCCTTTTTCGATCAAGATCAAGCGGAAGCGGGTTTCCAATCCAAGGTCCGGAATGAAAGTTTCATTCGTGTTGTGCCAGATCAACACCTCCGCGCCGGCATTAAACTTTTGACCCAATGTAAGTAGTTCCATCTGTGCGACCTCCGCCTGAAGGCTCGTCCATTTAAATATAATAGCCTTCAGAAATTCTGAAGGCTATTATACTCCTACCCCGGTCCTGCCGTCTCGCATGATTTGCCAGGCAAATCACGTGCTGCGTGACATCAGCGCAGCGACTGGCGAAGCCGTGTGGACGAACGGTGAGCATAGTCGAAGCGTAGGTGCTCAACCGCGCTTCGACCATGCCGCTTCGTTACACCTGCACCCACCGCAGGTGCGGTGTTGCGAGCCGCGAGCCTCTAAACGACGAGTGTGGCGAAGCAATCCCAATATGAGGTGAGAGATTGCTTCGTCGCCACTAAGTGGCTCCTCGCAACGACGTGAAAACTACCCCTGATCCACCAGACCGTTAATAAAATCGATCATGGTCTGGATGAACTCCTGACCGTGCGCCGTGGACGTAAACATCGTCGTGCCGTGCAGACCCTCGCCCGGGAAAAGCACCAGGGTCTTGGGCTCACTTGTGAACCCATACATTTCCTGCGTGGCAAGCGCAGCCGGGTCCGTTTCGCCGGCGATGAACAGCTTTGGATAGGGGAGCTGACCGAGAACATCCTGGCTCACCGGCGCTGTGGGAGCGTCATCGTAAATACTGTACCCGCCTGCCACCAGCACCAGCCCGATCATCTCCGGCTCGGCCGCGATGGCTCCGCAAGACTTCACGCCCATGCTGGCGCCGATACAGATCACGCTTTGGTAGCCGCTATCTCTCAATTGCTCGAAGACAGCTTGGGTATCCATGACGATGCCTTCATCATCACTGTGTATACGAGAAAATGTGACCACTGTGAACTGTTCCTTATCGACTGCCTCGACGAACGGATCCCACTGGCTCTCGCCTCCCACTGCCATATTTCCCAAAATGACCGCGGTCTCTCCCTGCCCGTAGATGTTGCCCGGGAATTTGCGCTCATCCGGGGCCACGAATATGATCGCGCCTTCCGCCGGCGGACGGAAGGCGGGTGCGCCGCACGCGCTCAGAAATGCAGCGCACAAGGCAATTAAAACCAGCTTATTAAATACAAATCTCCTGCTCATAACTCTTCTCCGATCTTGTAAGATGATGGGTCCATCATAGATCGAGAAAGTTTGAGCGGGAGGGGCAGGTTTACACGAGTACCCGGCTAATCGTAAATATTCTAAGTTTTGGCGATAAAATAGAGCCTGCAGGAGGATAATCCTATGTCAAAAACAAAAACGTATATTAACAACGACGAGTCTACCGTAAATGACTCTCTCGATTTTAAGCCTTACGTAGAAACTCTTGCGGATATTATTCAAACTGGAAATACACCACTAACTATAGGAGTGTTTGGGACTTGGGGGTCAGGCAAGACTTCTCTTATGAAGATGATTAAGAATGGGATACCTAAGAGCAACTACAAAGGGCTACCCAAGGGTTACACAATTGCATGGTTTGACGCATGGAAGTATGATAAAGAAGAAACATTATGGCGTTCCTTATTACTTTGTGTCTTATCAGCAGTTCGTAAAACCGCTATAGGGAGCGACAAACCTTTAGAAGAACTCGATCATCTTGAAACCATGTTGTATCGTGCTATTGATATTGAAAAAGTAGGTGGGGTCAAAATAGATTTGTTAAAACTGGGCGGGATATTCGCAAAGGGTGGAGTGCAACTTGGTTTATCTTTTATACCGGGCGCAAGTTTATTAAACAAGTTAATAGAAGAGACGCAAAAACTAGGGGCAAAAACATTGACTGATGATTTAACACAAGCAATTCAACGCGAACGAACAAAAATCCACATTGAACAGGTTCGATTTCTTGAGCAATTTCAGGATAAATTTCAGACCCTTGTTCAACAGCATATTACAAACAATAGTAAAAGGCTGGTCGTTTTTGTAGATGATCTTGATCGTTGTCAGCCCGAGAAGGCCATTGAAGTTCTTGAAGCCATCAAATTATTTCTCGACGTTGAAAGTTGCATTTTTGTGCTTGGCTTAGATCAAGAAGTGATTGCGCGCGGCATTGAGATGAAATATAAAGAGCTTGGCATGAAAGAAGGCGAAGGAATACGTTTTACGATTGAGGGTGCGCGATACCTTGAAAAAATTATTCAATTGCCATTTCAAATTCCACCCGTGGAACAAACCGATATGGGCGATTTTGTAGTTAGCTTAAACGCAGATTGGCCCCATGAAGATTGCTCAAAAGTATTTACTGAAGGCTTAGGTAATAATCCACGCCAGATAAAACGCACCGTGAATGTATTCCTAATGCTTTGGAAGCTAGCAGATAGGAGGAAGGAAAAGTTAGGCAATAGAATTAAACCAATTCGATTAGCAAAGGTCGTTACTATTCAAACTGTGCATCCCGAATTGTACAACTTGCTTTTAAAAGAAGATCCTCGATATTTGCGAGAACTGGAAGAATATTACAGGAATGATTCAAAGTTTAAAGAAGAATCGGATGGCCAAGATGGCATGACACAACGTCCAGAACCACCTTCTGCTCTTAAGTTTTTCTTATCTCAGCGCGGGATAGAGGCTGTACGCCGAATCCTTTTATTACATGAAACCGAAATGCAAGATGTTAACTTCGCGGGCTTATCGACTGATGAATTAAGACTATATTTCACACTAACCGCGCGGGCCGATACTCCATTAGCTGCGCCCACAGTCGAAGCTACTCATCTAATATTTGAGCCACAAACGCTAAAAATACCTACAGGAAAATTTCTAATGGGAACCACCAAAGAACAGGCCGATGGGATTCTAAAACACAATAATAGCAGTCGCTGGCAGCAAATGCTCGAATGGGAGCAGCCACAACACGCTGTTGAACTTCATGAGTATTTCATAAGTAAGTATCCCATCACCAATCGCGAGTATCAGGCATTCATAAAAGATAGCAAATATAAACCACCTAGAGGATGGGATGGCGATCAGTTCCCCTCTGAAAAAGGTGATCATCCTGTAGTAAATATTTCGTGGAATGATGCAACGGAGTATTGCAAATGGTTGAGTAAACAAACCCAAAAAGAATATCGTCTGCCTACCGAGGCCGAGTGGGAAAAAGCTGCACGTTGGAACCCTCTAAATGAAGGCGAAGGGAAATCCTTAATTTATCCATGGGGTGATGAGTTCGACCCAAAGAAGACAAATTCAACTGAAAGTAATATTGGCGGAACTTCCGAAGTTGGTCAGTTTTCCCCACAAGGTGATTCGCCTTATGGTTGTGCTGATATGGCTGGTAATGTTTGGGAATGGTGCAGCGATTGGTTCAATGAACAGGAATACAAGCAACATAAAGATGGAAAAAATCCGCAAAGCAAGCAAATAGGAAATTCTCGTGCCTTGCGTGGAGGTTCTTGGGGCAACGATCTTTGGCCTATCCGTTGTGCACGCCGCAACAGCAACAAGTCTGATTACCTCAGCGGCAGCACTGGTTTTCGTATTGCATATTCACCGGTTATGTGAACTTAAAAAAGTATTTCTTTTACAAGAAACGAACCTCACAGTAGGAATCCTACTGTGAGGTTCGTTTTACTTTCTTTTCTTTTTTGCTATAGATTTCGCCTTTGTCTTCTTCATGGTCTTTGTTTTCTTCACAGGTTTTAATTTCTTTGCAGAAGTTTTCGCCTTCTTTGTAGCGGCTTTCTTCCCCTTCGCCCCTACGGGATGCTTCGACGAGGCCACTTTCTTCCCTTCTTTCTTCTTCTTTACTTCCTCAACCTTCTTCACTTGTAAAAATCTCTCCAGCGTCCAACCACTGCAGGGTAACAGCCTCAGTTAACCTCTTCTCAACCGAATCCCTCTAGGGCTGGCGACCATCGTAGTCCCAACAAGGTCTTCCAATTTATATGAATTCAGAACCTGCTGTAAAAGTTCAAGCAGCGGGCGAATGCCGTCTTCATCAGGTCTCAGGAGTAAAACGCCGTAGTGATTTCCAGGCGGGTAAATACGAATATCCCCAAAACCCTTGTCTGCGGTAACCAGAAATCTTTCATCCTTTTGAACAGCAAGCCACAGCTGGGAATCTTTCCAGCCGCCCATTCCCTGCTCTATAACACTTGCCGCATCATAACCATGCTCCTTTAATAATTGCACAGCCTGACGCGGCAGGTCTTCATCTACCGTAACTTTTAACGGCATTTGGCTATCCCGCTAGGGGAAGAAAAACTTCCTGACGGATAATGTCCGCCGCGTACGCCAGTGCCGCCTGCACAGATTCCTTCTTCAGCTGTGGATACGCGTCAATGATCTCGTCAATGGACATACCATCTGCAACGCTACCGATAATCATCGAAACGGGGATGCGCGTACCTGTAATGCAAGGTTCGCCATGATGAACTTCGGGGTCGGCAGAAATAAATTTACGCCAGTCAATACGCATGGGATTCTCCTTTAACAAGCATCATTATACCGCTTACGATTATTTCTTTTTCTTCTTCACTGCGGGTTTTGCCTTCGTCTTCGCAACAGACTTTTTCTTCCCCTTCGGGGACGATGTCGCCGAAGATTTTGCAGACTTCGCTTTCTTCACCGGCTTGGCCTTTTTCGCCTTCGTCGATTTTGCAGAAGCAACCTTCTTCTTTCCTTCTTTCCCCTTCGGGGACCGTGTCTTCTTCACTTCCTCAACCTTCTTCACCTGTAAAAATCTCTCCAGCGTCCAGCCCACGGCTGCGGCAACCACCTCCTCGCCGGGCTTCACTTCAACCACCACATCGCCCTTGCTGGCAGCGCGCTTGCGCACCGCGGCGAGATCAAGCCTTACAGATTTCGCGGCGCCTTTGCTTAAGTGAACCGTCGCAACGGTAGTTGGCTTGCCTGAAACCACTCCAGCAATCTTCGAATTCTTCGGCAGGTCCCAAACGGTGACGCCTTTTCCATAACGTCCCTGCACGGGGAATTCCTTTTGGTCTACGCGTTTGGCCTTGCCATCGTTCGTCAGGATGAAGATCTCACCCTCGGCAGGCAAAATTTCCATGCCGGCCACTTCGTCCTTGTCTTCGAGTTTGATGCCATTCACACCCGCGGCAACGAGTCCCATTGGGCGCACATCGTCTTCCTTGAAGCGAATGGCCATGCCGCCCGCAGTGACAAGCAGGATGTCTTTTTTCTTTCCATCGGTTAGCCCCACCCAGCCGAGTCTATCTCCTTCATTCACGCGCGCTAGGGGGAATGCCTGCGAAGAAGGACCGGGCAGTTCACTGATCAGCGATTTCTTGACCATGCCAAAGCGCGTCACGGTGACCACACAAGCATCCGCGCCAAGCTCAGATCGATTCGAAGGTAATGCGAATACAGCAACAAGCGAATCGTTCTCGTTCAACGGCGAGACCTTATAGAACATCGAGCCGCCACTTAACTTGTCCGTTTCAGGGATTAAGTGCGCGACCACTGCGGCGGCCCTGCCCAGCTTGCCGACGAAGTAGACAGTGTCGGTGGTATTCGCCTTCACCAAAAAGCGCGGCGCATCGTTCCCGGAATGTTTAGGCTGCTTATCCTCGTGGGTGCGTGAGACCAGTCCTTCATCAGTCACACCGATCCACACGGAATGCTGCGGCAGGTCGCGCGAGGTCAAAG
>CAZJYB010000205.1:0-7387 GCA_964549865.1 uncultured Anaerolineaceae bacterium
ACACACAAGCACCGTCCCGAAGGTTTATTTCGAGTAATTTAAGCTTCTGACAACACCCTTCGGGACGTTTTTCCAATTAACTATAAAGCATACTGTTCAAGCGGGTTGAAAATCTTCGATGACGGGCAGTTCCTGCACGCCGGCCTTTTTCGACAGGTCAAGCATAAAGGCATGTAGCTCTTTCAGCCTGGCAGGGTCAAGCTCGGGTCGTTTGTAGGAGGCGAGCAGGTCCTTCACCATCACTTTTGCGCGCTCGAATGTATCCAGTGAGCCTGCTACTTTCCAGTTGCGCATGGAGTCGCGGTCGATCACGTTGCTGGGCAGGTGCTGCTCTTTTCTAAAGAGTTGCATGGTGATCTTTTGTTTCAGGAAGTCACCACCTTTAAAGTTGATCTTGTCGTCATAAAAGCCGGTTGCGAGTGTTTCTGTATGCAGTTGTACGCCTTCAAGCATGCGCCTTGCCATTGCAATTCCCTCGGCGTCGATCACAAGTTTTTCGGCGCTGTGGCAGGAGAGGAAATCGAGCATGCCCGAGCCGGAGATCATGTTGATGCCGCTGAGCGCGCCGATCATCGAGCTAATGCCGCTTTCAAGCCCGGCTTGTGTATCCACAAGTTTTGAATCGGATGCACCCAGATAGGCATGTGTTGGCATGTTGATGGATTTCGCAACCTGCGCATAGGAGCAGTCCAGCATGGCGGTCTCCACCGCGCCCATTGGGGTTGCACCCTTTTTCATGTCGAAAATACAGGCCGCGCCGCCCCAAACGATCGGCGAGCCGGCTTTGGCCAATTGATGAATGGTAATGCCTGCAAGGCACTCCGCTGTATGCTGCGTCACCGTCCCCAGCATGGTGACCGGCGCCGCGGCGCCCGACAATGGAACAGAGACGATCTCAGCGGGGATGCCTGCGCGTGCGAGAGCGATCAGGTTGCCCGCTGCGAAGTTGCTCCAGATAAGCGGGGGAGCGGGGCATACATCGAAGATGGCGCGCGGTTTTTCACGCGCGGCTGCATGCCCGCCCGCGAGGATCGCGAGCATATCGATCATTTCGGTCACAGTTTTGTTTGTGAAAGCACCGGTAACGATCGGTTTTTTGGAATAGATCAATGCCAGGTAAAGACGATATGAATCCTGGATGGTTTGCGGTACATCGTGACACACGACCGCCGTGGACTGCGCGTCGTATTGCGGGAGTTGTTCCGCCACCTTGAGTAATTTTATGAGATGAGGTGTTTCAGTGGTGTCATGCTCAAGTGTTTCCGGGTTAAGCATGGCGATACCGGAAGAGCCCGGGTCGAAGTGAACCGCATCGCCTCCATATTTGACAACGGGATTGCCATCGTAATCATAAAGGAAGAATTCGCGTGGGACAGTCTCCAATGACTTGCGTACGATCTGCTCGGGAATGTGGACAACATTGGTTTCCGGGTCCACTTGTGCGCCGGCGGAGGCGAGCAACTCCCTGGCCTCGTCGTTGTTCACTTTCACGCCGGGTTTCAACAGAAGTTGATGGGCCTCGTCCATGATGCGTGCGATCAGTTCATCGCTCAGGAGTGTAAGTTTTGGTTGCATAAGACACCTCCAATTGAACATCGCCCTCAGGGATGAGAGGGCTGCGGTGAATCTCTTGTAATACGAACCATCTTGATGTGATCCGCGATTGTTATATTATGAAATGAAAGGATTATTCCGGGTCTGCCTTGCCAACCAGTTGCTTGGCGACCTTTACTGCACCCACGGCATCCTCTGAATAGCCGTCGGCCTTGATCTTTTGAACCCAGTCACGCGTGATGGGAGCACCGCCAACCATTACTTTAATACGTGGGCGCAGTCCCTCTTTATCCAGTTCCTCGATCACTTCGCGCTGGCGAACCATGGTTGTGGTCAGCAAGGCGCTCATGCCGATGATATGAGCGTCGATCTCAAGTGCCTTTCCGATGATCTTTTCGGCGGGTTGATCCACGCCAAGGTCGGTCACTTCAAAGCCGGAGGCGCTCAACATGGTGCCGACGAGCGTCTTGCCTATTTCGTGAATGTCGCCTTCCACGGTTGCCAGTACCACGCGTCCCATCATCTCGCGGGCTTCACCAAGTTTAAGTAATTCAGGTTCGAGTATGGCCACTGCCGCCTTCATTGCCTCGCCAGCCATGACCAATTCGGGCAGGAAAGCCTCGCCTTTGCCGAACTGATCGCCAATGTAATTAACACCGATGACAAATCCCTTTGTGATGGTTTCGAGTGGGTGCATATTCAATTCGATGGACTTCTTCGCAAGCTCGACAGATATATCCGAATCTCCATCGATGATGCATTGTGCCATCTGTTTATAAAGTTCTTCAGACATAAATTGCCTCCTGCACTATTTTGCCTTCCGCACAAGAAATGAAACCTGCTCTTCTTTTTCGCGCAATAATTTCGCGGGGATATTAAGATATTCCTCCAGCCACTTGCCGGATTCCATGAGATGTTCTATCGATTTCTGAGCCGTTTTCTCGGCATCGCCCTTTTTGAGCGCATTGACCATTGCCACATGTTCATTATGTGTGGCTGCCATGCTGTCTGCCAGCAGTTCCGGTTTGCGGAACAAAGCCTCATACAACAGCCAGTCCGGAAATGCATTTGCCACAACCGCATATAACTTGATCAACAGGTCATTACCAGATGCGTCCGCGATCGCCAGGTGGAATTCCCGGCTCATTTGGCGCGCCAGTGGCATATCGTTGAGGGTCTCATGGTTCTTCATTTCGTTGAGCATATTTTCCAGGCCGGCGATCTGTTGCGGCGTGATGTTTTTTGCCGCTTCACGCGCGATCACGGCTTCGAGGATCAACCTGAGCCCGTAAGCATCAGCCACGTCTTTGATGGACATTTCGCGCACGCGTACGCCGCGATAGGGGACGCGTTCTGCAAGGCCGGCAGCGACCAACAGGTCCAGCGCTTCGCGGACTGGGGTCATGCTGACACCCATCTGGCCCGCGATCTCCTCCTGCCGCAGCCAGTCGCCGGGCCCATATTTGCCAGCAATGATCTGGCGATGCAGGGCGTCGAAAAGCTCCTCTTTAAGGGGCTTATGTGTGAGTTCACGGTCTGGGATCATGCTCATGATTATACATTATATATAATTTTGGGGGATTTCGGAAGTCTCATTTTTTACCGACTGAAATGAAAAAGCAGAGCGCTATTTGTGAGCAAATAAAGGAGACAACCATCTTCAAGATGGTTGTCAATTCTCGGTGGGGATGGGAGACTGTCGCCATACGAGGCCTCAAGCCAAGAGAAACGAGCTGTTACTTTTTTGTAGACCTCAATAGGATAGTGCCAATGACCAATAAGGCAATATATAGACAGGGCAATATTAGTATTAGCCAATATTCTGTCAGAATGGCGATCAATGAAACAAAAAGAAATATTGCATCCGAAATAGGTCTAATAAGATCTATGTAAGAAAAAACGTAACCAAGACCCTTGGCAAAAGTGGGCCGTAGGCGGAAAATTTCCCTGCTATGAATATAATTGCCTTTTAGGTCTTTTTTTCCGTAGATAAGCCTGTGACAAGTTGTAGTGGGCAATATAAGAATCTGGATTAATTTGCGCGGCCTTTTCCAACAAGGATATTGCCTCATCGAGTTTATTATCCGTGAGCAAAAAGGTTCCATAAGTCAGAAGTACCTGGAGCGAGTTCGGATCCATCTGAAATGCTTTTTTGGCCTCGCTCCAACTCGTCTCGATATCAGTGAGATCATAATATATCTCTGCCAACAATGCATGTGTAGTAGCCGAATTAGGATTGATATCAAGTGCTTTATTAGCCAGATCAATCGCTCTATCAAACTGTCTTAGATTATATAAGCATTTAACTGCGCCCTCATATGCAACAACATTGCTTGGAGCAATCCTAATCTCTTGTTCGTAAAGTTCAAGAGCGTCAGAAATTCTATCCACCTCAAACAATTCTTCTGCTCTATTCAAGTTCTCATTCATATCATATTTCCTATACGGGCAAGCGAATCGGGGGGGTCTAGCTCGACTAGCTTGGCGTGGACCTTTGACCCCGTCGAAATCCGCCCCCTCTTTTTACCAGCCGAAATAAAAACAGCGGGCCTGCCTTAGCCCGCTGTTTTGGTAAGCTATAACGCCCAGGAAAGCATCAGGCCGAAGATCGCGATCACCAGACCGATATGCAAGAGAAAGTTGCTGGTTGCAAACAGGCTTCCGGGTATTATGAATTGAACCATGAAATTCGCCATGATCAGCAGCAGGCCGATGATGGGCAGCAGCCCCTTGCGATGAGCGATGAATTCGGATAGTTTATCAAGCAGTTTTGAGATCATACTTCCTCCAGGTCCTCTTCGGGTTCGACGGGTTCCGTTCGCTTTGGTTTTCCGTTTCCGATCCATGGCGCGAATTGGGCCAGCAATCTGCCCGGGATTCGTCCTTGAATGACCACACCGCCGCGTTCGTGTTCCACAAGTTCCACCTGGCCGAGCTCATGAAAAAGGGAAATGAGCGCGCCTTGTTGATAAGGCAGTCGTATATGAACTTGCGTGTATGATTCGTAAAGTTCCTGGCGGATCAAATGCAGAAGGTCTGTGATACCGGCCCCGCTACGAGCCGAGATGGCAACGGCTTTGGGAAAATCCTTCAGGATCTCGCGCGCCAGTTCGGGGTTTTGCAACTGATCGGCTTTATTGAGCGCAGTCACCATGGGAATATGATCGGCGTCGATCTCTTCCAATGTTTCCTGTACAGCCTCGAATTGGTTAAGGGCATTGGGATGGGAAATATCCACAACGTGGAGCAGCAAATCGGCTTCGGCGATCTCTTCCAGGGTTGCGTGAAAAGCCGCAACCAATGCAGTGGGTAGTTTTTGAATGAATCCCACGGTATCTGTAAAAAGCCCAAGGTCATTACCAGGCAATTCAACGCGGCGGGTGGTTGGGTCGAGCGTGGCGAACAATTGATCTGCCACGTACACTTCGGATCTGGAGATGCGATTCAAAAGCGTGGATTTTCCCGTATTGGTGTAACCGACCAAGGCAACAGTGGGGATACGTGAGCGTTTGCGTTGCGCACGATAACGCATGCGATGCGCTTCCACTTTCTCAAGTTCCTTTTTAATATGCGTGATCCGTTTGCGGATGGCGCGTTTATCCACTTCGAGTTGTGTTTCGCCCGGGCCGCGCAAACCCACGCCGCCGGTTGACCCGGCCCGCCCACCACCGCCGCCCGCCTGTCGTTCGAGATGCGTCCAGGCGCGTGTGAGGCGCGGCAGGTTATATTCATACTGGGCGAGTTCCACCTGCAGCATGCCTTCGCTGGTATGTGCATGTTGTGCAAAGATATCGAGAATGAGCCCTGTACGATCGACCACGCGAATGTTTGGGGCGAGCGCCTTTTCCAATTCGCGCTGGTGACGCGGCGAAAGCTCGTCGTCGAATATGACCACCTCGGCAAGAGTCTCCTCGGCGAGCGCTTTTAGTTCCTGCACCTTGCCGGGGCCGATATAGGTTTCAACATTCGGACGATTAAGTTTTTGGGTCAGTTCTCCCACCACTTCCACGCCGGCTGTTTCTGCCAGCAGGGCAAGCTCGGAAAGTGAATCTTCAAGCGGGAGATGTCCCTTTTGGCCGTGAATTTCCACGCCCACGAGAAAGGCGCGTTCACGCGGATGGGTTGTTGGTTGAGGTGTTTTCTTGGGCACTGATTTCCGTATCTTTCGTTTGATTTTCCTGATTGTTAAATAGTTGTGTGATCTGGGGATCAGATGCTTCATTGCGGATGGGAAGCATGATGTGGAATGTGGAACCCGGCAATTTTACTTCGTCATAGCCGTCGGATTCAACCCAAATATTGCCGCCATGTGCCTCGAGGATGCCACGTGCGATGGGCAGGCCAAGCCCTGGCCCGCCCCCCTTGAATTTGGTCCTGCCGCTCGAATGCAGGTCTGTGCGGCCGAGCTGACCGAATTTTTCAAAGACAGATGTTTGATGTTCGGGCGAGATACCAATGCCTGTGTCGGCGATGGTGAGTTCAACGAAACCGGGCAGCAGGCGTCCGTTAAGGGTGATCGTTCCCTTGTCCGGCGTATATTTGATGGCGTTGGATGCGACATTGTGCAATGCTTGAAAAAGCCTTTCCGAGTCTCCAAAGATCATCGTGTTGTCTCCCACAAATTCATGAACCAGCAGAATTTGACCGCGTTCGGCGATGGCTTCCTTCAATTCATTTTTCAGAAGCTTGATCAGGTGGCTGACCCATAGCGGCTGCAAATTGATGACGAGCAGGTTGTTATCGATCAGGGATACATCGATCATATCATCAATGATGCGGCGCAGACGGTGGATGCCGGTGTCGACTCCCTGCAGCATGCTTTCGAGCTGTTCGTCCCGGGTGGTTCGCTGGACGATATCCATCATCATGGATGTATAGCCTTCAATGAGCGTCAGCGGTGTTTTCAACTCATGTGCGGCGACCGAAATGAACTTCGATTTACTTCGATCGAGCTCCTCTAATTTTTTCTGCACTTTGCCAAGCTCGTTGGAAATATGAGCGACGCGCGATTCCATTTCGTAGCGGCTGACCACGCTCAAGCTGTGTGAAAGAATTGGAATGACGGCCGCAAGTGCCTCGAGCGCATCCTCTTTGCTGAGATTTTCACGCAGCACTTCAATCGAGAGAGTGACCAGGCGGTTCATTACAAAGGAGACGTCGTAATCGCCTTTTTCGAGGTTCGACTCGGTGGAGGAGCGCCCCCAATCATAAAGGATCGGGTCCAGCCAGGCGGTATCGCCGGTGACAACAGTTTGTTCGAGCATTTCGTAAAACCGTTCAAGTTGCTCTGCAAAGCCGGCGCGTACGCCTTCGCCGCGCGCCAGGTCGCGCGCGACACGTTCCACCCATTGGGTGCGTACCTTTTGCAAAGACTCCCGAACGGCCATAAGATACAAGTGTAAATCCTCTTCCGATTTTTCGCTATATCGTCATTTTACCTGGGCATGTCCATCGGTACCCGGAATGCGCGGCCCGAAAGCGACCTGGGTCTGGACGTCTGCAAGGGCGCGCGATCCGCCGAAGAAAGCCGCAGCAGGCTCAACGGTCGTAAACGAAACGGCATAATATCCAACGACCAGAATGAATAATCCCGCGATCAACACAAGATAGGTAACACTCGCGCGTTTAGTCATTTGTCTTTTCCAGATAAGTTTCCAGTATGTTGCTGGCGCGGTCGGCATAGGCCTGGCCGCGCTCGCGCTTGCCGATCTTTTTGTTGAACGCGAATTGCGGAAGGATCCCAAAGTTGGCTTTCATGGGTTGGAAATCCTTGAGGCTGGCATGTGTGATGTAATGACACAACGCGCCCAGCATGGTTTCTTGTGGAAGTGTG
>CAZJYB010000206.1:0-7288 GCA_964549865.1 uncultured Anaerolineaceae bacterium
GGAAGACCGCACTCGTGACCGTGGACTTCTTCAGCTCCTTTCAAAACATCCCGCCCTTCACGCCTCCGCAGAACCCGGTTTCACAGAACCCATCCTCCCCTCAGGAGGGATCTTCCACCAACTCGCCGCAGGGTCCGGTTGGGCAGAATCCGTCCTCACCTCAGGCAGGATCGTCCACCAACCCGTTCGCAAATAGCGAAGGCGCGGTGGGTGGAACTCAGACCACACAAAGCTTCACGGAAAACCCAGTCACTGCGCCACAAACAGCAATCCCACCTTTTGCCATTCCATTGAGCGCAGCTGCTGCGGCAACGCTGGGCGCGCTGGCAGCAGCAGCGCAACGAAAAAAAGAGGATCCCAGCGGCACAATCTCTCAACCATCAGAAAAACTGCCAATAGACCTGACGCAAGCCAATACGGCAGGCAGCAAAGTGCTAAGTTTGGTGGCAGCATCCACCTTGCAACAAGCAACGGTAGTTATCCCATGTCCATTGTGTGATCTGATCCGCCAGACCTGGGAGGACGGTGTTAAGAAGGTGGAGGAACTGTTAGCTCAGGCAAAACAAAAGCTTCAAGATTCAAAGCTAGGACAGTTATTTCCCGAACTCACGTGGACCCCTCTCACTGCCGCCGAAAATCAGACAGTTTTGCAGAACATAACCAATTTTAGTCCGCAGGGCGCAACTGCTGCGGCTTATCTTCAACAGCATAACACCGGCCTGGGATATTTTCCGCAACCCACCGGGGCCGGCTGGACGATCCTTGAAAATATGATATTGCAGCCGGGGGTTAACCTTAATTCACCGTTCAACAATTCACTGGTCATCCATGAAGCTCTTCATCTGGACCAGGGACTTTTTACACGCATCTCTGTGTATGGCGAGCTTGTGGCCTGGCAATTGCAATATCAGGCTTACTATGATGCAACCGGAAAGTACTTAGGAGATACAGGCCAACCCTTTGGTAATGATCCCAAAAACAAAGACAGATGGAACACGCTTTCCCAATTATCGCCAGATTCGCTCCAAGACCTCGCAACGGCGCGACAATTGATGATGGATATTTCGCCCGGGTATCGATCCGACCAATTACCTTTTTTAGAGCCGCCCACCAAGACGATCTCAACAAAGATCATGCATGTCGGAGACAACGCCGCGAATTCCATTATTACCGGTGGACAGAATACTGCGGCGAAAATTACGCAAGCCGGTCAGCAGGCAGCCAACAAGATCACGAGTCTCGGTACTTCGGCTGCGGACCGAATCACACAAGCCAGCACGTCGGTCGCAAATTCGATTTCCACGGCAGGGAAGAATACGGCGAATGCCGTTGTGCAGGGCAGCCAGAATATGGCAAAGGGAATCACTGCAGGTGGACAGACAGTCGCAAATCTAATTGCGAAGGTCAGCCCGGGCGCGGCCGATGCGGTGGTGAAGGCAACCCAAACCTTATCTGCGGTTACACTGAAAGCCGGTCAATCCATTTCAAATGGGATCAATTCGGCCAGCCAGGCAGTATCCAACGTCATAAAACAAGGCGGGCAGACCGTAGCAAAAGTGGTCACCTCTGCAAGCAAGTCAGTAGCCAGTACCGTCAGCAATGTCAGCAAGGTCGTAGCGAACACCGTGACCAAGGTTGCCCAGGGCGCGGCCAATACCGTAAAATCGGTGGCGACATCGATCAGCAAGTTATTTTGGAAACCATGAAAACAATCATCAAAGCCATGAAGCGGCCATTATTTCATCCAGTGCACGGAGCGTGTTATGGCAGGTAAAAAGTCGATCTGGTCACTGGTTGTCACCTTGCTGTTGGGCATCAGTTGTGGTTCCTTCTCTTTGGAGAGCCCAATACCGACCCCGGAGACCCTGCAAATGGATGGCGTCATGCAGATCGTGGTGCCGCCGAAGGATCTGGGGATGGGCCGTTTCTTTTGGTCGCCGGATAGTACCCAACTTGTGTTCACATATGCAAGAACTGCGGTGGATGATTATTTATCACTTCCGTCAAAATATCAAATCCTGATTGTAGATATCCATAGTGGTGAAATCAAAGTGGTTGAAGAATCCGACTACGACAGAGATGTACGTGCTTGGCTACCAGATGATCGTATTGCTATTTTTGCAAGCGGAGATTTGCAGGAAGGAATCTGGCTTATTCGTGCGAAGGGAAGCGATCCTAGGGAATTTCTCGTCGATAGCGGACAAGCCGTCTGGTCGCCTGACGGACAGCAGATGGCTTTTGAGGAATTCGAACACGGCTCTGACACGAATACAATTTCTATCATCCTAAGGGAGCTTGCGAGCGGGGTTGAGCAAGAGGTATTCAAAGTCCAAGGGAAAGATATTAGCTTAGACATCCTGCAATGGTCTCCCGATGGGAAAGGCCTATTATTTTCAATTGATGATGGGGCGACCCCCGGGGATGACATCCATGTTCTGGACCTGGCAGCCCATGAAGCAATCCGATTAACGCATGGAGGTTATCACGGCTCCGCGTCCTGGTCACCGGATGGCACCCTGATCGCTTATACGTATCAAAAAGACCTTGTTCAGGCAGAACGAAGCACGCTTTACGTCATGAGGTCAGATGGAAGCTGCCCAACCCAGCTCATTCCTCAGAACAACCAGGATGTTGGCTGGGCAATGTGGTCACCCGATGAACGTTGGATCGCATTTACCTGGAACAGGGGTATCTATCTGCTTGATACCCAGCAAGTGCCATCCATCGAATTATTAAAGAATGGTTCAGAATGCAGCGGCTGAACGTCATGACCTCTGCTCCAAAAAATACTTCGCGTTATGCTAGTGCCACTCACAGATGATAAAAAATGGATCAGTCACCATATCAATTGCAATCCTGCTCTTTACGATTGGATGCATTCCTCTATCCCCATCCTTCCTTGTCGAAGCCACACCAACTCCGGCAACCTTGAATATTCCGGGCGTTGTGCAGATCCAACCCCCAAGACCTCTGTTCGTCGACGGTTTGGTCTGGTCACCGGATAGTACCAGGCTTGCACTATCCTATTCCCGGGTTGGGGTGGAATCGTCGTCCCTCTTCCAAATTTATGTTTTGGATATTCATAGCGGCCAGACGAGCTTGCTCGAAGAATCTAAAGAAGTATCGACGCTTGAAATGAGCAGAATCGTTGCTTGGCTACCTGATGGAAATATTGTGTTCTACGCCAAAAGAAACGGGCGAGAAGGTACTTGGAGCATGACTGAGGAAGGAAAAGCTATGCTCTTAAGTGAAAATGCTGTCAGCTATTTTTCCCCGAACGGGGAACGGATCGCTTTCTGGAAATCAGAGCAAGGACAAAATACATCTTCGATCACTCTGTATGTGCGCAATTTGAACGATGGAATTGAAGAGAAAGTCTTCCATTTTGATGATAAATTCGTAACCGCGGGACCTCTGGAGTGGTCCCCGGATGAGAACCATATACTCTTCACCTTTGGTTTCTCCGAGGCTTCAATGGAAGACATGTTAAATAAGGGCCTGTATCTATATAGCATAGACCCTCGATCAAAAGAGGTTCAAAACCTAACCACCGTTGGACAAGGGTCTGCAGCGTGGTGGCCTCCTGAAAAGATGAGTTCATATATGAGTTGGTCTCGAGATGAGAAGCTCATCACTTATGCATATTGGAAAGTACAAGGATTTTCACAAAATGGACTTTACGTCATGCAATCCGATGGAATTTGCCCAATGAAACTATTCGGGTCGGGAGATAAGGACATTGAAGGAGTTAGCTGGTCGCCGGATGGACGATCGATCGCTTTCGGATGGAATCATGGGGTATATCTTCTAGACACAGCTGAAGTTCTTGGTAAGGATTTCTCAAAATATTACTCCACGTGCCCTTGATCAATGGCTGTCAAGAAGCGTGGCTGGTATCTGCGTGCAAAAGCCAACTTGGGGACGCCGCGCAGCGAGGCGGGCAATCGGTGGCCAAGGCAGTTGCATCTGGCAGCCAGTCACTAGCGACTACTGTCAATAATGCCACCAAGGCCGTGACGACTACCATCACCAAGGTAGCGAGTAGTGCAGCAAATACTGTAAAATCAATCACAGTTTCCATTGGCAAGTTGTTTTGGAAACCATGAACTTTATATGAAAAAAAGACGGATCGTGCCAGCCCATCCTCCCAGAAACGAAAAGGATGCGGCAAAAAAGTCTTGGTACTTGATATTCTGTTTGCTATTAACCTTGGGCTGCAGCCCATTGCTTGGGCCAGTTTCTTCCATGTCCAATGGCATGCAAGCGGAAGGTATCACTTTGCTTGCTCCGCCCGGTGACCTGCCAATCACCGGCCTGGCATGGTCACCAGATGGGACAAGGTTGGCGATCTCATATTACAGGGTTTACGTTGAAAAGGAACCAAACCCGGCCCTGTTCCAGATCCAGATACTGGATATCGACAGCGGCCAGAAAAATTTAATGCTGGAATCCGTTGAACGCTCAGAGCTTCAATTTAGCAATCTTGGTGTGTGGCTGCAAGGCGACCAGATCACCTATTACGGCAGGGGTGAAACGCAGGAAGGTACCTGGCGGATGGCTGTGGATGGAAACTCCAGAAAGCTGATCATGGAACAGAAGGCAGCATATCTTTCTTTGGATGGGCAACGAGCTGCCTCCTGGGAAGTTGAGCAGGGGTCCGGCCTTCACTCGATCCAGGTGCTGGATATTGCCAGTGAAAGCCAGCAGCCGATTTTCACAGTTGACGCAGAGCATGTTGTTGAAGGGGCCATGGAATGGTCACCGGATGGAAAAAAGTTGCTCTTTCTACTGGGTTCCTCAAACACTTCACTTGAGGATGTGTACGGGAACATCAACTTATATGGGATTGACCTTGCTTCAAAAGAGGTCATCCAGTTGACCGACAAGGGAAGCGCTGGGTCTGGGACCTGGTCACCGGATGGAAGTTTGATCGCGTATACGTTCAGGGCGGAAAAGAGGGCACTGTATGTAATGCGATCAGATGGAAGTTGTCCGCTTCGCATCCTAGAGCCGGGAGAGCATGACATATACGACCCCGCCTGGTCACCGAACGGGCAGTGGATCGCGTTTTCATGGGCCGAGAGCATCTATCTGCTTGATACGCAGGGCTGGCCCGAGATCGAAGCCCTGACGAAGAGCACGGAATGTAGCGGATAGACTCGTGTTACATGTAGCCGTTACATGAAAACCAGCCCTGGAAATGAGGGAATAAGAATAATTTGGATATATTGAAAGGGTAATGAGCGACATGATTTCCTTCCTTCAAAAATACTTTCCATTCATCTCGGCAGGACTGCTCGTGGCCCTGATCGTCTCCCTCTTCCTCTGCCCTTCCATCTCAGGTCCGCTCGGCATCATTCTGATCTTATCCGGCCTTGGCATGGCGTTATTCTTCACCATTCAGAAATACGTCCAGCCTTACAAAGGGGGGGAGATCAGCGGGCTGAAATTCACGCGCAATGTCCTGCTTGATATTCTAAGTCTCCTGCTCACGATTGCCGCGGCTTCATATTTGGGCGGCATCGCAGGGACTCGGCTGGGAGCATCCTTTGGTCTGTGGGCCGGGTTGATCGCAGGGATACTGTCTGCTTTTGCTGTGGCGTGGGGAGTAAGAAAGTTGTGGAGCAAGTTGGTGAGAACAAGGTGACAGTCACTTTTAAAAGTGACTGTCACCTGTGTTAAGCAGACCTTCGGTCTTGTCTCGGCGGGGATGCTTCGCGACTCATGCCTATTCTGATTTCTGTTTCAACTTTCTATACGTGACACTCAAGTAGGCGCCGAAGAGGAAGATGAGACTGCTCAGATAAGCCCAGAAAAGGAAGGCAATGATCGTTGCAACAGTGCCATAGACCAGGTTCGAGATGGAGATATAGGTCGCAACAAAAGATAAGAAGCCTTTCTTGGCTAACTCCCAAAGGAAACCTGCGCCAAATGCACCGGGCAGCACTTCACGCCAGGTGGAAGTTCCGTGCGGGAGTAACATATAAAGTACCATAAGTAAAAGGACATCAAGCAGGATGGTCAATATCAAGCTGATGCCATCCCCGATCGGCAGGATCTGGTTTGGCAGCCAGAAATGCAGGTTGGCGATCACACTGCCGGCAAACGAAACCAGAAAGAGCGTAGGGCCAACAAAGGCCAGCACGACCAGGATCGCCAGCCCTCGTACCTTCCAGGCAGAGCGGCGTTGTTTCATATCCCAAATTTCATTAAGGCTGTGGGTAAGCGTGTAAAAAATTGTGGAGGCAGACCACATCAAACTGACCAAAGCGAGGCCGGTAATTGGCCCGCGCGCGCGGATGATCGCATCGATATTTTCGCCCAACAATTGGCTCAAGGCCGGCGCGACAAACTCCAACCTTTGAATGGTGACATGCTGGTCGATCGACGGGCCAAAGCTGAAACTGGCAATCGAAATACTCAAAAGAATTAATGGAAAAAGCGAAAAGAGCGCAATGTAGGAGATCGCCGAAGCCATCATGGCCGTCTCTGGCATCAAAGTTTTCCTGGCTGCAGTTGCCAGGACCCATAACCAGCCGTACGTCCGTTCGTCAAGTTTGCGCGCGAGATGGATTGCGCGCTGCCAAAGTTCTGTCATATATCTGGATATTCTGGGTGGGATCATGGTGAAGTGATTATACTTTCCTCGATGAAGAAGTTTTCTTACATTTCTCAAATCCTCCCATGCTATAATCCCTGTTCGTTGAAAGGGAACCTATGCTTAAGAACTTCGTTAAATTATTCAGTGGCGACCCCACAAAAAAGACAGTCGAACAATGGAGCGACCTGGTCGAACAGGTGAACGGGCTGGAAGCCGACTACGAGTCCCTCAGCGATGAGGCGTTGCGTGTGAAGACGGATGAATTCCGCGACCAGGTGAGCCGGGCCGTGGAGGGGGTGGATGATGATGAGGAACGCCGCAAGATCGAACAGGATGTATTAAATGAAATCATGCCTTTTGCGTTCACAGCTGTGCGTGAGGCCGCGAAACGCACGATAGGCCTGCGTCATTACGATGTGCAGATCATCGGCGGTGCCGTATTGCACAACGGCGAGATCGCCGAAATGCGCACGGGCGAGGGCAAGACTCTCGTTTCAACCATGCCCATTTATTTGAACGCGCTGACTGGGCACGGCGTGCACCTGATCACGGTCAATGATTACCTGGCCCGCCGCGATGCGCGCTGGATGGCGCCGATCTTCCAGGCGCTCGGGTTGAGCGTGGGTGTGTTGCAAATGGCCGCAGTCACCGAGAACGGCAAGAAAGCCTTCGTTGTGGACTTCGAAC
>CAZJYB010000207.1:0-7162 GCA_964549865.1 uncultured Anaerolineaceae bacterium
AACTGTGGACACCGCGATTTTCAGTCGCGTGCTCTACCAACTGAGCTATCTCGGCCATTATATTGTTGTTAAGCGTCCGTGATTTTACACGCACTTATATAGATTGTCAAGAAATGTGTCTCTATCTCACAATTTCCCTGTCGATTGTCTTGACTTTTTGTATCCGTTTGGCTATAATGTAGGGTCGCTGTCTGAAAGAGGCAGGTAAAATTTTCCGTCCATAGTCTTATAGAGAGCAGGAGAGAAGAATGGCATCTTCTTTGCCCCACAAAAGTTACGCACGTATTCCAGTAAAGCTCGATCTTCCCAATCTCATTGAAGTACAACTTGATTCTTTTGAACGACTCAAGAAAGAGGGTCTAGGCGATCTTTTCCATGAGATTTCGCCGATTGAGTCATATAACAAGGGAATGAAATTATTTTTCCCAAGTCGCGGTCCTGAATCGCAACAATGGGGGCTGAAGTACTGGTTCGGTGAGCCCAAGCATACCATAGAAGAATGTGTGGAGCGTGACCTTACATACGCCAGCCCATTGTATGTTTCCGTTTTGCTGGCCGGCCCGGATGTCCCTGAACCCATTAAGCAGGATATCTTCCTCGGCGATTTCCCGGAGATGACCGATAAGGGCACGTTCATTGTTAATGGAACGGAACGCGTGGTGGTTTCACAGTTGATCCGTTCTCCGGGTGTTTACTTTGAAGCACCTGCAGACCGTGCCACAGGCCGTCCGCTTGCAATGGCAAAGCTCATTCCGGATCGGGGTGCGTGGATGGAGTTCGAAACCCGCAAATCCGATTACATTATTCTCAAGTTCAACCGCAAACGCACGGTGCCCATCACGGTATTTCTGCGAGCGCTTGCTGCGGTCAATGACGGTATCAAAGATTCCCCCATTAAAACCGGCAGTGATGAGGAGATCCTTTCCATCTTCAGGGATGTGGATAACAACCCCGATCGTATGTTCATCGCTTCCACCCTTAAACAGGAGCCCGACTGGGAAGCCTCAAACCAGTCCATTGCAGAAGCAGCATTGATCGAATTCTTTAAGAAGATGCGCCCGGGCGATCCCGCCACGCTGGAAAATGCCCGGCAGTTCCTCGAAGAGCAGCTGTTTGACCAGCGCCATTATGATCTTGAACGTGTGGGCCGCTATAAATTAAACCAAAAGCTCGATCTCAATATTCCAATTCCACATCGTACCGTCACAAAGAACGATATCATTCGACTCGTTCGCCGCATGATCCAGATCAATAATGCGACCGAAAAGCCCGATGATATCGATCATCTCGGAAACCGCCGTGTCAAGACCGTGGGTGAGCTGATCCAGAACAAATTGCGGATCGGCCTGCGGCGCATGGAGCGCGTCATTAAAGAGCGCATGTCCATTCGCGACCAGGAGCAACTTTCACCTGTAACTCTGGTCAATATTCGTCCGGTCGTGGCTGCGTTGCGCGAGTTCTTCGGTTCATCCCAGCTTTCGCAATTCATGGATCAGACCAATCCGCTTGCAGAGTTGCGCCACAAGCGCACACTCTCCGCACTTGGCCCAGGTGGCTTGCGCCGCGAACGCGCGGGCTTTGATGTGCGCGATGTTCATCACTCGCATTATGGACGTATCTGTCCGATCGAAACCCCTGAAGGCCCCAACATCGGTCTGATCGGGCGCCTGGCTTCATTTGCGCGTGTGAATGAATATGGTTTTATTGAAACGCCGTATCGCAAGGTCTATAAGGCCATGCCCGGCGATGATGAGCGTCTGGAAGGACGTACGTTACGCGAAGACGTGTACGATCCCAAGTCGGAAGAACTTTTGTTCAAGTCCGGCACCGAGATCGATTCGAAGGTGTCGAAAAAACTTGCCAAGATCAACGGGGATATTGCAATTGTGCCGTTTGTTTCCGAAAAAGTCGATTACCTTTCCGCCGACGCGGAAGATAAGTATACAATTGCGCAGGCAAATGCCCTCTTAACTGAAAAGAAGGAGTTCACGCGCGAACGTATTTCATGCCGTTATCACTCCGGTTTCATTTTCTCGAATGCTGAAACCATTGATTATATGGATGTGGCTCCGCATCAGGTGGTGGGTATCAGCGCTTCGCTCATCCCATTCCTCGAGCATGACGATGCCAACCGCGCCCTGATGGGATCGAACATGATGGCACAGGCCGTGCCTTTGATCCGTCCCGAGGTGCCGCTTGTTTCCACCGGTATGGAAGGCAACGCGGCCTTGGATTCGGGCCAGGTTGTAGTGGCCGAGGTGGATGGTGAGGTTGTTTCAGTAACCGGATCCACGATTACGGTCAAGGAAAAGAGAAGCGGCAACCGCGTCTACCAACTTCGCAAATATCAACGATCCAATCAGAGTACCTGCATTGACCAGCGTCCATCCGTTGTAAAGGGGCAAATCATCAAGAAGGGCGATATCATCGCCGATTCGTCCTCCACCGATGCGGGCAAACTCGCACTGGGTCAAAATGTGGTTGTGGCGTTCCTTTCGTGGGAAGGCGGCAACTTTGAAGACGCGATCCTGCTTTCAGAAAAACTTGTTCAGGAAGACCGCTTTACCTCGGTCCATGTTGAAAAATATGAAGTGGAAGCCCGCGATACAAAGCTGGGGCCTGAAGAGATCACACGCGATATTCCGAATGTGGGTGAAGACGCCATCAAAGATCTCGATGAGAATGGGATCATTCGCATTGGTGCGGAGGTCGGGCCCAACGATATTCTTGTCGGCAAGATCACGCCAAAAGGCGAAAAAGAACTTACGCCCGAGGAAAGACTCTTACGCGCCATCTTCGGTGAAAAATCCCGGGATGTGAAAGATACATCCCTGCGCATGCCCCACGGTGAGCGCGGCAAGGTTGTGGATGTAAAAGTCTTTACCCGCGAGGACAACTCCGATCTTTCTGCAGGCGTAGACATGATGGTGCGCGTTTCCGTGGCGCAACGCCGCAAGATCACGGCGGGCGATAAGATGGCCGGCCGTCACGGCAATAAGGGTGTGGTATCGAAGGTTGTTCCAGTGGAAGACATGCCTTTCCTTGAAGATGGAACCCCGGTCGATCTCATTTTGAATCCTCTGGGTGTGCCAGGTCGTATGAACATTGGCCAGGTGCTTGAAGTGCATCTGGGCTGGGCTGCCAAACGCATGGGTTTCCGCGCCATCACGCCTGTGTTCGATGGGGCGAGTGAGGAACAGATCGAGGCCGAACTCGCACGTGCCTGGATCATTGACCAGGCCTGGAAGGAATCTGCGGAGCGTGCATGGGAATGGCTCAAAGAGCAGGAGTACGACCCTGAATCCATTCAGGATGACGACGAAGTTCGCCGCCTGTATTTGGAACAATGGCTCGGCAAGAAAAAGAAATATGACGTCTACAGTCTGAATGATGCGGACTACGCGCGTCACGCGACGGCCCAGGAATGGTTGCGCGAAAAAGGCTATTCCAACCCCGAAGAGATCCTGCTCGACGACCGTGAGGTTGCCAATCAGAACTCTGAAGTGGACGATATGACCGTAAAAGCCTGTTTACGCTTGTGGATGGAAGTAAATGGAATTACCCGTCGCGTTGCCGAGGATAAGGTCATTGAAACCGCGCAGGAACTCGCCAAAGAGAAAGGTTTGCCGCTGCCGATCCTGGGCAAACAGCTCCTTCGCGACGGCAAGACTGGCCTGCCTTATGACCAGCCAGTCACAGTGGGCGTCATGACCATTCTTAAACTGCATCACCTTGTTGAAGACAAAGTACATGCCCGTTCGACCGGTCCATATAGTCTGGTTACACAGCAGCCGCTGGGTGGCAAAGCGCAGTTCGGTGGTCAACGCTTTGGTGAGATGGAAGTATGGGCACTTGAAGCCTACGGCGCGGCGTACACCCTGCAGGAAATGCTGACGGTCAAGTCCGATGATGTTCAAGGTCGCGTAAATACCTATGAAGCGATCGTGAAGGGCGAGCCCATAGAAGAGCCGAGCATCCCAGCCTCGTTCCGGGTGCTTGTAAAAGAGTTGCAGTCCCTTGGGCTGGCCGTGGAAGCGATCAATGAAAGCGGCGATATTGTCAAGTTTGGCAAGGATGAGGAAAAGACCCATCCGCCAAAACACGATACCGGCCTGCTCAGCCTTGGAGAGCACCGAGTCGGAAAGAAGTAAGTATTTCCCATTGACGCTGGTACTGCGGCATGATAAAATAATCAGCCGTTGCCCAGAAAGCAGAGTGGCTTTAAAAAATCCCACTCAACTCAATTGGCAGTGCTACAAATGAGGCCATCAGGATTTGATATTGATGGTCTCATTTCTTGCGAATAATCATAAGATATTGTGAAAGATTTTGTAATCGGAGGCGAATGTGCCCACTGTAAATCAGATGGTCCGCAAGGGCCGCAAACATAAAAAATCAAAAAGCAAGGCCCCGGCTCTGCAGTTCACGTTGAACAGTTACAAGCAGCGCCGCATCCGCCAGAACAAGGGTGCACCACAGAAGCGCGGTGTATGTACCGTGGTCCGAACGATGACCCCCAAGAAGCCGAATTCGGCGTTGCGCAAGATCGCGCGCGTACGTCTTACCAATGGCATTGAAGTCACAGCATACATCCCCGGTGAAGGCCATCAGTTGCAGGAGCATTCTGTTGTGCTTGTACGCGGTGGTCGTGTAAAGGATCTGCCTGGTGTGCGTTATCACATTGTGCGCGGTTCCCTTGACACCACCGGTGTGGCCAATCGCCAGCAGGGCAGATCGAAGTATGGCGCGAAGCGTCCGAAATAATCCAGGAGAAGTGAACAATGCGTAGAGCAAAGCCTGAAAGACGGGAACTCCTTCCCGACATTCGTTTTAATAGTACCAACGTGCAGACCATGGTCAAGCACGTGCTTAAGCGCGGCAAGAAAAGCACTGCCGTACGCTTGATTTACAACGCCATGGATTTGATCAAGGAGCGTACCGAGAAGAATGCGATCGACGTCTTCGATGGTGCGCTTAAGAATGTGGGTCCTGCAATGGAAGTACGCCCGCGACGCGTGGGCGGTGCGACCTATCAAGTGCCGATGGAAGTTTCTTCAGATCGCCGCACCACCCTGGCGATTCGCTGGATCCTTTCTGCGGCGCGTGAACGCGCCGGCAAGTCGTTTGCAGACAAACTGGCCTCTGAATTAATCGACGCATTCAATGAGACCGGTTCGGCGATCCGCAAGCGCGACGAAACACATAAAATGGCAGAGGCCAACCGCGCCTTCTCTCATTATCGTATCTAGTATATTTTATTATTATAAGGAAGCAATCAGAATGGCACGTGTGCATCCGCTGGACAAATACCGAAATTTTGGCATCATTGCCCATATTGACGCTGGGAAGACCACGACCACCGAGCGAATCATGTTCTACACTGGTATGACTCATCGTATCGGTTCTGTTGACGATGGCACAACGGTGACCGACTGGATGGTCCAGGAACGTGAACGCGGTATTACGATCGTTTCGGCGGCTGTTTCAGCGGAGTGGAAAGGCTATCAGATCAATATCATTGATACGCCCGGACACATTGACTTTACTGCCGAAGTGCAGCGATCCTTACGCGTTCTGGACGGCGGCGTGGTCGTATTTGACGCAGTGCAGGGTGTGGAACCACAATCTGAAACCGTGTGGCGCCAGGCAGACCGCTATGGCGTCCCGCGCATTTGTTTCGTTAATAAGATGGATCGCGTCGGCGCTTCCTACGAAAAGACGATTGAATCGATCATTGATCGCCTCGGTGCAAACCCGATTGCGATGCATATCCCGATCGGGTTTGAGGCCACCTTCAAGGGTGCGATCGACCTTCTTACAATGAAGGCAGTTGTCTGGGAAGACGATCTGGGCAAGGAACCGAAGATCATTGACATTCCAGCCGATATGCAGAAACAGGCAGAGGAAGCCCGCGCAAAGATGGTGGAAAAGATCGCGGAACTTGACGACGAACTGACCATGAAGTTCCTTGAAGCTCAGGAGATCAGCGTCGATGAGTTGAAAGCTGCGCTTCGTAAAGGTGTACTTGCCACAAAGTGCGCCCCTGTATTTTGCGGTTCCTCTTTAAAGAACAAGGGTGTTCAGGTTTTGCTGGATTCAGTGATTGATTACCTCCCTTCTCCTTTGGATATTCCCACGATTACAGTATCTGAACCCGGTAACCCGGAAAATACTTTTGACATTCCCACCCAGGATGATGCTCCTTTGGCCGCCCTGGTATTCAAGATCGTGACCGACCCATATGTAGGTCGTCTCGCTTATGTGCGTGTTTACTCCGGCGTTTTGAGCCAGGGTCAAACAGTGCAAAATAGCACCAAAAAAGGCAAAAAGGAACGCATTGGTCGTTTGATCCGAATGCATGCCGATCATCGCGAAGATATTACAGAGGTGCGCTCCGGAGATATCGGTGCCGTGCTTGGCTTTAAGGATAGTTTCACGGGCGATACACTTTGTGATACCAAGCCCCTCGTTCTCGAGAATATCTCCTTCCCAGAACCGGTTATCTCGATCGCTATTGAGCCGAAGAGTTCTGCCGATCAGGAAAAGATGGGGGAGGCGCTACGTAAGCTCTCTGAAGAAGATCCCACGCTTCACGTACACACGGACGAAAATTCCGGTCAAACCATTCTGGCCGGCATGGGCGAGTTGCATCTTGATATTATCGTGGACCGTTTGTTGCGCGAATTTAAGGTGCAGGCAAATGTGGGCGCTCCACGCGTGGCGTTTCGCGAATCGATCACCAGGGCGGTCAAGGAAGTCAATTATAAATATGCGAAACAATCAGGTGGACGCGGCCAGTATGGTCACGTGGTCTTTTCCATGGAACCGGGCGAACGCGGAAGCGGCATTGTATTTGAAAACAAGATCGTGGGCGGTTCCATTCCCAAGGAATTTATAAGTCCAATTGAAAAAGGTGTCAAGGAAGCAGCTGAGAACGGTGTGCTGGCTGGCTACCCTGTTGTTGACATAAAAGTCACATTGATCGATGGTTCCTTCCATGAAGTTGACTCAAATGAAATGTCCTTCAAGATGGCCGCTATTTTGGGCTTCAAGGAGGGCTTCCACAAAGGTCACCCGATCCTGCTTGAGCCAATGATGAAAGTGGAAGTTGTTGTACCGGAAGAATATCTTGGCGATGTCATGGGCCAGATCAACAGCCGTC
>CAZJYB010000208.1:0-7118 GCA_964549865.1 uncultured Anaerolineaceae bacterium
CACGGTTCGAATTTCGAGCGGTGTTGTCATCGCGATGAATCCGAAGACCGGCGAGATCCTTGCGATGGTTTCTTATCCCACGTATGAAAATAACCGCTTTGCGCGCCTGATTCCTGCGTATTATTACGAACAATTAAGCCAGGACCCGACCCATCCCTTGTTGAACAATGCCATCTCTGCCGAATTTCCGCCCGGCTCAGTGTTCAAACTGTCCACTGCAACGGGGGCAATTAATGAAAGCGTGGTTGAGTTGAGCGATATTATCGCTGCGCCGGGCCAATTGTTGCTGTGCGAAAAATTTAACCCGAACGATCCATGCACCGATCTAAATACACGTCCATTCGTTGATCATATTTTTGAACAAAAGCCGGAAGGCTTTGGGCCGATCAGTTTCCTGCAATGCATCGGGTTTTCCAGCAATGTATGTTTTTATAAACTTGGTGGTGGGTTTGAAGATGAAATCAATCCGGGCCTGGGTATTGATCGCTTGAGACAGTATGCGCGTGCGCTGGGTTATGATCAGGCCTCCGGGATCCAATTATTGGGCGAAGCAAAAGGCCTGATTCCATCCCCGCAGTGGAAGCGTATTAATACCGGTGAAAACTGGTCGACGGGGGATACATATATTGCCAGTGTGGGGCAGGGATATGTGCTGTCGACCCCCCTGCAGGTATTAATGTCCGGGGCAACCATCGCTAACTACGGGAAACTGATGCAGCCGACCATTCTGCGTGAAGTGACGGATGGCGAAGGCAATGCCGTGGAGATGTGGTTCAATCCGGGACAATTCACGGTCGATGATTTCCAAACCCCGGGAAGTTATCAAATATCCCCATTTACCCCGAACATGAAATGGGATATTACGGTTGACCCGATGATTCAGGAATATTCGTGCGATGAAGATTATTGCAGTTTGAATGATAATCTAAAAACCGTTGATCCCGAAAGTGTTAATGCCGTGAGGAATGGCACGCGCCTGGCGGTAACTGACCCGGCCTTTGGCACTCTCCATG
Source organism: uncultured Anaerolineaceae bacterium (assembly GCA_964549865.1). Taxonomy (GTDB): domain Bacteria; phylum Chloroflexota; class Anaerolineae; order Anaerolineales; family Villigracilaceae; genus Villigracilis. Next base: position 1,014 of record CAZJYB010000208.1, read on the forward strand.
ACATATTTAATGAATTTCCCATTGCAGTGGCAGGCAAAACCGGAACTGCTGAATATTGTGACGATGTGGCGCTCGCCGCAAACCGTTGCCAGTTTGGCTCATGGCCCACGCATTCATGGACCCTGGCCTATGCACCTTATGAAGACCCTGAGATCATCGTGGTGGCCTTTGCTTACAATGGCGGTGAGGGTGCCAGTGTGGCGGCGCCGATCGTGGCGCGTGTCATCGAGGCCTATTTTGAGTTGAAGGCCATTGATATCGCGCAGGGGAATCCGGCTGCGGGGCAATAGATCCCCACAGACGCCATCGAAAGCTTCTGTTGTACCCACATCAGGTATAATTCGGCGCATCCGATTGTTTGAGATTAATTCATGGAAGAAACCACCTCTCTCGTTCAGATCAAGGGCATCCGTGATGGTTTGCTCGCTTCATTCGTTGATGCATCGTGGGATGAGCAGAGGCTGGCATTGCTTACACAAATAGATGACCGCCCCGCATTCTTTCAGGGCGCACGGCTGGCCATGGATGTTGGCACACAGGCGCTCAAGGTCAACGACCTGGTGGACCTGCGCGATCATCTTTCCGAGCGCGGTATCTCGCTTTGGGCGGTGGTCAGTGAATCGCCCACCACCGAGCATACCTCGCAATTACTCGGGTTTGCCACACGTATTTCCAAACCTCGGCCGGAGGAAAACAAGCAGTTCGCTGATATCTCGGATGAAACTGCATTGTTTGTCAACAAAACGGTGCGTTCCGGAACGCGCATCGAATTCCCGGGCAACGTCGTTGTGATCGGAGATGTGAACCCGGGCGCAGAGATCGTTGCAGACGGCAATGTTATTGTTTGGGGTCGTGTGCGCGGGATGATCCACGCCGGCGCCAGGGGCGACAGGAACGCTTTCATCTGCGCTCTCGACCTTTCCGCCACTCAATTGCGGATCGCGGATGAAGTGTCTGCCACACTTAAACCCCAGAAAGACCCCCAGCCGGAAATCGCCAGCATCAATAGTGAAGGTCGTTTGCAGGCCGAAGCGTGGAAGACATCCTAATCCAATTCAGGAAATGACACATGACAGCTCAAGTGATAACTGTAACTTCAGGAAAAGGCGGTGTCGGCAAGACCACGGCTGTTGCCAACCTCGCCACCACCATTGCAATGGACGGCAAGCGCGTGGTTTGTATTGACGGTGACATTGGCCTGCGAAACCTGGACGTGGTCATGGGGCTTGAGAATCGCATTGTTTATGATATCGTGGATGTGATCGAGGGCCGTTGTAAACTACGCCAGGCCATGATCCGCGACAAACATTATCCGGAATTGTATTTGATCCCTGCGGCCCAAACCCGCGATAAGAACGCTGTTTCCCCGTCGGATATGGTGCGTATCTGCAAGGACCTTCGGCCCGATGCTGATTTTATTATCATTGATTCGCCCGCAGGTATCGAGCGCGGGTTTCGGAATGCGATCGCCGCCGCGGATCGTGTCCTGGTGGTGACCAACCCCGAGGTCAGCGCGGTGCGGGATGCGGATCGCGTCGTGGGCATCCTGGAAGCGGAGGAAAAAGGAAACCCCGCATTGATCATTAATCGTTTGAATCAGGCATTGGTCAAGAATAATGACATGCTTTCCGCCGAGGATGTGCTTGACCTGCTGGGCATCCAATTGATCGGTATTGTGCCCGAGGATGAATCCGTGATCATCGGCTCCAACCGCGGCACTCCCGTGGTGGCCGATCCCAAAAGCCGGGCTGGACTGGCTTTTCGCAATATTGGCAAACGATTGCAGGGAGAGGAAGTGCCTTTCATGGATATGGACCCACAAAGTGGGTTGTGGACAGCCATTCAGCGTTTAACAGGGAGGAAATAAGATGGGCTTCTTCACGCGAAAACGAAGTGCTTCGAGTGCAAAAGAACGCCTGCAGCTGGTGTTGGTGCATGATCGCACAGATCTAACACCCGCGCAATTGGAATCATTGAAAGACGACCTGCTCAAGGCTATTTCACGCTATATAGAGATCGATGCCGATGCAGTGCAAATTGGAGTGGAACGGGACGGCCGCTCGCAGCGTTTGGTGGCGGATATTCCCCTCAAGAGCGTCACCAACCAGCGCGCCGGCTGATTCTTTACCCATTGGAGTAACGCGGATCGCCTGCGCATGAGGTGGGTGCATCCGTGTTATTTTATTAAATCTTATGACTCGCGGACTTTCCTGGCGTAATTTCGACTTTCTTTTACTGGGCGCCATCGTACTTGCCTCTTCGTTTGGCACGGCGATGATCCGTTCTGCCATCGCGGGGAATGAAGTATTGCTTCCATTAATATCCCGCCAGATCTACTTTGCCCTGCTGGGCGTGGTCGTGATCTTTGTCGTTGCCTCAATAGACTATCGCTATTGGCTTGCATTGTATCGTCCCATTTATTTCGGCATCATGATCTTTCTGGTCTCGCTCTCCAGCCTGGGGCAGGAGGCATTTGGAGCGCAGCGCTGGTTTCAGGTGGGTGTTTTGTTCCTGCAGCCGACCGAGTTCGCCAAGATCGTTGCCATTATTGTTCTTGCAAGATATTTTGAGAAGGCACAAAACGATCCGCGCGACCTGCGCTGGGCCTTTCGCGGTTTTCTCTGGGCATTTGGCCTTATTTTTTGGATCCTGCTTCAACCGAACCTTAGTAACGTCGTGGTGCTTGCCGTCATTTTCGGCGCAATGCTGTGGATCAATGGAATTCCGCTGAAGCAGGTTCTATCCTTGGGGCTGGTGGGAATCATTGCGATCGCTTTCGCCTTTCCATTTTTGGAACTCTACCAGCAGGCGCGCGTGATCACGTTTATCTTTCCCGACCCAAACGCGACCTATGGCGCCACCTATAACGTGCAACAGGCGCTGATCGCGATCGGTTCGGGTGGATTCTTTGGCACGGGATATGGTCATGGCTCACAAACCCAGCTGCGTTTCCTTAAAGTACGCCATACAGATTTTATTTTCTCGGCAGCCTCCGAGGAATTTGGCATGATCGGCGGGATCCTGATCATTATCACGCTCCTGTTCATCGTCTGGCGTTGCATCCGCGCCGCGCAAAAAGCACGCGATGTCTCCGGCTCCATGATCGCTTTTGGGGTTGCCATCCTGATCTTCTTTCAGGGCGCGGTCAATATAGGTGTTAATCTCAACGTGGTGCCGGTTTCCGGCTTGCCCCTGCCTTTTATCAGCTATGGCGGCAGTGGTCTGACAGCGCTGATGCTTGGGATCGGGCTGGTCCAGAGTGTGGTGATGCGTCACAAGCAATTGGAATTCTGACGTCAACCTCTATTTGATCATGGTACTTTCATGCAGAAATTCAGACTCCTGATCCTCCTGGTTTTGCAGGTTACAGCCTTTTTCTATTACTCTTACTTGCGCATCAACAACGCGCGCGATGTTCGTGAACCGCGTACCTTTGGCGACACGGGCGATTATTTCCACAATGCGGGATTACCCGTATTCTCGCGCGAGTTTTGGATCGATGCGCGGCCACCTGTTACCGCCCTGTTCTGGAAGGCTGTGAATTCCGAACCTGAAGGTATATTTGACCTGCAACTTTATTTTTCAATTCTTTGTTGGGGGATCCTTGCTTTCAGTGTCGCTCATTCGATCAGATCGTATTTGTTAAAATCTGTGGCGTTTGTCGTAGTTCTCGCATTCAGCCTGAGTCGTGACATTTTCATGTGGGATGCGTTCCTCGGCAGCGAGTCCATTGCGCTTTCACTGATGGCGTTGTTTATCGCCGCGTCCATCTGGTTGTTGAAGGAATGGAAAACCTATAAAGCTGTGCTGTTGATTTTCACCGCCTTGTTGATGGTTTTAACGCGTGATACGTATGCCTATCTGCTCCTTATGATCGCTCCGATCATGCTTGTTGTATTCTGGTTCAGTACCTACAGGCTGAACGCGGCGGCGATCGGTTTTGCGTTCATTGTTATCTTTGCATTAAGTTCCGGGCTGGCCGCGGCGGGCCTGCGACCGTTCCGCGCGATCCTGATGAATACCTCGCTTCGCATCTATCCCTCTGAAACCTATACGGAATATTTTCGCCAGCATGGCATGCCGGTGGATGAGCGCCTCGTGGAAATGTCGCGCAATATCGAGCCGGGCAAAAAATTTGCAGTGAACATTGCGCTAACCTTCGATGAAGACCAGCAGGATTTTCGTCAATGGGCGCTTGGCCCGGGCAGTGCCGAATACGCCAGGTTCCTGTGGTTCTATAAAGCCGACACATTTCAGAAGGTGTTCACTGAAACGCCAGGCCCAAGTTTTTATCCGGATGTATATTATTACACGGCCACCGGATATGAACCCATCATTGAAGACGCGCGCATTTCCGAATTTTTATACCCCACACGTTTTGGTCTGGTGTTTTTCCTGCTCGTCAGTTTGATCGCGGCTTTTCTTGTACCCATTGCCTGGCGGGAGCAGAAGGCTTTGTGGCTTGCGCCCGTGTTGATGATCCTACTGGCCTATCCACAGGCAGTGCTTGTATGGGCCGCAGATGTGAATGACGTGGCACGTCATTCGGTTTCACATAATGTTTTACTGCGCCTTGGTGTATGGATGCTGGCCTTCTTTGTTTTGGATTTCCTGGTCGTGGATTTTGCCCCGCGGTTCTCATTTTTCAAGCGCACAGAGTCTTCTGCCGAATCGGGATCGCTTCATTCGTAACCCGCGCCTGATTCTGTTAAAGTCGCTCTTGAAAGGGACGATCCCTTTCAAGAGCTTTTTATTTCTCCGATGTTGCGATCAAAATCCCAAGGCCGATCAACCCGCCGCCTGCTAAAAACAGTGGAGTGATCTTTTCGGCGAGGAAAAACCATCCGAGCAGCGTACCAACTACCGGCTGGGCAAAGAACGTGAGCGAGGCCACGGCAGCGGGCAACTCCGCAAAAGCATAATTCCACAGGAACATCGCGACGGCCGTCGAGATGATCCCCAAAAAGAGCAGCCCTCCGATGATCCCGATCGTGATCTCACCTATTCCCTGGGTTTGAATTTCCCAGATCCCAAATGCAATGCTCGAAGGCAGCCCTCCAAGCAGCATTACCGCGCTGGATGTAAGCAGGTCTATGGATTTGCTCACCTTACGCACCAATACAGAATAAAGCGCCCAGGTGAGCGCGGCGGCCAGCAGGCTCATGTTGCCCCAGAACAGGGAAGGGGATAGCTCCGCATTGCGCGGGTCGATGACGGCGAGCACGCCTAATGTAGAGATCAAGAGTGCGATGATTCGTCTGGCTGTGGTTTTCTCGCCAAGCAGGAGGGGTGCGAATAATAAAACAAAGGCGGGCGTGGCCGAGGTGACAAGCGAACCATTGGATGCCGTGGAAAGTTTTGTTCCGACGAACTGGAATCCGAGTGAGATGCCATATCCAACCAACCCCACCAGCAGGCTCGCCCAAAATTGTTCTTTGGTGAATGATGGTTTGTTTTTTCGGAGATAAACGACGATCCCAAGCACAAGCGCGCCCATGATCAGGCGTATGGTCAGTAAGGAAAACGGCGGGATAACTTCGAGAACAACCTTGCTGACGACATACATCCCACCCCAAATGGATGCAGCCCCGAGGCCAGCAAGTAAACCTGCGAAACTGTGTTTTGGCAAAGTGCTGTGCATAATCTCCCGATTATATCGAAAGGGATGAGTGTTTAACCATGCTTTGCATTTCCAGTGGCACGGGATGCCGGGCATTTGCTCATTTCGGTGGGCGATACAGCGCGCCTGGCGCCCAGTATTCCTCCAACAGCCTCATCGCCATCTCTGACCACGCCGACTCCTCTTCGACAGCGGGGCGGGCGTGGATTCTGCCTGGGAGCAGTATAAACTCGAAGCCACGCTGCGCGAAATGCTCGAAAATGCCGCAGATCGGGCGAGTGAGCAGTCTACTGCGACCGTCGCCCATCCCAGCGCAAGAGCGCTGGGGATCCCCTCCTGTCCAGTGCATTATCCTGCCGTCTCGCACCGCCGTGGCGCTGCTCGCGGCACGGACGGTAGCGTTCGCCCAGTACGCTTTGGTGGGCGGGTGGGGTTTATAAACCTTACTCTCATGGTCTTGCATTTTGCCAATGCGGCACCCAATG
>CAZJYB010000209.1:0-7082 GCA_964549865.1 uncultured Anaerolineaceae bacterium
GGGTGAGACCGTACAAGCCGATGGCCGCAACGATACAGATCCGCGTTGGTGGTATGTGCTGACGTCGAACGGGGGCCATTGTTGGGTTTCAGATAGCACAGTCCAACCGAACGCCGCAGCGGACGCGCTTCCAGTTCAGCTGCCGGAGAAGTCCCTGCCCCAAACACCGCCGGACCTCTGGGTGGATCGCATCTGTAAGCCGGCCGGATTTGCCGTCACACTCAACTGGACACCTTCGAGCACCGCGGACGGATATTACGTGTATGTGAACGGGGAACAGAAACAGGATATCAAGAAACCGACGATAAAGAGCTACGTCATTAAGTTGCCGAAGAACGAGCCTGTGTCGTACGCGTTCGAGGCCTACAACAGCATTGGATCTGGCGAACGTATCACCTTTGAAGACCATTGTCCGTGAGGCCCCATCCGCCACTGCATGGCACCCTTCGCGTGCACACCCGTAGGGTGCCTAGCGGATGGAGGGGTCAAGTTTGGCGGCGTTTTCCGTTTCGTGTAGCGACTTGGTGGGTTGCAGGCTAGGTCGGGGAATTGTTGGGTGGTTGTAGGCGGAACGTAGATTGTGAGGACGAAGGAATATAGTATGCTTGGCGGAAGAAGGGAAAATCCATGAAATATTCTGCAAGCGTACCTATCGTATCACAAGCCTTATCGCGGCCGCGCAGCCGTGTTTTCGATCCGCGACCCGCTTCCCGGATCAGCGCGATCGAAAGGAAGAACCGCATCCTGAGCGTGGCCTGTTATTTTGGGCTGGCTCCGCTGTTATGGTTTTCAGGTGTCATCCGCCAGCACAACCGCCTGCTCAATCATCATCTCTTATACAGCCTGGCCTTCTCCTTCACGATGCTTTGTGCCGTGGTGTTCGATTGGGTTACGACGGAGATCCAGGTCTGGCTCATTTTGGACCTGTGGCAGCCAACGCTGGCGGATTTCGATGCGCAAATATTTCCGTATGCCATCTTCAGCTTGTTCTGTATTGTGGGCACTTTACTTATTGGGACAGTTTGGGGGCTTGCAGTGGCGCGAAGCGTGCTGGGCGCGTGGCGCGGGCAGACGCCGCATATTCCGATGATCGCGTGGGTTGCATCCAAATTTCAGGCGATCAAACTGGCGGTGTATTGGTCCTTGTTGATTGACGTCCTGCTCGTGTCAAGCATTGGACTCGGCGTTTATTCCACGCAGGTCGCAAACGCCCCGGCTGAAACGGCAGATGTGTACGTTTTATATACACAGGGTGGATACATCCCCCTGCCCGGTTTGTATGAGACCTTCACACCTCCACGCTGGGCAGTGACCATGGCGTTCCATCCGCTCGTGCAAGCAGGGATGGAAAGATATGGGGATGACAGCGTAAGGCTGCTTCCGCTTTCTGAAGAGTCATTCAATGAGGCGATCCATAACGGACGTTTTATCTTCGTGGCCTCCCATGGCGGGGAATCCCCCGGGGGATTTACCATCTCCAACCAGCCCCATAAACAATATTTGCCTACAGACGTCGCGCCCGGGCAGGTGGGTGAGCAGCTTCAATACGTCTACTTTGCCGGCTGCTGGACCGGCGACCTAGAATCCGAATGGCAACAGGTGCTTGGCCTCGACGATGCAAAAATGTTCGCCCGCTTATCCTATGTCACCGAACACATGCTGTGGGCATGGTTCAGATCCCCGGGCGTGATCGCAGCCCTGGATTAATAAATTATTGGCTTGGCAGCAGGAGACCTCGGCAGTTTGTGGGGGTGCGGTTTCCTGGGAAACAAGACGGCCCATTTTCCGGAAAATGAGCCGTCTTGTTTGACGATATGGCGCAATTTCAGACTGAGGCAGGGTAGTCCCAATGGCCCAGTTTTCCGATATGAGAGTAGCACTATAATCTGATCCACCGAAATATACTTACTTTGGAGGCATCACTCTATGGCAGCAAACAATGCAAAATCTGGGAAAGAATTCAGCTGGCTCAATTGGCTGGGATGGTTTTTCGCTTTGAACGTGGCATGGATTTTACTGGCCGCGCTCACCGTCTGGCTGGGATCACGCAGTTATACATTGAGCGCAGATGGCACTGTCGCTTCAGGAACAGTGGTCAGGTTGGTGGAAGATGACCTCTCATCTTCCACCAGCGATATTTACCCCGTGGTGGAATTTGAAGTGGACGGCGAGACATATTCCGTTCGCAGCCAGAACAATTATCGCTGGTGGAACCGCTACACGCGCTTTCCCCTCGGCAAACAGGTGGAGATGCGTTACAACCCCTCAAACCCGGAAAACGCAGAGATCAATTCGTGGTTCGATCTTTGGGGAGAGCCGATCATTCTGGGCCTGTTCACTGCCTTTGCCGCGATCGCGGTCAATGTGTATATGTTTTTCCGCTTGCGAACAGGGCGCGCCAAACAAGCCGCTGTTTGATCATATACTAACGTAATGTCATTCTCAGGAAGTGTCTGAAAGGCTGGTTTTACCACGAAGGCACGAAGTCTCAAAGACACCAAGGAAAAGACTTCGTGTCTTCGTGACTTTGCCGTCTCCCTCACCTGCGGTTTCGGGACAGGTGTCGCACTGCGTTCGTTGCACTCGCCGTTTGAGGCTCGCAGGTGAGCGATCCTGTGGACGAACGGTGTGGTGAGGTTTCAGACACTTTCTCAAGAAACCTTTGAGTAATTAACCTGATTTTGCTGTCGGGATTTGCCGTCTCGCACCGCTGTGGCGCTGCTTCGCGGCACGGACGGTGGGGGGAGGAAGGGAGCGGGGTCTAGATCTCCAGGGCATGGGCGACGATCTCATTGAGCCCAGTGGCCTGCCCCTCGGCCCATAACTGATCCCAGCGAGCCTCGCCTAATTCATCTCTAAGAGTCGTGAAGTGTTGCTCCATATAATAACTGTGAAAACCCGGATGCCACGCCATGCCGCTGACATTACGCAGGGAATCGGCCGCGCCCCATAATCGCGCGGCGCGATCCAGCTGGCCCAGTTTTTCGGCCACCTCCGCCAGGCGTTCCACTCCCCATGCTACTCCCCAATAATCCTTCAAGTCCCGGGCAAGAAGCAGGCTCTCTTTGTACAGGCCCACCGCCCGCTCATAATCGCCGCGGCCAAACAATGTGGCTCCAACATAGGAGTTCATGGTTGCCACGTTCGGTCTGTCCTCCAGCTCCTGATAAATGGCCATGGCTTCCTCGTATCGGTTTTGCGCCAGCTCGTAATTGTGTTGCTGCAAGGCGGCATGACCTAAAAAGGTGAGCGCCTCGGCACAAGCCCAATTTTGTCCCAGCTCGCGGAATAGCACCAGAGCCTGCGAAAGGTACGAAATCGCCTGACCGAAATCCCCCTGTTCTATGGCGGTGGCGCCTAAATGTTCGAACGTCCAGGCGATGTCCTCGGGATTACCCAGGGCCTGAAACAATGGCAAACTTTCATCAAAGGCAGCCCGTGAGCTGGCAAAATCACCCTGCCCGCGCGCAACTGCGCCGATCCCATGCAGGGATAGACCAAGATAACGCCGGTCGTTCAACTGACGGGAAATGGCTGCTCCTTCCTCGAAATATTCACGAGATTGCGCGAGGTTTCCCGTCACCATGCCCAGCCAGCCCGCTCCCCATAACACCTTGGCGCGTGCCACGGAGATCTGTCCCTGGGAACGTGTCAGAATGATCTGCATCCACTGCATGCCTTCTTCGACGTGACCATGGATCTGCCAGAGCTTCCACACGGCCCCCGCAATTCTAAGAGCCGCTTCGACTTCATTCTGCTCGAGTGCCCACGTGAGAGCGGTGCGTAAATTATCGTGCTCTTCCTCCAGTTGTTTCATCCATGCGGGCAGGTCCGGCTCTTTGGGTCCTGGTTCAATGGCTTCTATCAGATCTAAAAAGTAGGTCCAATGACGCCGCCGTGCGATTTCTGTATATCCAACCACATCCAGCTGTTCCAGGGCATATTCACGCAATACTTCCAGCATGATAAAGCGCGGTTCGCCATTTCCCCTCCTTTTATGTTGTAACATGCTCTTGTCAACCAATGAGGCCAGCTGTTCGAGCATCGGCACTTCTGAAGTATCCTTTCCGTCGCACACGGCTTGCGCGGCTTCCAGGGTGCAACCGCCTGCGAAGACTCCCAATTGTGCAAAGAGCGCTTTTTCCTGCGGCTCAAGCAGCTGAAAGCTCCATGCAACCGCATTGCGCAGGGTCTGATGGCGCGGCAGCAGATCTGCGCTCTTCTGCCCCGACAATGTCAGGCGATGACTCAACTCCGTTAGTAACGCGCTGGGTGCAAAAAGCTTCACGCGCGCGGCGGCTAATTCAAGAGCCAGGGGAATACCCTCCAGGCGGACGCAGATCTCTGCCACCACGCCTGCATTCTCACTTGTGAGCTTAAAGTCAAACTTGACGGCTTGCGCGCGGCTGACGAACAGGGCCACCGCCGGTAATTTGGCAAGGGTCTCCGCAGACGGCAAATTATTTAGATCCGGAACCACCAGAGGTGGTACGTTGAATTCATGTTCACCATACAGGTGCAGGATCGCCCGGCTGGTCACCAGGATCTTCAAATTGGGCGCGGCGGCTAATAACTCGCCAAGCAATGGAGCTGCGGCGATGACCTGCTCAAAATTATCCAGGACCAGCAGCATTTGTTTGTCTTGCAGGTAACTTTTGAGAAGTTCCGCACCCGCCTGGTTCTCGCCCGTCTTGAGTCCCAGTGCCTGCATGATCGTTCCGGCCACCAGATCCGGGTTGATAATGGAGGCAAGCGAGACAAAGCAGACGCCATGTTCGAAATCTCTAAGTGAATCAGCTGCCACCTGCAGCGCAAGGCGGGTTTTACCGATGCCGCCCGGCCCGGTGATCGTCAAAAGGTCGGCTCCCTCCTGTAGGAGCAACCTTCGCACCAACTTCAATTCCTCATCGCGCCCGATCAGGGGCACGTGCTGATAAGGCAAATTGGTGTTGAAAGCAGCTGGTATTCCAGCGGCTTCGTCTCTTAAAGGTTGTTTGTCCAGTAAATGGGCATTGAGGACCGTAACGAGTGTTTTTACCAACGAGGCCCGGTAGCGCACATAGGTAGCCACGCTGACGTGGAGCGTGAGCGAATATCTTTGCAGGCTGGCGCCTGGTTCATTTAACAGGGCGTTGAGGGTCTTGCGTTGTTTGTCCGCGAGAGGCAGGCCCCGGCACGCGGCATACACCGCCGTCAGACCTCCTTGTTGCTTGATCCAGGAACTCCACGGCTCCTCCTCGAGAAGATGTTCCGGCTCAAAGAGTAGAGACTTTACATGCTGTTCATCCCAGTAAACGGATGTCCTTTTGGGGAACATACTCTCGCTCATGCAATCTCCAAATTCACGGGTGTGTTCCCAGCTTTACAGCTTGAGCCATAATTGAGCAATATTTGAGCATGGCAAAAAACCATTCTTTGCATAATTCTCTTTATAATAGATATAAGGCGTATCCCGCTTCTGCCTGGCAGGTGCGGGGCACGGTGCAGAATTGTTTCTCTGGACCTTTTTCCTTTTTTGTGGCATGATCCAAAAAAACTTCGGTTTTTATTATAATCCGATTTGAGCATGGGTCGACGCCACCAGGCTTTATTTGCCCTCGTCAAGGAGGCACGTGATGTACAAAATAAGGCATCCTTTCGTTGTAATAATTTTCCTGCTCAGCCTGCTGGTTGGCGCGCCTCCTGCCAGCGCGGCACCGCACCACGCAGATCGCGGTCCCTGGGCGCCCAATGTTTGGTATAACGTTAACGATACGGTTACGTACAATGGCCTCACCTATCGGGATATCCAGGCTCACACCTCCCTGGTTGGCTGGGAGCCATCCAATGTGCCCGCGCTCTGGCAACCGGTGAGCGGCCCGATCAATAATACCGCGACCCGCACTGCTACGGCTACGCCTTCGCGAACCAGGACCAATACGCCTGGCGGACCGGCTGCTTCGGCTACTCCCTCGCGAACGCCAAGCCGCACGCCTACAGCTGGAGGCGGAACCTGTTGGGCCGCCTGGAACGCCAACACGGCATACAATGGCGGAATGCAAGGGAGCCGTAGCGGTCAGAATTACCAAGCCGCCTACTGGACTCAGGGGAATGACCCAGCCACGAACAATGGACCTGCAGGCAGCGGCCAGCCCTGGATCCCGATGGGCGGCTGCGGCGGCGGTACAACTGCATCGGCTACGCCGACGCGTACCAACACACTGACTGGCTCTACATCCACTTCCACTCGTACGCCTACAAGAACCAACACACCCACCACTGGGACAACAGCTACTGCTACCCGTACCTCTACTCCCACTTCCACGGGCGGCGGGTTCCCGAGCCGGGTTTCCGTGATCTATGCAGATATTAGTTTCACCTCTATTCAGGCAGCCAATCAGGCGAGCGGACAAAAATACTATGCTCTGTCGTTTGTATTGGGCAACGGGGGAACCTGTACGCCAGCCTGGGACGGAACCCATCTCATGTCTGAAAATTATTATTCCGCTGAGATCAATGCCATTCGAGCGGCCGGCGGCGATGTGATCGCTGTTTTTGGCGGCGCAAATGGCAGTGACATGGCTTCAGTATGCACCACACAGGCCAGCTTGCAAGCGGCCTATCAGGCGGTGATCAATCAATACCAAATTAAATGGATCGACTTGAACATCGAAGGCGGGATGATCCATGACACCGTTTCAGTGGATCGTCGGAACAAGGCGATCAAGGCTCTGCAGGATGTCAACCCGAATCTAAAGGTCTCCTACACACTTCCGGTCTTACAGTCCGGGCTGCTTCAAGGCGAGTTGAACGTTTTGAGTAACGCAAAGTCGAACGGCGTGCGGATCGACTATGTAAATGTAATGACCATGAATTACGGCCCGGCAGGTATTGACATGGGACAGGCTGCCATCGATGCCGCGCAACAGAACGCCTCTAATCGACAAGTTCAAATAGCCAGGGATCATTACCGGCAAATCTTCGATTCTCTCAAAGAGCAAGCGGGCGGTGTCTTCGACGCTCTTCTTCAGAAATCGTCCAACATCTGGGCGGCGATTGGCAATTCCCTGAAGACCGCCTTATTGACCGCGATCAAAGATATC
>CAZJYB010000210.1:0-7018 GCA_964549865.1 uncultured Anaerolineaceae bacterium
ATTTAATACAACTTGGCAAAGTTAGAACTTTTACTTTGTTTTGCAAGGAACTGCATATAGGCAGTCCGTTCCAACTAACGTCCTAATTCAATTGGGACGTTATACGGTCGCAGATTAAAATTAGATAAGTTGATTATAGCACTCTGTTTTCCTACGCCTTCCAATCGCTTAATCTCTCGCTGAGCTTTGATATTCTCTCCCGCAACAGCACGGCGAAAACGCCAAGGATCAGCAGGAGAATGCCTGCGCAGCCGATCAGAAAGATGGCGCCCACGTCTTCCAGTAAGCCATTTACAACCGTGAGCACACCTACTACAACAAAACCAATGGGGAAGAATGTGAGACTGCGTGAGCGGATGACAATGCCATAGGCCAGCACTGCAAGCGACTGGAGGAACAATACAAGCAGATAGATGAATTCGCTTTTGTTCACCATTTCAATGTAGGTGGTGCCAAGCAAAACAAATTGCGAGATCATGCCCATGATGAACGCGCCCGTTTTACTTCCCGCGCGCACCAGCAGGTAATGCTGGATCAACCCAAGCAAGGCCGCGCCCATCGAGAAGAACTGCGGCTCGTCCACATTCAACTCGACCAGGATAATGAAGTAAGCAAGCAAATATAAAAGATTCGCGGGGAAGGCAAGCCAGGCATTTTTCTTCGCAAACGCTTCGACCGCCCAAAGTGTGGCGGCGATCGCGACGGGGATCGCCGCATCCAACCCGCCGAGAACGGGTGAAGCCAGTGAGACGATGACTCCCAGCCCCAGCCCGCTGTAGAGCAGGGTCATGTCCCAGCCTGCGGCGCGTTTCATAGAGCGTAGGATGAATCCCGCCGCGTAATATAGCATTGCAATAACGATAACGGGATGGATCCATTTGGTGATGTCAAATTCGCGGAAGAGGAATGTGACGAAGAGTGGCAGGGTGGATGTGAAGGCATAGAAAAGAGTCGGTTGGCGATAGAGCAGGCTGATGGTCAGGAAAAGAAGCGTGTAAGTTCCGAATCCGATCACCGCGATGGAAGTGTCACTTTCAAAGAATAAAAATCCGTAATTGAGGAATGCAAGGATCGCGCCGGCCCCACGTACGACCATACTGAGCGGACGTGGATTTGTAAATGTGAGATGTGCAAGCAGGTCAGCGATGAGCCATACGAGGCTGTAGGCAAGCAAATGCCAGGCTGCCTCGTCCACATCGAGATCGCGCAGGATCAGAAATGCGCCGATGTTGAACATGACGGGCATGCCGATCTCGAACCAGCCATCGCGGCTCAAATACATTTCTGCAGCGAAGAGTAAGTCTGCAATAAGCGCGTACCATCCCCCCGTTTCTTTTAAAGTAAGTAATGCGCCAAGTGAAATGAGTGTGCCAAGCGTCAGCGCGCTATTGCGCAGCACGAACGACCAATTTTCCCTTGTGCGGATTAAATATCCGATACCGTAGTAAATGACAGCCAGGCCTGTCAGCGCGGGCAGCCATGCGTCAACCTCGAAGTGTTCGAAGACGAAGAGCATGGTCAACGGAAGATACGCGGCAGGGAGATAACCAAAGACCGCTTTGCGTTGTGCGAAAGCGTAGGCGGCAAAGAACAGTGTGTAAACCCCAAAACAAATGGCGGCATACTTCGCTTCGCCTTCGATGAGAAGTGCGATGGTTGTATACAAGGCAAATATCGCGCCATAGAGGCGCGGAGGTATGCGCCACTCCCTATTTGCCATCAGGTCTTTTTTCAGGAAAAGGTCTGGCAGCAAAAAGAGGATGCTGATGCCGAGTATTTGGTAGCCAATGAAAACATCCAATCTTTGCATGAATTCGAGATCGAAGAAGCCAAAATAGCCGATGATGAAGCTCAGCAGCGCCAGTGTCCATAACCACCAGCGTGTACGGAGCACGTGTAAAGCTGTGTAAATGAGCGCGATGCCAAAGGCGGCAATCACTCCGAGTGCAGTGCTGTCGGCAAAGCCGGTGATGATCGCCAGCACGAACGTGGGCATGGATGCCAGCAAGAGGGGCAGGCTGTATTTGCGCTGCGCGTCAAACCTATATGTGGCTTCACTAGCAATGGAAAGCATTGTCCCCCAGATGAACAGAATAATGGTGGACCCAAGGCTTTCCATGTCGAATGCGGCGGCGATGAACCATGGCATGGGAATCAATGTGCCTGCCGCGAGCCAGGGAAAGCCTAAAAATGGAAATAACAGATCGGAGAGAAGGTAGAAACCGAAGGCAAGTACCCAGGTGACGAAAGCCCCGAGATGCCAGAGTGATGAATTGGATGGGTCAAATACATTGAACCCAAAAATGGATATCGAAGCGATCAGGATGATTCCCTGCAATACCTGCGTTGTCAGGAAAAGCGGAAGCGCAAAATTTGAGTCTCTCCATTTTTTGAGCAGCCATACACCGGCCAGCCCTGCAAGGGCCGCGAGACCGGTCATGATCGCATAAAATTCCGGTTTGGCATCGAAAATATCACCGATGCGGATTAAAGAGAGGGTAAGTGAGATAAAGGCAGTGATACTGAATAGGCGTGATTCGTACAGCCAGGTACTGCCGCCCCAGATAATTGCCATGATGAGATATACGAACACCCAATAGCCTGCGCTGAAGGCTGCGGTGAAGTTAAGCGCCTCGCGAAGCGTTTGTTCAATCGTGCTTGCAGTGATCGGTAAAAGAAAGGAAAAGACAATGAAGAGCGCAAAACTTGGCTGTGGGAGCCTCTTTTTGATTGCGATTGAAAGTCCGCCAAAGGTGAGTGTTCCGATGATGAGAATGGGAAGCCGTAATTCCGGCACAGCCGCTCCAATGATCGCGGCGGAGGCGATCACGAAGAATGCGCCGAGGTAAAGATATATTTTGATGCTGGCTTCGCTGAGCAGGGACTGTAAAAGAGACGGACGCGGCCCTTCGGGTTCCGCTTGAGGTGGGGGTTGTACTTTGGGAGTCGGAGTCTGGTCAGCGGCCGGCTTGGGCTGCGCTGAAAGCGGCGCAAAGTCAAAATCGTAGCGACGACGGATCACATCAGCATTATTTTTTCCCAGAAGTCCGCTTTTTTCCCACTGATTGATCTGCTCCATGAGCAAATAGCGGTCGTCGAGTTTTATTTTGTTCAATCGGCTCTGGACGTTTCGTATGTGGGAGTAGCTGAGCGCAGCGAGCGCGTTCGCACAGACTTCCTCGTTCGTGCCGTGCAGCGCAAGCTGCTCAAGATGATCGCGAATCGCCGCACTTGCATAATTGATCGTCTGAAGCTTTGCAATGGCTTGCAAGAGATTGTCCATATCCTCGCTTTGCAGGCCTTTTAGAATTTCATTTAATATTTCTTCTTTGGAAACAGGGCCGTTTTCAGGCATGATATCCTCCAATTTCTTAAGTTAACCCGCAAACGGCCCGTATGGTGCGCCATGAAGAGACGGGTCAAGTTATGAACCTGACCCGTCTACCTTTGATCTACTTTATCGCCACCCCACTGCGCGGAGGAATTGTGATCTTGTTACCGGAAATCGCCGGGTTGCCGAACAGGATTTCCGTCTTCTGAGGAAGGGGAAGTTCAACCTGCCTCTCTTCTTTGGATACATTAAAGGCAACAACAACGGTATCCTTCTTAAGCGTGCGTGAAAAAGCCATCACATCACCATCCGCATGGATGCGTTTATATTCACCGCTTCGCAAAGCGGGATGTTTCTTTCGCATGGCAGTGCAGCCCTTGACGAAATCGAGTAGATCCCTGTCCCATTTGCCTTCGTCCCAGGGAAAGGACTTGCGACATTGGGGATCATGCCCACCGTCCACGCCGATCTCATCACCATAATAAATGCATGGCGCGCCGGGGAATGTGAACATGAAGAGCCAGGCAAGTTTGAGTGAATCCCTGTCGCCCTTCACGCATGAGAGAAAGCGGGGCATATCGTGGCTGTCGAGCAGGTTCAGCTGCGCGAAGGTGATATCTGTTGAATATAAATTCAGGATGCGATCGACTTCGTTGGCAAAATCGTGCGCGTGCATATCCCGCACTCGGTCTTTGAACCCTCCAGCCTGCGTGACGACATCCATGTTCAAGTGTCCGCGCGAAAAGAAACTCAAAGTGGCAGCAGTGAAGAGATAATTCATCACCGCATCGTATTGATCGCCCTGCAACCATCTTTGCGCCTCATGCCAGATCTCGCCCACAATATACGTCTGCGGGTTGATCGCCCGCACGCGCTTGCGGAACTCGCGCCAGAATTCGTCGTCGTCGATCTCGCTCGCAACATCCAGGCGCCAGCCATCGATGCCAAATTTGACCCAGTATTCCGCTACATCGAACAGGAATTCACGCACCGCAGGCACATCGGTGTTGAACTTTGGCAATGCGGGAAGGTTCCACCAGGCCCTATACCCAATGGCCATCAAGCTGTCTTCGTGTTGCAAGGCGCTTTGTTCTTCAGGAGTGGGATAAGCACCCCAATGTTTACGCCCGTTCAAGCGTTCGGGGTCGAAGTGAAACCAGTTTTTATAAGGCGAGGCCTCGCCTGTCTCGAGCACATGGTTGAACTGCCAGAAGCCGCGGCTTGCATGATTGAATACGCCGTCGAGCACCACGCGGATATCGCGCTTGTGTGCGGCATCCAATAATTTTTTCAACGCGTCGTTGCCACCCAGCAGCGGATCTACATTGTAATAATCATAAGTGTGGTATCGATGATTCGAGGCAGAGGCAAAGATCGGGTTTAGATAGATGGCGTTGATTCCCAGGTCTTGTAAATAATCCAGTTTATCGATGATGCCATACAAGTCGCCCCCCTTGAATCCATAATTGTTGGGTGCGGAGTCCCAAGGCTCGAAGCCCAGGTCTGGGAGTTGTTTGCTTTTTGCAAATCGGTCCGGGAATATTTGATAGAAGATCGCATCTTTGACCCATTTCGGAGTAGGCATTGTTTTATATTTGTCCTGGTGTAAGAAGTAAAAAATAAAAGCGCGAATCTCGCGATCCGCGCTTAAGGGGTACTTTAATGAAATTAGCGAATGGCTTCGTTGGTCGCCGCATCAAAGATCTGGAAGTTATCCATATCGAAGATCACTTGCGTTGAATTGCCCACGCGCAGCTTGGAGCGTGGGTCAACACGGGCTACAAAGGTGTTCTTTCCGGTGACGAGATAGAGCAGGGTTTCATTGCCCATCAATTCGGTCACATCCACCTTGGCAGAGACCTTCTCGCCGTGAATGTTCGGCGGGGCAAATTCGGGATCGTGAATATTTTCAGGGCGAATACCAAAGATCACGCTCTTGCCGCCCATCTTTTTATAAGGGCCAGCGTGGCTGGAGGGAATATGAACCTTGAAGTCACCTGTATCCACAGTTATCTTTTCGCCCTCCTTGACGACTTTGGCCGTGAAGAAATTCATGGCGGGCGAACCGATAAAGCCGGCCACAAAAAGGTTTGCAGGGCGGTCGTACAAGATTTGCGGTGTATCCAATTGCTGCAATACACCCTTGTTGATCACGGCAATGCGGGTTGCCATGGTCATGGCTTCGATCTGGTCGTGGGTTACATAGATGAAGGTGGTCTGCAGACGCTGGTGAAGCTTGCTGATCTCGGCACGCATCTGAACGCGCAACTTTGCATCCAGGTTCGAAAGGGGCTCATCGAAAAGGAAGACCTTCGGCTCACGCACAATGGCACGTCCAACCGCCACGCGCTGACGCTGGCCGCCTGAAAGTTGCCGCGGCTTGCGTTGCAGCAATTCTCCGATGCCAAGCACTTCCGCGGCCTCATCGACGCGGCGCTTGATCTCTTCCTTCGGCGTCTTGCGGAGTTTCAGGCCGAACGCCATGTTGTCGTACACCGAAAGATGGGGGTACAACGCATAAGACTGGAAGACCATGGCAATATCGCGATCTTTCGGTGCGACATCGTTCACCACGCGATCACCGATCAGGATCTGACCACCGCTGATCTCTTCCAGCCCAGCCAGGGACCGCAGAGCGGTCGTCTTGCCACAACCTGACGGACCAACGAGTACGAGAAATTCCTTGTCTTCCACGTGAATGTTAAGATCATCCACTGCGAGCACGTCACCGTATTTCTTGATGACGTTTTGAAACGTTACACTTGCCATGGGGAAAAACCTCCAGTCTAAAGAATATAGTGGCGCCATTATAACAACAAGCTGATTTTTGGCCTATGGTTCAAAAAACTCATTTTTTTGCCCTGGTGAACAAAACCGGCTTCCCTTTACTGGCCGATTCAAGCAATGCCAGGATCACAGCGATGTTCCCACGGGTATCCTCCAGCGACATGCGGGAGGGTTTGCCCTGCAGGATCACGTCATACATGTCCTCGACCTCGCCGATATACAGTTCCTCGCCCTCGATCTCCATCTTTTCTTGCTCGTCACCGCGCCGGATGTAAATTTCAGTTTTGGGCCCCGGGTTGAACGGCTTGGGGATGATCAGGGTGGCATCGGAGCCAATGATCTGCATGCTTACGCGGAACGGGGAAACGAAACTGCTGTCGAACTGGGAAAGGATGCCGTTGGCGAATCTCATCTGCCCGACGAAGACTTCATCGCTCCCACCTGCGCCCAAAACCTGCCAGCCAAAGACTTCGGCAGGCTCCTCGCCGACGAGCAGGCGCGTGTATGAAATTGGATAGCAGCCCACATCCCAAATGCTGCCGCCGCCCATTTCTTTGAAGTTGCGATAATCGTCGGGTTTGTCCAGCTTGAATGAGAATTCGCCCTTGATGACCTGGATCTTCCCAAGTTTGCCGCTATCGACGATTTCCTTTGCTTTTAACGTTTGTGGATGATGCCGGTACATGAATGCTTCTGCCAACACCTTGCCGGTCTCTTTTGAAGCTGCGATCATTGCATCCACTTCTTTGAGTGTTAAAGCGAACGGCTTTTCGCACAAGACATGCTTGCCAGCCCGCAGGGCCTTGATGGTCCATTCGGCGTGCATATGGTTCGGCAGGGGGTTGTAGATCACGTCAACTTCCGGGTCGTTTAACAAGGCATCGTAACTTCCATGCGCGC
>CAZJYB010000211.1:0-6994 GCA_964549865.1 uncultured Anaerolineaceae bacterium
TGCTGATCCGAGTGCAGAAGCGGATCAATAAGGACACCGAATTGTTTCCGTTGGTGCGGTGGCAGTTTCGCGGAGGTCTCCCCGAAATTGAACGTAAGGGATGGCTCTTTGAGAACGTCACAGATTCTCAGGGACGAAAATACCAGTTTCCATTTACCGTGGGGGTTTTGGCCTCCTCGCGCAGGATATATGCAATCGGTCTTCAGTGTGAAAGCGATGAGCAAATTCTTCAGAAGTGGGATCAGGCGTCAAAGTTTCCCATTGCCCCGGAATTGCAAGCTGACGGTCCAGTCCATGAAATCGTGTTAAGGGAAAGCGAACTGCAAGCAGACGGCCGAGGATTCGGGGCGATGCCCGTTCCAATTTCTACTCCTGGTTTCGATAGCGCCCCTTATTTCACGTGGTCTCATTGGGTTACCAAAGATCCAGAAACGGGTATACGCAATCTAGGCAACTATCGGGCCCAGATCAAAGCCAAAAATCGACTGGGAATCAGCTTGGGAGCTAATCAGGACGCAGTGATTCATTGGAAAAAGTGGCGCGAACGGGGCCGTCCTTTGGAGGCGGCTATTATCGTAGGTGGTCCGCCGGTGGTTGCATACGCATGCGTGCAGAAGGTGGCCTATGGCATTGACGAGTACACTATAGCGGGGGGATTAGCTGGAGAGCCTATTCGGCTAGTGAAATGTAAGACAGTGGATTTGGAGGTCCCAGCGGAGGCAGAGATGGTGATAGAGGGATATCTTCCAACTGACTGTTTGGAGCCGGAGGGTCCTTATGGCGAATCTCATGGTTACATTCATCCTAGGCAAGAGAGTCCTTTCATGGAAGTTACCTGCGTTACCCATCGGAAAGATATGATTGTTACAGGGATCATGAGTCAGGTGACGCCCAGCGAAAGCAGCATGATCAAGAAGGTTGGCTACGATACGCTTTTTCTCAAACATCTGCGCGAAAAATGTGGTCTTAAGAACGTTATTCGCGTGATGATGCACGAAGCCCTAGTTAACTTGAGGAAACTCGTTATCGTGCAAGTTAAGAAGTCCTCAAGGGCAGAGGTGCGAAAAGTCCTTCTGGCTGCCGCCAGCTTTCACAGTGGAGTAGGCAAGTTAACTATTGCGGTAGATGAAGACATTGATCCTGAGAGTCTTGATGCGGTGTTTTGGGCGATTTGTTTCCGCTCTAGGTTTCCCGATGACATTCACTTTTTGCCGGACATGGCCAAAGGGCATGCACCGCCGTTCCCAGCGGAGAATTTTCTAACTAAAGCCGCAACGCTCCCGGAAAGTTATATGCTTATTGACGCTACTCTGAAGGAACCTTTCCCTCCGATTTCTCTCCCGACGCGAGAATTCATGGAAAGGGCTGCAAACATTTGGAACGAGTTAAACTTGCCTCCTCTTAAACCGCAGCATCCTTGGTTTGGATATTCCCTGGGTGATTGGGATGAGGAAAAAGAATACGAAGCCCGTCTAGCCCTGGAGGGCAGACATTACGAAACCGGCGAGAAACTTAAGAATCAGCGGGTTAGATGTTGAAGTCGCTTTGGGAGAGCAATTATGACACGAACTAAATTTCTTTCGGGGATCCTCTTAGCTATTTTCGTTACAGTCGGATCGAGCGGTGAAGCGGCAGTCACCTCAAAAGATCAGTTAGATATACTGATCGCTGCAGCCAAGAAGGAAGGCGCGATAAACTTTCAGGCGCCATCTATGATAGGCCCGCAAGCAGGCCAGCTATTGGGTACGGCATTCAACAAGAAATACGGGCTCAATATCAAGCTGAATTATTTTCCTTCAAGCAGCTTTACCAAAGATACTGCTAAAGTCATAACTCAGGCGGCTATGGGTGTTGCTCCAGATTGGGACATTATGGTGCTTACCGAAAATAATCACGCGGACCTCTGGGAGAAGAAACTCCATCTAGCATTCGACTATAAAACGCTCGGCATCGATGCCAAAGCTATTCAGCACGGCAACGGCACACTCGCTTTATCTCACGGCCTGGTCCTTCCTGCCTACAACACAAAAGTTTTGGCCACCAAGGATGCACCGAAAAGCTGGGAGGATCTTCTCGATCCAAAATGGAAAGATGGAAAGCTAGGGGTGAGCGATGCGACTTATTATTTTAGTCTGTTCGCTGCCGGACCCTGGGGTGAAGGAAAAACTACTGAGTACGTGAAAGGTTTGGCCAGGCAGCGGCCGTTTTTAGGCCGTCTGGCGGAACTCTCTATCAGACTTGAACTGGGCGAAATCTCGATCGCTGTTATGTTGTCTGAGAGCACGGTTTATACGGCGAAAGCAAAGGGGGCACCCATTGCTTTTGCCGAAAAAGTCGAGCCGGTGCTTGTGTCGACTACCAACATCGGGGTTCTAAAGGGCGCTCCACACCCCAGTGCAGCTCTCCTTTTCACTGCTTTCAATCTATCTCCCGAAGCTCAGGAAATCTGGGAGAAATACCGGGGGCATACTTCCGCTTTTGTTCCGGGAACCAGGACGTACAACTTCCTTAAGGGAAAGCAAGTGGTGTTCATGGAAGGCCAGGATCCAAAGATGGTCGATAAACTAGCTAACGAGTACAGCAAGATACTAGGGTTTACACGATAGGCCGCGAATAGATCATGCCACGAAGTATCACAGTTAGCGCTGCGGCGAGATAACGACAGAATGCGGACGGAGGAACAGAGTATGGCATATTATCGAGATCTACGGGAATATCTCAAGGCTTTGGAAGAATCTGGTAAGCTTCGAGTTGTCCGGGAGGAAGTTAATAAAGACACACAGCTGCATCCGCTTGTGCGGTGGCAATTTCGTGGTCTCGATGAGCCCGAATGGACGGGCTGGCTTTTTGAACGGCTAACTGATCTGAAAGGAAAGAAGTACGATGGGAAGGTAGCGACAGCTATAATCGGCGCCAGTCGAGAAGTTTATGCCCTCGGTTTGCAGTGTCGACCAGAAGAACTCAACCAACGTTGGGCCGAGGCCTATCGTAAGCCCATTGAGCCAACTTTGGTGAAGTCAAGTGAAGCGCCAGTCAAAGAAGTGATACATAAAGGTGCTTCTCTTCTTGAGCATGAAGGACTCTATGAATTTCCGATCCCAATGGCTACAAACGGGTGGGAGCCATTACCACGGCTCACAGCATTGAGCTGGCATACCAAAGATCCGGAGACGGGAATCCTGAATGTTGGGACGTACAATGGTCTTCTAACAGGAGCGCTGCGAACTTCCTGCCGGTGCGCACACAACCAGTTATCCGTACATTGGAATAAAGCAAGACAGGCTGGCAAACCTCTTCAGGCCGCAGCCGTAATAGGGGCTGTTCCCGCCGTATCCATGGTAAGCTGCGCAAAAATTCCATACGGGATCTCAGAGCATGCGATTGCAGGCGGATTAATGAAAGAGTCCCTCCCGGTTGTGAAATGTGAAACCGTCGATATAGAAGTTCCTGCAAGCGCAGAGATTGTCCTTGAGGGTGAGATAGCCACGGATTGGCTGGAACGCGACGGAGCGAGCGGTGAGCAAACAGGCTACACCATGGTTGGAGTACAGGTATATGCGTTCCACATTAAATGCATAACTCATCGGAGGTTCCCGATATGGCATGATTTTATTTCACAAATGCCCCCGTCCGAGTCGTCAACATTACGGCGCATCGCTTCAGAAGGAAGCGCACTTAATTTTCTTCAGCGGAGTTGTGGTATCCCAGAGGTAAAAAGCGTCGTGCATCATCATTGCGGGGGCGCGTATCGGATATGTGTTATCCAGATGCAAGATATTGCAGGTGTACGTACGCATCCCTCAATTGTTTGGCAGGCCCTGCTGGCATGCCTTTCGAGAACACCGCACTATCCCAAGGTTGTGATCGCGGTTGACGAGGATATCGATCCAACGAATTTGGAATCCGTCTTCTGGGCCGTTTCATTTTGTTATCAACCGCACAGAGACACGAGAATTATCCAAGGGCGCGGCGCTGCACTCGACCAATCGGCTTTTCCATACAGTGGCGAGGACGTTGATGATTATCAAAGATATCCGCGTAGCCTCACAAGCCCGGAGGGTGCTTCTGCGATTTTGATGGATGCGACAAGAAAGTTTGCCTACACTCCTATCTCGCTTCCCAAGCAGGAATATATGGAAGCAGCCAAAGAGCTGTGGGAAAAGATGGGGTTACCCAAGCTAAAGCCGGTTGCCCCTTGGTACGGAAAGTCATTGGGTATATGGCCGGAAGAAGATGAGGCGCTGGCTGAATTAGGCAAGCAGGGCAATTTTGAGGCCGTGCAAGATAGAATTATTAGAACAGGTAGAAAGCCCCGATAATCCAAAGAAGTGACCGTGCAGTTGGACTGTGCGGGGATTAGGAGATTAATATCCGCAGGACGCAACATCGTAGTGTAGTGTAGTAATGTCTCTGAATTAATGCGAGATGGAGGTTCCATGTGGAATAACACGGTGTTGGACAAAAAACAGCGTCGTACCCTAGAGTGGTGCGTTGGAGTGAACAGGTGGTCTTCCGACCTGTGAACCTGTATTGACAAACCTAATTCGAGGGAAGGAGATCTTTATGTTTTCCAAAGCACACTGGGCTAATGCCTTTAAATTGTTGTTCTGTGCGGTGGTTTTATTCCTGCCGACTTCCGCGCTTTGCCAAGAACCTTTTTATCAGGGAAAAACTATCAACATGATCGTGGGAACAGAAGCTGGCGGAACGGGAGAGTTGCGGGCAAGATCTTTTGCCGCGCAGGTGTCGAAACATATTCCAGGACACCCGACCATGTTTCTCCAGTTTATGGGTGGGGGAGGCGGTCAAAAAGCGGCTAATCATCTATACCACGTTGCGCGACCAGACGGGCTGACAATCGGAACAATCGGCACAGGTCTTGTTGCCAATTCTATCCTTGGTGCTTCGGGTGTTATGTTTGACTTAGATAAATTTATCTTTCTTGGCAGTAGCATTAGTCGATTTCAGCGGGTATTTACGACGCGGAAGGAACTAGGCTTGAACAGTATAGAGAAACTCAAGGTGTACCGCAGGCTTAAAATTGGCGGGATGTCGATAGGATCTGAGATCTACATTCTAGGACGACTTTTCACGTATCTTCTCGGATTGCAGGAACCCGTCTTTGTTCCGGGGTATGGAGGGGCAGAACTTGATCTTGCCGTGGAGACGGGAGAAGTTGACGCGAGAGGTAATACAGTTGGCACTATAATGGTGCGCAGTCCCCAGTGGATCGATAAGAGCCTGATGGATTTTCATGTCACCATCGAGGTTCCCAAAGGATACAACGCCTATCCTCATGCCATTTTCAAAGCTCTTCCCGAACTCGACAGTTTTACCAGTTCTGATAAGGAGCGGAGATTGCTGGCGCTTTACCGTAGCATGAGAGGCGTGGGTTCGCCGTACATCCTACCTCCAGCGACGCCCAAACAACAGGCTGACATATTGCGCGATGCATTTCGTAAGACATTCCAGGATCGTGAGTTCCGCAGTGATTTCAAAAAATTCACTCAGGAGGACGCTTCGCCGATTACGCCGGAGGAACAGGAGAAGATGATCCGGGAAATACCGAGAAACCCCGAGGTCATTGAACTTTTCAATGTAATTGCTGGTGCCAGACCGCTTCCCAAGCGTTGAGGGATTGTTCGAGAGGTATGGAGCGGTTCCGGAGGGTACGTCTCTGGCACTCCGACGTCACAGGAATTGCGCAGGTAAGCGGTTATTGGTGTTCAAACAGCAGTCAAGTATCACGGCCAATGAAGATTGTGTTATCTTGGCGCTTGGCCGTTTCAGACCAAGCGCTCCATTTCGACCTAACGCCTTGCTGCGCTTCCGCCAATGTGAGCACGATTCGAATATTCCGAGGTTCACTCAGCTTGAGTGACAATCGTTGTCTTCACGCGCTTATTCAATTTTGGGATGCACTGCCGAAGCAACACTAGGAATTTTTGCGCATGCGGAGAAAGCAGCCCACCTCTCAAATGGATAAGAAACGAGCTTACAGAAATCCCCTCTAACTTTGGGATCCGAATCAGTTTCAACTCGCCCGTTCTAAGACTACTCGCTACTGTGCTCCGGTAAAAGAAACCCACTCCAAGGCCGGATTCCACGGCTGCTTTTAAAGCCTCTGAGGACTCGCATTCCATCGAGATATTGAGCTTCAATCCTGCTATTTGGAGATCCTTGAGGATATGACCTCCCATTCTGACAAGCACGGGGGCATTAGTCAGGTCTTGCTTGCTCAGTGCCTGTCTTCTCGATAAAGGGTGGTTAGATGAAACGACAGCCACAACTTCCTCGGAGCAGAGGCGTACCTCGGTTAATTTGCTGCTATGGGAAGGGTTGGTAATCACGCCAATTTCGATCTGACCATTTAGCACCATTTCCTCTATCACGGGACTGGAGCCGATTCGGATGGCGAGGTTAATGTTGGGGTAGTTTTCTTTGAAGGTTTTCAAAATTTCAGGAAGTAAGAACACGGAGGGATTTTGCGTGCTGCCAACCAAAAGAATGGTTGGGTTTCTTTGGTCTTCTCGACCCGCGAATAAGCCTTTAATTTCCTCGAGCTGTTGTACAACGGGTCGGATGGCGCCCAAGAGTATCGTCCCTTCGTTTGAGAGCTCAATCCCCTGGGGGTGTTTTCTGTAGAGTTTGACCCCGAGCTCGGTTGCCAATATTTTCATTTGAATCGAGACGTTGGGCTGGCTGAGGTGTAATTCACGCGCGGCCCTGGTGACGCTTAGCAGTTCGCCGACAGCTCTAAAGATCTTAAGCTGGTTGAGGGTCATGGTATGGTGCGTAGCCCTTCTACCGCAGCAGAAACGATTATCATAAAAATTTCTTTATGACAATCATTGTAGAAATATATTTGACAGGAGATGGCTTATATTTTATATAGGGGAGCTAAGTCATGTTGAAAGGTGGAAACCATGCGCGACAACGCAGATCTGCTCGCTCACTTGGAAAAGACCAGCCCTTATGAAGTGTTTCGTGTGAA
>CAZJYB010000212.1:0-6937 GCA_964549865.1 uncultured Anaerolineaceae bacterium
ATCTTTGAATCAAAAACCGACGATCTGCAGAAGATGACAAGTGGCAAAGTTGTCCGTGTAAAACAGTAATCGCATTTGCACGTTGCGCGAGCTTCGCCAAGGAGAAATAAGTATGGGCGAGTTTTTTGCAAGAGACTACACAGGCGCACCATTCGAATTGTACGGGGCGGGCCATAATATCGCGCTGGCCCTCATCACCGCTGCCTGCTTTTCACTCTTGTATTTCCGAAGTGTGTGGGGTGAACGGGAAAAGAAGTTCTTTCGTTATTTTATCGGCGCCTTCCTGATTGTGGATGAGTTGAGCTGGCACGCCTGGGCTGCATATTGGGACATCTGGAGCATTAAAACCATGTTACCGCTCCACCTGTGCAGTCTGATGGTATGGCTCTCGGCTTACATGCTTTTTACAAAAAGTTACAGCGTTTATGAATTCGTTTATTTTCTGGGTATTGGGGGCGCCACGCAGGCGCTGCTCACTCCCGACGCGAGCGGATATGGTTTTCCTCATTTCCGCGCCTTTCAAACCTTTATCGCACACGGCTTGCTCGTAATCATCCCGATCTACATGACGGTGGTGGAGGGCTTTCGCCCGACACTGATATCAATTAAGCGTGTGTTCATTTGGACAAATATCTACATGATCCCTGTTTTCTTCCTGAATCTTTTGATCGGAAGTAACTACCTTTTCATTGCGTACAAGCCGGAATTCCCGACCTTGCTCGACCTGCTGGCTCCCTGGCCGTGGTACGTGATCGAACTGGAAGCGGTGGGATTTGCGATCCTGTTCATGCTTTACCTGCCATTTCTCATCAAGGACCGGGGAGCGGGACAACCGGTGACGACTTGAAAACATGTCCCAAAAACATGCTGCTTTTGGGACATGTTTATCCATGTTGCACACAAACACCCTTTATCGTAAAATCACATTACACCACCAAGGAGGCAGCATGACCAAAGTAAAGACCGATTCCCGTCCCATCACTGAGGAAGGCGACTTCCTGCAGATCAAGGCCGTCGACCATGTTCATTTTTATACAGGCAATGCCAGGCACGCCATGTATTACTGGTGGAAGGCATTTGGCTTCAAGCCGGTGGCCTATTCCGGGCTTGAAACCGGCAATCGCGAGTTCGCTTCGTATGTTCTTGAATCCGGGCAGGCGCGCTTCGTTGTCTCAGCGGCCTATGGCCCATCCAGCCCCGTGGCTTCGCATCACATGGTACACGGCGACGGCATTAAGATGATCGCGCTGGAAGTGGATGATGCTGAAAAGGCATGGAAGGCCACCACGGAGCGCGGCGGCACGTCTGCCTGGGCGCCGCGTGAAGAAAAGGATGACTACGGTATTTATCGCTCATCCGCCATCCGGGCATACGGCGAAACTTTGCATGTCTTCATAGACCGCGCCGATTACAAGGGTGTCTTTGCCCCTACATACAAACCAATTGAATATGAAGCCGAATCAACAGGCCTGGCCGCCATCGATCATATCGTGGGCAATGTACAGCTTGGGAAAATGGACCACTGGGTTAACTTTTATCATCAGGTCATGGGCTTTCGCCAGCTCCTTCATTTTGACGATAAAGACATCTCTACCGAATACTCCGCGCTCATGTCCAAAGTCATGCAAAATGGAAATGGCCGCGTTAAATTCCCCATTAACGAACCCGCCGAGGGCAAGCGCAAAAGCCAGATCGAGGAATATCTCGATTATTACCTTACGCCCGGTGTGCAGCATCTCGCCATCATTACGGGCGACATTCTCAAAACGGTCGAGCAGCTTCGCAAACGCGGCGTCGAATTTTTGCGGGTACCGGACACCTATTACGAAATGCTCCCGGATCGCGTGGGAAAAATCAAGGAAGATCTTAAAACCATCAGCGAGCTTGGCATTCTGGTGGACCGCGACGACGAGGGCTATCTCCTGCAAATTTTCACGCGGCCCATTCAAGACCGACCCACAATGTTCATCGAGGTCATTCAAAGACACGGCTCACAGGGGTTTGGAAAGGGGAATTTCAAGGCCTTGTTTGAATCCATCGAGGTGGAACAGGAACGGCGTGGAAATCTCTAGAAGATATTTCATCATCGCCATCCTGCACCCGATCTTCTTACGGCAAACGACGACCCGGCAAGGACCGAACTTGGCCTGCCTGTGCAATCCCAGAAATTAGCGCCTTAAAGGAATAGACATGGACAAAATCGTCACTGTTCGTCCGCAAAGCTCTCATCTAACAAAGCAGGAATTGCCGAATTTCGAAGGAATATCGGCCGCCTCTGCGGGAT
This sequence comes from uncultured Anaerolineaceae bacterium, assembly GCA_964549865.1. Taxonomy (GTDB): domain Bacteria; phylum Chloroflexota; class Anaerolineae; order Anaerolineales; family Villigracilaceae; genus Villigracilis. The sequence continues at coordinate 2,285 of CAZJYB010000212.1, forward strand.
CCAAACATTTGTGCATGCACATTGTAATCATCCCAGCGGGTGGCAGGGCCATGGCGCATTATCATGATGGATATGAAACAGCCATCTATATCATTCAAGGACGGGCTGAAACAAAATATGGCCATGATCTTGAGCTCTCCACAATCAATGAAGCGGGAGATTTCCTGTTCATTCCCCCTAACCTGCCGCATCAGCCTGTGAATTTGAGCGATACAGAGGAAGTGATCGCTGTCGTCGCGCGCAATGACCCGCGTGAGCAGGAAAGCGTAGTGCTTTACAACCCGTAAAGGAGAGCCCAATGAAAAACGAACTGTCACGCGGCGATGAGGTTTACAACGACGATGTATTTCAGATCCTGCTCGAATATGAAGTTTCGCGTTCGATTCGTTACCCTACTCCATTGGGAATCCTGCACATTGAAATAATACCCGCCGGGCCAAATGAGAACACGCTAAGCATTGCGCCCAGGATCTTCACATCCGCGCTGAATACCCACCTGCGATCCGTGGATATTCCCTCGGGTAGCGGATGCGATTACAAGGTTTTGTTGCCCACTGCAAGTGAAGCGGGCGTGCGTTCGGTGTGCGAACGCCTGCTGTTCGTTTTCAGGAATAAATTCAGCACACCAGATGGAAGTTCCATCGCGTTTTCCTTGAACATCGGCGGCGCGGTGCACCCTGGAGGCGCCTCCCTTACGCGTGAATTGCTGCTCGAAAAAGCACAGGCAGCCCTCAAACAGTCGAAGTTAAAAGGCCCCAACACATTCGCGATCCTTTTGTGAATGAAATTCTTCTGCGAATGGCGAACATTCGATCCTTCATTGAACATGCAAATGAGTTAAGCGCGTCCATTTATATATTCAAATAACAGGAGAAAACATGCCTTTCTATCACAAACTTGGAAAGATCCCCCACAAACGCCACACACAATTCCGCAAGGAAAACGGCGAGCTATATCGTGAAGAATTGATGGGACTTGAAGGTTTCTCATCCATTCAATCGCTTTTGTATCACAACTTCATTCCACCGCGTGTAAAACATACCGAGGACCTGGGCTCCCGATTACCGGAAACTGTGGAGTTCGGTCCGATCCGGCATCGCGCCTTTAAGACTGCCGACGCCCCGCTTGGCGGTGATGCGGTTGCCGCGCGCATTCCGCTGCTTGCGAACAAGGACGTCATCCTCGGGGTCGCACGCGCCGGCAAAAGCATGGATTACTTCTACCGCAATGCACAGGCATATGAAACATGGTGGGTACACGAGGGCAGCGGTACGCTAAAATCACAGTTTGGAAATCTTAAATTTCGCAATGGTGATTACATTGTGATCCCCTTCGGGACGACATGGCAGATGCACATTGATGGCAAAGAAGCACGTTTCTTTACAATCGAGAATCCATCCCAGATCGAGCCACCGCGGCGCTATCGCAACGAATTCGGTCAAATGCTCGAGCATGCCCCCTATTCCGAAAGGGATATTCGCCTGCCGGAAGACCTGGAAACCCATACAGAACGGGGTGAATTTGAAGTACGTATCAAAGTGCGAGAGCGATTGAGCAGACACGTGCTCGATCACCATCCCTTCGATGTAGTTGGATGGGATGGCTATCTTTACCCGTGGATATTCAACATTGAAGACTACGAACCCATTACGGGCAGGGTCCACCAGCCGCCTCCCGCGCACCAGACGTTCGAAGGCCATAACTTTGTCGTGTGCTCCTTCGTCCCGCGTTTATTTGACTATCATCCAGATGCCATCCCGGCGCCGTACAACCACTCAAACGTCAATTCAGATGAAGTGATCTATTATGCTGAGGGAAATTTCATGAGCCGCAAAGGCATCGACCGCAGTGACATCAGTATGCATCCATACGGGCTGCCCCATGGCCCGCAGCCCGGCATGACAGAAGCCAGCATAGGAGTGAAGGAAACCCAGGAGCTTGCGGTAATGGTGGATACATTCTACCCATTGCATCTCACCAAGGACGCTCTTGAATTTGAAAAACCAGAATACATGTCCACATGGATGGAAGGCAGCGGAGAATAGTGAACAAAAAACTCATCAATATTCTCTTCATTATGGCCGGGATGTGGATCAACACGGATCTGAATCTCGTTCGGACGCCTGTGCCAGACACGATGAAACCTGTTTGGGCGATCAGCGCCCTGCTCCTGCTCGCCATCGCGGCGTTCGTATTGCTGCCCACTTTGAACTTCACATAACCAACAGACATGGCAAAACAACCTCAGACCGGTCAGGATAAAACATTTCAGAAACTATCCACGGGCATCCTCAAGGATATGAAGCGCCTCGACATCCCCGGTGTGGCTGTGGGTGTGTGGCACAAAGGCAGGGAATACACGGCAGGCTTTGGCGTCACAAGCATCGAAAATCCGCTGCCAGTGACCCCGGAGACCCTCTTTCAAGTCGGTTCCATCAGTAAGACGTTTACCGGGACATTGCTCATGCAACTTGCCGAGCAGGGCAAAATTGACCTTGATGCGCCGGTTCGCAAATATCTCCGGGATCTAAAGTTACGTGATGAAGGTGTGGCGAAACGAGTCACCACGCGCCATCTGCTGACACATATGGGCGGCTGGGTGGGAGACTATTTCAATGATTTCGGTAACGGCGAGGATGCGCTTGCAAAAATGGTAAAGGACATTGCCAGGTTGCCGCAAATTCAGCCTCTGGGCACCATATGGTCCTATAACAACACAGGGTTTAACATCGCATCGCGTATCATCGAAGTGATCGCCCGCAAACCATATGAGCAGGCCGCGCAGGAGATGCTGCTGGATCCGCTTGCTCTAAAGATGACATTTTTCTTTCCAAGCGATATCCTCATTACGCATCGCTTTGCGGTGGGGCATTACAAGAAGGATAAAAAACTGCACGTCGCGCGTCCCTGGGCGATAGGCCGGGCAGGTAACGGGATCGGAGGCATTGTCAGCACGGTAAAGGACCTGCTGGCCTACGCACGCTTTCATATGGGAGGCGGAGATCGCATCATCAAGCGAAGGACGCTGAAAGCCATGCGCGTCCCTCAGGCGGATGCAGGTGGAAGGGGCAGGATCGGCATCACATGGTTCATTCGCAAAGCAGGCAGCCTGACCCGCTTTGGTCACGGCGGCGCAACGCATGGTCAACAGGCCATTTTCATGTTCATCCCCGAAAAGGATTTTGCAATGGCCATCCTTACCAACAGCGATGATGGCGGCGTATTGAACGATCATGCGGTCGGTTCAGCCCTGAAATTATATTTCAATATCAAGCCTTCACTGCCCAGATCAAATCCGCGGGATCCACGTGAATTGAAGGAGTATGTTGGGTCTTATCGCATTGGCACCGAGGCATTCGATCTTAAAGAAAAAAATGGACATCTCATCTATCATCATATCCCGCTGGGTGGTTTCCCAACTCCGTATGCGCCACCCGGCCCCGCAATGCCTCCCATGAGGTTTGCTTTTTACGAAAAGGATGAGATGATAGGTCTGGATGAACCCATGAAGGATGCGCTTGGCGATTTCATTCGCGACAAAAAAGGCCGCGTGCAATATTTCCGCGTGGGTGGACGCGCTCACAAAAAGATAAAATAGTGTTGACAGGTATGATTGAAATGAAAAGCCCTGAAAATATCATCGGAGGAATATCGTGAAAAAGACCGTATATTTTTTGTTTGTGATGGGATGCTTCATTTCATCCTGTAATCTGCCGGCCGCCGGGCAGACCGATCCGCAGATCGCCACAGCCGCGGCGCTTACCGTGCAAGCCGCGCTCAACTCCACGTCACCTGCCATCCCGGTCAGCACCACCAGTGGATCACCCACCAGCGCAGCCTTCTCCAAACCGGTAATTGTGGTGGATGATGTAACGAACTGCCGTACAGGGCCCGGAACAAATTATGAACGGGTCGTGCAAATTACAGCCGGCCAGCAGGTTGAGATCATTGGTGTTTATCCGCCAAATTACTGGATCGTTTCCACAAACGCGGGCATTTGCTGGGTCAGCGCGGAATTCGCCACCCCCATGGGAAGTGTTCAGGCGGTTCCAACGGTCACCGCACCTCCTACGCCGGCAGGAAATGCACCGGCAGATGTAAGCTTTCAAAAATGGGATATCCTTTGCAATTTCCAAACCGGGCAGGCCGATATCTCGATCAGGTGGTCAGATAAGGGTGATGACGAGGCCGGTTATCGTGTGATCCGCAATGGAAACGTTGTGGCAGAGTTTCCTCCCAATGCAACCCAATTTGCAGAAACCATCTCTTTGCTCTCCGGGCAAAGTGTTGGATACAGGGTCGAATCGTTCAACGAGATCGGCTCTTCAAGCAGTTCGACGATCTCGTTGGCCTGCTAGGTTGAATGTAAATAAAGAGGCCTCTCGAATTCGAGAGGCCTCTTTATTTTTCTATTCTTCTGTAAACTGCTCTTTGACTTTCTTGGTTTGCTTGCCGCGCTCTTCCGTTGCCAGAATTCTTTTACGAATACGATAATTTTCCGGGGTGATCTCGAGCAGCTCATCGTCAGAGAGGTACTCGATCGCCTCGTCCAGGGACATCTGCCGGGGCGGTGTGAGGCGGATTTCCATATCGCCGCCGGAGGCGCGCATATTGGTCAGGTGCTTCTTTTTACAAACATTGACTGGCAGGTCT
>CAZJYB010000213.1:0-6928 GCA_964549865.1 uncultured Anaerolineaceae bacterium
GTCTCGCGGATGGGCTTGCCGTTGTCCATGGTTTCGAGGACGGCGAACAGGCGCGAATGTTTCTGGATCTGACGCGCGATGGCATATAAATATCTCGCTCGCGCGTGACCGGATAACCCGCTCCAGCCTCGAAAAGCCTTGCGCGCCGCCTTGACCGCGTCTTCCACATCCGAGTCACCTGCCTGCGCGATGTCTGCGATCTTCTGCGCGGTTGCGGGATTGATCGAATCAAACCATTCCTTGGTGGCCGGTTCGCGCCACTCATTGTTGATGAACAGCCCAAAGCGACCTTTATGGGCATCCAGCCATTCCTGCGCGGGCTTGGATGCTTCGGGGGCAACGCCGTAAGAGAGCGTATCGAGAATTTCTGCTACTTTCATTTGTAAATCCTTTCAATATGGAAGGACACAATTTTCTTGATGTAGAGATATTATACAGCTGTTGGGAGGAGGCTGAAAAGAGGAAGTGCTATACTTGCGAGGTAGCATTTTCACCTAACTAAATTCGAGGAGAAGAGCATGTCCAATCTTGCGCGCTCGATCACAGTGTTTGGGATCTATCTTTCGGTTGCCGGCTTATCATTTATCTTCATCCCGAATATTGTTCTTCCGATATTTGGTTTTCCCACAACGACAGAAGTCTGGATTCGCCTCGTTGGCTTGTTAACTGCAATTTTAGGAATGTACTTCCTTTACAGCGTACGCTATGATGATCGCCACTTCTACCGCGCTACTTTGTATGCGCGCCTGATATTTTTCGCTGGAGTGACTCTATTTGTCATCTTCAAGCTAGGCAGTCCATTATTGATCGCCTTCGGCCTGATTGACCTGGCCGGCGCAGCCTGGACCGGGACGGCCCTGCGCGCGTCTAAATAAGCATTATTGAATGCCGTCAGGCCTTTTTCTTCTTCGCCTTCTTCTTATGGATCTTCGCAATTGACTCAGGCGCACCCTTCCAGGTCGCGGCGATCAACTTTTTCAACGCGGGGTTCTTCGCTTCGTCCACACTTCTCACCTTCACGTGCCGCAATCTTTTCCCCTCGCCGCTCAATAATTTTTTGGGGTCAGAGAGGCCAGCACCAAAGAACAACCCGAAGTTCACGTAGCCTTTCTTTTGAGGTGCAATGTAGCAAATGCGGTCGAAGGGCGACCCGCTGGTCGAATATCCGACCGCGTCGTGATAAATGATCTCATGCGCGCCGGGCATGCTCTTCCGCGCGATGGCACATAACTCCGCGGTAATACGCCGCGGGTCCGGGAGAAGCTTGGTGAGATACTGGTCAAGAGTAGTTTTGCCCATAAATTCCTAATCCGTCATTGCGAGCTGCGTTCTTCGCGGCGAAGCAATCTCCCATACGATGAAAAATTTCCGAAGTTGTCGGGGATTGCTTCGTCGAGCTTCGCTCTCCTCGCAATGACGGGATTCTTAATTGTAGATCTTCTCATTCTTTTCAAGCATCTCAATGAATTGTCCGATCTTTTTCGTGCGCGTCTCTGCCTTCTTCACATTGTGGATCCTGAACAGGATCGCATAGCGATTCATGCTATTAAGTGTCGCAAAGAAAGCCTTCGCCTCTTTATTTTTATTTAACGCTGCCTGAAAATCCTTTGGAACGGTGGCAGTCTTTTGTGAATCATAGGCTTTTTCCCAGCGGCCGTCCTGCTTCGCGGCTTCAATCGCCTTGAGGCCGGCAGGTTTCATCTTTTTGCTCTTGATCAATTTCTCAGCCTTCGCGACATTGATCTTCGACCACAGGCTCTTCGGTCTGCGCGGCGTATATTTTTGCAGGTAATATTTTTCGTCAAAACCAAGCCTCTGACCATCGATCCAGCCGTAGCATAAGGCAGTATCCAGGGCTTCAACAATCGTGACAGATGAAATACCGGTATCTTTTTTGGCCACTTTCAACCACAGGCCGGCGGATTTAGCATACTGTTTCGCGAGCCAATCCGCCCATTTCTTTTGCGATGCGAAAGCGCGAACTGGGAGGTCGGATTTCATCAGGGATTAACGACCCACCCGGCGCGGCTCGCCCAGGCTTCGACTTCCACCTTGTATTCGGGGCCGGCCAATGCGGCTACGTAAACAAGTGTCGAGCAGGGCTTATGACCACCTAATTTCGACGCGACCAATTCCCTCCGCTTTGCCGTGTCCCATTCACCCACGAGGTAGTAATTCACCTTGATGAGGTCGCTCATTTCCATCTCGGCGGCCTGAAGATTATGGAGGATATTCTCGAAGACGATATCCAGTTGTTCGATGGGGTCTTCCGGCACGGTCCCATCCTGCTTCATGCCAACCTGGCCCGAGATGATCAACATCCGTTCGTTGCCCGTCAACTCGGCCTGATGCATGTACAGCCCAACCGGTTGATGGATATTCTGTGGGTTACGGAATTCTTTCAATGTAAGATCCTTTTATTGGGGAAAGAGACGCCTGCTCGTCGAGCTGCAGGAAAATTATACATCCATTCACTTCCATTCCTCTGCGGCCCAGAGAAAATACATTTCAAGATTAGAAACCCAATAGTCCATGGTGTGTGCGCCATCGCCAACGTGCAGCACATGGGGGATCGAGAATTCATCAAGCAGCGAATCCATGACCCTGGCGCGCTCAAGCATAAGCGGATCGCCCTCGCCGGTGTCCATGAAGACACGCAATTTCAAATCTGCAGGGACCGCCTCAAGCCACGCCCGGATCTGTTTTTCTTCGCCGGAGATGGCGCCACTTCCAAACATCCCCACTGAGGAGAATGACTCAGGATGCTGAAATCCCAGACGATACGCGGCGATCCCACCGAGCGAAGCACCGGCAGCAGCGCGATAGCGTCTTTCAGAAAGGACGCGATACTGCCCTTCAATGTATGGCAGGACATCATCGTAAATGACCGTCGCTTGGGGATCATTATCCGTATTTTCCGTCGCAACAATAATGAACGGCGGCAATTTATTGTCGAGGATCAATTGATCGGCGATCGAGTTCGCCCCCGCGGAGAACCAGGAACCCGGGCCGCCTCCTCGTCCGGGGACGAAGTAGAACACCGGGTAGCGCGCATCCGGCTGTTCTGCATAACAGGGTGGCAGATAGATCTTAAAACGATATGAATACCCACGCGCAGTCTGCTCCACTTCACCATCCAGCACCTGACCGGCTTGCAGGCATCCCTCTTTCAATATCGAAAGTGTAGCTGGGACAGAAGTTGCAGGCGGCGCAACGCGTGGCGAGCAGGCAGACAGGATCAAAAATAAACCAGCCAGGCATAGCTTGTAAAATCCATCCTTCATTTTTATTGATGCTCTTTTTCGATGGATCAACCAAGCGCCTGATATTGCATGGATGCATATCGCCCATAGGCAAAATGCTCGAGTTGGCGTTCGATGTCGTTCAACAATGCGGATGCACCGATACGGAACAAATGCGGCTGCATCCATTCGTCACCAAGTTCTTCCTTCATCAGGGTGAGCCAGTCCAGCGATTGTTTGGCCGAACGCACTCCACCAGCGGGTTTGAATCCCACTTTATAACCAGTGGATTCATAATACGCGCGGATGGCGCGTACCATCACCAAACTGACGGGCAAAGTGGCGTTGACGGGCTCCTTGCCTGTGGATGTCTTGATAAAGTCTGAACCCGCCTGCATGCACACAATGCTGGCGCGCATCACATTTTTCAATGTACCCAGCTCCCCAGTAGCCAGAATGGACTTCATGTGCGCATCTCCACAGACCTCGCGGAAGGCCTTCACTTCATCGTATAAAGCGTGCCAGTTCTGAGTGAGGACATGTTGGCGTGAGATGACGATGTCAATTTCGGAGGCGCCTGCTTTGACGGAGGTCTCAATCTCGGCAAGCTTCACATGGAACGGATTTAATCCTGCGGGAAAGCCGGTCGAAACGGCCGCAACCGGAATCCCTGATCCCGCCAATGCTTCGACTGCAGTAGGAACCATGGCATGATAGACACAGACCGCACCGGTTGTGATGGGGCTATCCACGCCAAGTTTTTCGAGCAGGTCACGTCGAATCGGCTGGCGTGCCTTCGCACATAAACGCTTGACTGTTCCTGGTGTGTCATCACCGGAGAGAGTCGTCAGGTCGATGGTGCGGACGGCCTGCAGCAGCCACGCGGCCTGCCATTCGCGTTTGACCGTGCGGCGGGTAGGGATGGTGGCGGCACGCCTCTCCACGGCAGAGCGATTCACTTTTACGTCCTCAACAGGCCCAAGGTCCAGGGGAAGAATCGGGACCCGTGCACTGTGGGACGTCATCGGTTTGGTATCCAGGGTAACAGTCATGGAAAACTCCTAGTGTGCGTCTATTATACAGCGTATAATCGCACTTTATTATTGCGGAGGAGGCTGTCATGACAAACATAGAGAGCATCGTGAGGCAGATCAACCGGGAATTTGTCCCGCAATTCGAGGAGAAACTGCGCACCTATCTTGGGGAACAGGATAAGGACTGGCTGATCGAGCAGATCGTACGCCTCACGCTCGACGCGCACAGTCTCGAAGAAATGGATCGCAAGCATTTCAAGGAGGAGGAAAATCAAAGACGGCAGGAGCGCGCGGGACGCGTCAGTTCACTTAAGCTGGATGAAACAAAACTCGCGGAATTTCTTGAAAAATACAAGGGCCTTAATCGCGAACGATTGATCGAGGATAAATTCCTGAAAACGGATGCGCCACCAAAAGGCTCGGGCTTGATCGTGGAAAAGCATCGCCTCGCAAAAGGCAATGACCTGCTCGCGCTCGCCAAAGATATGCTCTTCGGCCTGTTGTTCGGGGATGAACATACCAACACGCACTTTCATCGCACGCAAAGAGAACTACTCACACTGACCGTGCCGCGCATGAAATCGGACGCTCTTGATTTCATGAAGGCCACCACCGAGCTCAGCGCGCTGGGAACATGGCAGGACCCGAAAGGCGCGGCCAATGACATGCAAGCCGATAATGTTGTGCTCGAGATCGAATATGGCGAGGTCGAAGGCGAAAGGATCGGGGATGGCGTGATCACCGCACTCAGCCTGATCAATCACCTCGAGATCAACGAAGAGATCCTGTACGGACGCATGGAAAACATCGAGCAAAGTACATTAATTTCATAACGAAGGAATTTAAATGACAACCAACCTGACCACACCCACCGCCGAGGAATATGCACCTTACTATCAAGGCTATGTACAACTTGCGACGGCCCGCAAGGATATCCCGGCAGCGCTTCATCAACAATTGATGAGATCAGTACCGCGATCGGAAAACTTTCAGACGAACAGGCCCGCTTCCGTTTTGGACCTGCGGAATGGTCCATCAAGGAAGTGATGGGGCACCTCAACGACGTGGAGCGCGTTTTCTCCTATCGCCTGCTGCGCGTCTCGCGTAACGATGTCACTCCCCTGCCAGGCTTTGAACAGGATGACTTCGTGCGCGCGTCCAGCTTCGATCAATCCAAACTCAGCGACCTGATCGAGGAGTTCGAACATTTGCGCCGCGCCAATATCATTGCGATCAAAAATATGAGCGACGAATCCATCTTGCGACGCGGTACCGCGAGTGGCGCGACGATCAGCGCGCGTGCGTTGATCTATATGATGGTCGGCCACGTGGAGCATCACATGGCCAGCCTGCACGAGAATTATCTTCCCGGAATTAAATAAAATATCCATCTAAATTCGGACAAAAAACCAGCATGTTATACTCACAGATATGCACTCCCCTCGCAAAACATTAAATATCATACTGATTGCGGCGGCAATTTTCTATCTGGCCTTCATTCTCGGCACATCCTTTATCGTAAAGGGTGAACGTTATTTTACGCTTGTGGACGATGCCATGATCTCCATGCGCTACGCACAGCATCTCGCAGGAGGCCATGGCTTCGTATGGAACATCGGCGAAAGACCGGTGGAGGGATTCACCAACCTGGGCTGGACCCTGCTCATGGGATTGGTTCATCTGCTCCCGTTCGCGGCTTCAAAGATATCGCTCCCCATTATGATTCTATCTTTGGTCATCCTGCTTGCGAACATCCTCGCCGTTTACAAGATCGCTGAACTACTTCTCCCCGCTTCAACTTATGCACCCGTACTTGCCGCCACAATCACGGCGTTTTATTTTCCGCTTGTCTTTTGGTCGCTGCGCGGCATGGAAGTGGGCCTGCTTGCATTGCTCATCAACTACGCGCTTTTGCTTGCCATCTCAAGGAACGATAACGTCTTTATCGGGCTTATCCTCGCACTCGCTATCCTGGTGCGGATGGATGCGGTTATTTCCGCCGCGCTGATCGTAGCCTATCTATTCATGAAAAACAAACGCGGCGCGATCGTCCCGGCGATATTAGTGATAATCACAACGTTTGCAATTCTTTGGTTCCAAAGATCATATTTTGGCGATTTCCTTCCCACCACCTATTATCAAAAAATGACGGGCTATTCGCTTTGGGAACGCGTACAACATGGGATGCTTGTCTTCAACGAGTTTGCAACGCGCGACACGCTGCTGCTGTTCCTGCTCACGGTTGCCGGCCTGTTCTTTTACAAACAGCAGCGCAACCGCGAATTGCTTTTATTATCCGGAATTTTTCTTGCGCAATGTGCATACTCCATTTATGTGGGCGGCGATTATGCGGAACCCGAGACGAACGCCGCGAACCGTTTCATTACACAGGGAATGCCAGCTCTCATCATCCTGTTCAGCTGGACGACAAGCCGCATCCTTGCGGACCTGGCAGCTGCGCGGCCTGAATCGGCATTATCGAACCCGAGGGTGAATCCTGCCATCCCTCTCGCCCTCATCATTCTGCTCGTCGTCAGCGGGGAAGCGTGGGTCAGCTACGCCATCGACAACGCCCCCCTCCTGAAAGCAGACATCCGTCGCGTGAAGCTTGGCCTGCACATTGCTGAAAATACATCTCCCCAGGCGGTCATC
>CAZJYB010000214.1:0-6811 GCA_964549865.1 uncultured Anaerolineaceae bacterium
CAGGCAACGAATCCAGGGAGAGCGGCTCGATCACGGTGAACCTGTTCAGTTTCCTGCAAGATATCCCACCCTTCAACCCGCCGAGTTCCCCTTCGCAAAGCACCCTGGAAGGGCTCCCATTGGGAGAGGGTGAAACTACTTTAACGACTCCATCCACAACCGATGCGACGTCACCCTCCACAGAGTTTGGCGGGACGATCACGCCTCGAAGCGAAAACACATATACCAAGACAAATTTCCTCGTGCCAAGTGTGACGAATCCGGTGAACTCGACAAATTCAAATAACATTCTCTGGGGAGCCATCGCCGCAGCAGCTTTGGGTGCCACCCTGGCCGATTGGCAGAAGAAACGCGAGGAAGAAGCTGCGCGGCAGGCTGCCGCAGAAGCGGCACGGATCGCAGCGCGTGCAGAGGGGGGCCAAAGCGACTATCTTCGAAAAGCCGTAGGCAAGCGAATTCAGAAGGATGCGGACTGGCAGGCGCAAAAGCAGTCGGTCGCGGCGATGGATGCCTATCGTGCCAGCGAGCGCGTCAGCATCGTGGCAACATCCCAGGCGGTCATGCCCTCCGGCCTTTCTCCTGAGGCACAGCAGGCCTTCCAGCACAGTTCTCAGGCCGCAGGATGGGTCGCTGCGAATACACCCCAGTTACAGCAGCAGTATGCACAACAGAAGGAGAAGGAAGCGGCGAAAGTCCTTGCAGCACCTGTTCCTGCAAAAAAAGATAATGAAGAGCCGACCTTGTGGGAAAAAGCTGTGGATTGGGTAGACAACCATCAACCATTAACATCTGCATTGGTGGGATTAGGTGTCGGAGTAGTAACAATTCTCGCTACGATTGCAATTGTTGGAATTGCCGCGATCACTTTGCCGGTAATTGCAGTCGCTGCCGCAACAGCCGTGGTAGTAACTGCTGTTCTTGTTGGGACTGGGACTGTTGCGCTCAATAATCATTACGAGCGCCCTCCAACAGACAATCTTTGGCCGAACCTTCTGTGGGGAGCTGGAACAGCCTTCCTCGTAACTGGAGGCGCTTTAGCTGTATTTGGAGCTTGTGCCAACCCAGTAGGGATGCCATTCTGTGCCGCAGCCGTCCCTGTAATAGATGCGGTAGAGCAGGCTGCTTTGCAACTTCAGTTTGCCTACCAATCAGTAACTGGTAACCCGCGTGCGGGAGAGACGTATATTGAATTGCAGCTTGAGATGAATGACGGAGGCGCACCAGGAAATGCTGCTTTTGTGAAAATACAAGATTTATTGGCAACTCATGGCGATGAGGCAGCCAATCTAGTACAAAAATATGGTGATGACGCTGTAAAGTATTTGGAATTAGATATAACAAATATTCCTCGAGGATTTGATGATGTAAGTGAGTATGCTGAATTTGGCGTTAGTTTGCGAACTGGCTTATCAACAGCAGGTTACGATGATGTTCAGCCGATATTTCAGGGCAGTTCTGTAACTGGTGAAAAGTTCACAACAGGCGCGCCGTTTGATGTTGGGCGAGTAAGTGATTATGATATTGCTTTAGCCAGCCCTTCTCTTTTAGAGAAAGCGAAAAGTCTCGGGATAGACCTTCGTAGTGATGGTATTCGAACCGGTCCCTTAACAAATGAGCAACTTGAGAGCTTAGACTTATCTGATATTGCAAATGAACTTAGTGAAATGGCCGGAAGGCCGGTAAACTTTATGATATACGAGTCGGCTGAGGCTGCAATACAAAGATCACCAAGCATCTTGGTGCCATGAAATTGAAACAGCCTCTAGAGGTGAAATCATGAAAACACATCTTGTTTATGGCGTTAAGAATTCGAATATAGAATATGTTCGGAACCAGGTTGAAAAAGCGTTGGGTGTCCAATTTGAGTTGCATGAAAGTTTGTATTATGGAGGCGATTACTATCGTTACCAAGGTGCATATCCAGAAAAAATTGTTATAAGAAAGAATCTTGACCTAATTGATAACGAACCGGCAGAACTTGATTTTAGGGACTATGAAGTGCTTTTGTATATAGAAAATGCTGGAGACTCTGTGAAATTAAACTTGGCTCAAATCGAAGAAATTCCAAATGTAAAATTACTAAAGTCAAAATGAACGTGTGTATGCCAAGTTTAATTGCCAAATGAACATAAAATGAAATCCATCCTTCAAAAATCGCTTCCCACGATCTCGGTCGCCCTGCTTGTAGTGCTGATCGCTTCGCTGTTCATTTATCCTTCCATCTCAGGCTGGCTCGGCATTATTCTGCTCATATTTGGCCTTGGTATGGCATTGGTCTTTACCTTCCAAAAACATATCGGTTCCTATAAACAGGGAGAGATCACGCGCTTGAAGTTCACGCGTAACATTCTCCTCGATATTCTCGGCCTGCTGCTCACGATCGCCGCGGCGTCTTATGTAGGCGGCATGGCTGGGACGCGACTGGGGGCATCCTTTGGCATGGCGGCCGGGTTGATCGCGGGGATAGGGTCCGCTTTTGTTGTGGCGTGGGGTGTGAGAAAGTTGTGGCTGAAAGTCAGCGCGATGTTGGTGGCTTGATTAGTATGAGACCTACGGTCATTTCTCGGCGGGGACGGGAGTCCCTCGCCGAGCGAGATTAGCGATGTTGATGGGTTGAGACCTGCCCCCTTCGGGGACCTTCGGTGGTCATCTGGCGGCGTGGCCAATTTTCAGAAATACAATTTCGTGACAAAGTTAATACAGGAGGATCATGCCAAACCCATAAAGTTATAATCAAGTTCGCATCCTGCCTGCCATATGAAAAACTCAAAAGCTTCCCTGCCCAAGCTGTTTTGGTTCGCCATAATATTTTTCGTAATGGGAATTATTCAGATCCCATCCACGGAGGCATCGGCACACCCCTTCAATGAAGGAACCATCCGCCAATCCGGCAATATCGTATTTGCCGTTATCGGGGACTATGGATCGGGCGAGCAACCGGAAGCAGATGTCGCCAATCTTGTGAAGAGCTGGAATCCTGATTTTATCGTCACGGTCGGGGATAACAACTATCCCATCGGAGCCGCCCATTCGATCGACGAAAATATCGGCCGGTATTATCACGAATTTATCCATCCCTATAATGGAAAATACGGCGCAGGCGCGGCTTCCAAAAGATTTTTTCCTGCGCTGGGCAATCACGATTGGATGAGCAACGGGGCAAAACCATACTTTCAATACTTCAGCTTTTACAACGAAAAGGGATATTATGAATTCGTCCAGGGGCTGATACACTTTTTTGTACTGGACAGCGACCCGAACGAGCCGGATGGGATTGCTTCCACTTCCAAACAGGCAAGGTGGCTGAAAAACGCGTTGGCGGCGTCCACATCAGAATATAAAATCGTGGTCATGCATCACCCGCCGTATTCGTCCGGGGAACACGGTTCAACAAGCATCATGCAATGGCCCTATAAACAATGGGGCGCGGATGCAGTACTATCCGGTCATGATCACTTGTATGAAAGAATTCTTGTCGACGACCTCCCATATTTTGTTAATGGCATAGGCGGGGAAGACATTTATGGATTTGGGACTGTTGTCTCCGGAAGCCAGCTGCGCTTCAATCAGGATTTTGGCGCCATGAGGGTGGAAGCCAACAGCGCATACATGAAATTCCAGGCCATCACGCGCGCGGGAATTGTTGTAGACGAATACACCCTCGGCAATTCCATACCAATCGTTACCTCGATGACGCGGACCAGTTCAGCCCGAACCGGCTTATCGAGTGTGGACTACGTCATCAGCTTCTCTGAATCTGTAACGGGTGTTGACATTTCCGATTTCGCGCTGAGCTCCACAAATATCAGCGGCGCATCCATCAACAGCATGAATGGTTCAGGGGGCATTTATACCGCTTCCATCAACACCGGCTCCGGCGATGGCACACTCCGCCTTGACTTGATCGATAACGACAGCATTGTCAATATCCAAGGGAATGAACTAGGCGATGGCGGAGCGGGCAACGGCAATTTCATCAATGCCGAGGCTTACACGGTTGACAAGACACTGCCATCTGTTGCAAACATCGTGCGCGCCGGCCCCAACCCGTCCAATGCGCTGAATGTTGAGTTTGTAGTGACCTTCTCTGAACCAGTCATAAATGTGGATATCGCTGATTTCTTAATAAGCAGCACCGCACCCAACGGTGCCTCAATCGCCAATCTATACGGCTCAGAAAATACCTATACCGTTTCCGTGAATACAGGCTCAGGCGATGGCAGCCTGCGTCTCGATCTGATCGATAATTTCAGCATTACCGACCTCGCAAACAACAGGTTGCTCAATGCGGGAAGCGCGAACGGCAATTTCATCAACGGCGAAGCTTACACAGTGGATAAAACAGTCCCCAGCGTAACGTCCATTATCCGCGCAAGCCCTGATCCGTCCAGCTCCGCCAGCGTGGATTTTATTGTCACGTTCTCCGAATCTGTGGATGGCGTGGATGGTACAGACTTCAGCCTGTCCAGCACCAACCTGAGCAACGCATCGATCAGCACTGTTAATAATATCGATCCGTTTTATATTGTCACGGTTAATACTGGCATTGGTTCAGGGAGCATCCGTCTTGATCTAAGCGACGACGATAGCATTTCAGATTCCGTGGGCAATACACCTGGAGGTGCTGGCAGCGGAAATGGAAACTTCACCAGCGGCGAAACTTACAGCATCGACAAAGGCACCACTTACATCACCTCCATTGTGCGCGCAAACGCCAACCCCACCAGCGCGACCAGTGTGGATTTCGTAATTACCTTCTCTGAACCGGTAACGGGGGTCGACATTTCCGACTTCGGGATAAGCACAACCAATATTATTGATGCGTCCATCAACGCTGTGAGCGGCTCAGGGAATATTTATACGGCTGCTGTCAACACCGGCTCCGGTGATGGTACTCTGCGCATTGACCTGTTTGACGATGACAGCATCACAAATATTAACGGCAGCCAACTTGGCAACCCAGGGCTGGACAACGGCAATTTCGTCAATGGTGAAACGTACACGATCGACAAAATAGGACCCAACGCGACGTCCATTATTCGCGGCGGCCCCAACCCGGCCGGGTTGTCCACAGTGGATTTTATTGTCACCTTTTCCGAGTCCGTAACGGGCGTGGACGCTTCTGACTTCACGGTAACCACCGCCGGCATAAGCGAAACGTCCATCAACCATGTGAACAGCCTTGACCCGTTTTATATTGTCACTGTTAACACGGGTATTGGCACCGGCACACTCCAGCTCGTGTTGACTGACAATGACAGTATTGCGGATGCGGCCGGCAATCTACTCGGAGGGACCGGCACGGACAATGCAAATTTCACCAGCGGGGAGATCTTTGACATATCAAAGGTTTCCACTAATTTTCCACCTCCAACTACTCGCGGATTCTGGTTAAATATTCCCACCAACGACTCAACACCATCCTTCAGCTGGACAACGGTCTGGGGGGCGCGTGCCTATGAAATAATGCTCGCATCAGACAGCAGTTTTAACCAGGTCATTACAAGCCAGGTGGTCAACAACCTGTCCCTTGAGATTAAGTCGCCACTTGGCGATGGAAAGTATTACTGGCATGTGCGCGCCTACAATGCAAATTTAGAACCCGGCAGATTCAGCCGTACCCAGTCATTCACGGTCGATACCACACCGCCTTCTGCCCCCCTACTTATCGGCCCGACCGATAATGCAACAGTAAGTACAAGGCCATACTTTCACTGGGAAGAGCTCGACACAGCCACTAAATACCACATTGAAGTTGACAATAATTCCGACTTCTCCAGCCCGGAATACAATTCGTCGAAGCGGGAGCCTTCTGTTAGAATGCCTCGGTTGGGAAAGGGTATTTATTTTTGGCGGGTGAGGGCAAACGACCAGGCTAAAAATTTGGGTAATTGGTCTGTGATATTTACCTTCAAAATCCCCTGACCTTCACTATTGCAATGAATAGCCGGGTCAGATATGGAAGCCAATGAAGTTCAAAAGGAAACATTATGAGGGCCAAGCTCAGATTACTCGCGATCCTTGCACATCCGGACGACGAATCTCTCGCCACAGGGAGCACTTTGGCGAAATATGCAGCAGAAGGCGTGGAAACATATTTGATCTGCGCAACAAAAGGTGAAAGAGGCTGGATGGGGGAACAAAAGGATAACCCGGGCCTGGTTGAATTGGGAAAAATTCGGGAGCAGGAACTGCTCAGTGCGGCAGCAGCATTGGGAATAAGGCAGGTCTATTTTTTGGACTATCTGGATGGAGACCTGGATCGCGCGGACCCAGCCAAGGCGATCGGGAAAATCGCGTCCATCATACGGGAGGTAAAACCTCAAGTTGCGATCACCTTCGGACCTGATGGAGCGTACGGCCACCCGGACCATATCGCCATTTCGCAATTTGCAGCCGGGGCGTGTTTACTTGCAACCGACGAGTCACATACCGACGCCAAGCACCTTCCACCCCATCAAATCAGCAAATTCTATTATTTTGCAAATACGAACGAACTGATCGATAGCTATAGCGGGGTTTTTGGAAACATTCAAATGGAAATCGACGGGACGCCGCGCTCCATGATCAGCTGGCCGGATTGGGCGTACACCACGATCATTGACGGTTCTGCCCATTGGAAAACCGCGCTCAAGGCTGTTAATTGCCACAGGTCCCAGATCGGGATCTATGGGGACCTGAGTTCATTATCGGAAAAGAAAAGTATTGAACTGTGGGGGAAGCGGACCTACTACCGCGTATTCAGCCTCGTAAATGGTGGTCGGAAAGTGGAAACCGACCTGTTTGAAGGCGTTGCATAATGGCAGATGTG
>CAZJYB010000215.1:0-6791 GCA_964549865.1 uncultured Anaerolineaceae bacterium
CGCAGGACGATCCTTCTATCACGCCGCCCTAAAAACAGCGGTTTGACGTATGTGTGCAGATCCCTGAATTTCGCAACCCATCTGGTCATATCGGATGCCAGACCATTTCTGCAGGATTGTTCGGTGTCAGCAGACATTACGGGTCATTCGATAATCTTGCAGAAGCCTACATGCATATTTACGACTCACTGGTCACTACGGGAAAATATAGCTTGCGAACCCAAACGCCTTTTGAAGTTTATGGTTATTCCCAGGTAAAAGGTGACATACGCATCCATTTCACGGATGTATATCTACCTGTTGAAAAAATTCCAAATAAACCAAAAGAATTGAATTTAAAAAGGAGAACAAAATGACTGGATTTAATATGAGTGAGTGGGTTGCCCGTCCGCCCAAAGTGGTCTTTGACTTTATCAGCGCTTCTGAGAACGCGCCGAAAATTGTTAACTCAGTAACAAGCATGGCCAAGCTGACAGAGGGTCCCGCCCGCGTTGGGACGCGCTATCGCGAAACCCGTTTAATGCGCGGTAAGGAACAACAAGCTGAGTTGGAGATCGTTGAGTTCGAGCCGCCTCGGAAATATGCCGTGCAAAATGTGACCGAGGGAATCGAAACGGTCTATCGCTACAACTTCCAACCCGAAAGGGACGGCACGCGTATTGACCTGGTGTGTGAAATCAATGCGAAAGGTATTAAGAAATTGATGCTTCCCCTGGTCGCAGCCATTCTTAAGAAAGAGGATGGCGATCATTTGCAGAGAGTGAAGAAGGTATTGGAAGAGTAAACAGATCGCCGAAGCTCATCGCTACGTGGCTGTAAGGGTAGTGGTGTAAAATACAGGCAGGAGTACGAATATGAAAAACTTAAAGCGCATTACCTTTGATCCCAATGTAATGGGCGGTAGGCCCACCATTCGCGGTCTACGCGTGACGGTGGGAATGATTATCGGCCTCATCGCCGCCGGACATGACAATAAGGAGATTCTCAAGGCTTATCCATATCTTGAAGCAGAAGATATTCGCGAAGCTCTGACCTATGCCGCATGGCGCGTGGAAGAGATCGAGTTGCCCCTGGCTGGTGCATGAAAATTGTCGTTGACATGAACCTTTCGCCCGATTGGGTGAAAGTGCTGGAGGATGCAGGCTGGGAATCAGTTCACTGGTCAACGGTGGGAGATATGCGCGCTACGGACGATGTGATCATGTCATGGGCGCGTGATAATGGGTATATCGTTTTCACTCACGATTTGGATTTTGGCGTTTCGCTGGCATTGACACAGGCGGAAAGCCCGAGCGTGATTCAAGTCCGCACGCAGGATGTGTTCCCCGAAGTGTTAGGGAACAGGTTGGTAAAAGTTTTGCAGGAACATCAGCCCGTTTTGGAGAAGGGCGCATTGTTGACTGTAGATGAGACGAAGGCACGCGTTAGGGTCTTGCCGTTTGGATGAGAAGCACCCCAAAATGGAGAAGTCATGAACAAATCAGACCGCCGAGGCGCATTGTTATGTGGATACAGGATATAAAAGGGGAATTTGGTCATCACTGTGGGACATGATTACAAGACCTAAAAGGACGATTTCTAATCTATCAATAGGGCATCTAATATATCTTCAATTGCTTGAGAATGATTCACCTGAATAAATAATCTTTTTCCATATTCCATTTTGTAGTCGAGTTTTCCCAAAGCTTGAGAAACCCCATCACCTTCCACGGATATTGAACTCATTTCAAACATAATCTTTGCGCCTTCTGACCAGTTTCTTTCTGCTTTTTCTACAAGCTGGCTAACAATATTTTTGTTTGAAATATGAAGACTGATTATTGTTACGCCAGAGTCCTTCAACAGAGTTGTGGCTTCAGGCAAAAATTTATCTGAAAACTCCCCATCAGATATGGTTATTAATATCTTCTTGTGCCGTGAAAAATTTACATCCATTAAACGCAATGAAGCCTTCTTGATTGCATTGTGTATTGGTGTTGTGCCAAACATAAATTTGTCTGAATAAATTTCTTGCTCTAAGGCATCTGGCAGAACATTGACTATATCTTTTATTGACCGCGTAACTTCTCGACTGGAAGCTAAATCTAGCCATTCATAAAACCTTGCCTTTGCACTTTTCCGAAATGCATCTTTAAAAAGATCGTCTACGACAATTCTTATAAAACGTCTTAATTTCTCCCACACAATTTTCTGAATTACTTGTTCCGTTATCTCTTTAACACGTGCATTATCTATTTTTCCGCCAATTAATTTAGTTACAATATTGAGCCTTGTGCGATTAGATAGCCAGGCAAGTTGAATTTTGGAACGAACATCCTGCTCAAGATGATCGTATATAGTTTCGGCAAGGCTGAAAACTCTATCTTCGTTGAAAGTATCAAAAACTTTCTTAGGAGAGTGTCCAAGAGTTAATAACTCTAGAACTTGGTCACTTTGTCCTAGAACAAAATCATCTAAAGTTGATCGAATATATTTCTCGTATTCACCAACAGAACTGGCCGCAATTCTTTTTGCTGCAACTTTTATGTTTTCAAGATACGAATCGCTTTCGTTGAACGAAGTTAGTCTTATTCGTTTTTCTCTTCCCACAAACCAATTATTCAATTGCTCTGTCTGGTGATTCAGCCATTCGCTTTCCAGAAAAATCTTTCTTGTTAATAAATAACTCAATAGTCTTCCCCGTAAACCATACCTTGATTTTCTGAGCGCAGTTTTATAAAGACTCTCTCTGATAAGTGACACTAAGTCATCATACAGGCTTTCTCGAAAATCCACTCTTTGCAAAAGCTGATTCGAATAGCCCGACCATTTTTCATTAATTACATTTTCAACTTCTTCAAGATCTGCTTTTGTTGGAATAATTTCAGTCAACGCCAAGATATCGCATACAACGGTCGCGTCAATTAATGTCTCTGCCATGTCGTTCAGTGGTTTTTCCTTGTTCCGCGACAAGTCAACAAATTGCCACTTTTTTTGTGGCCGTTTGAATCCCATTCCAATACAGAATAATTCAACTTCTTTTGTTTCTGGCTTTTCGGAATAAATGGATCTTATTTTCCTTATTTGACGATTAAGTCCATCCTTTATTATCTCAATTTGTGGAAGGCGCTTCCCCTCTTTGTTTTTCCAATTTCGTCTCATCGAACTGGAAACGTCTATGATTATCCCAACCAAAAGAGGCTTGTTTGTAGAAGATGAGTTTGATTTCATAATCAATCTCTAAGGGGGCTAGTTATAATATCAATCAATTCTTCCAGCATTTCTTGTTGATTGACTTGTATAAATAATCTAGCTTTGGTTGGCACTTCCCATGATTTCTCAAAAGCCATTTCTGACACAGCTTTGCCTATTTTGCCGCTTTTATCTAATTCTGAAGAACATTGAAACAATGCTTTGGCTTCGTCATTCCATTTAGCGCGTTCTTTACCGAACAAAGTTCTGGTTGGCATAATGTCGTTTTTGCCGATAAAACCAATTACAAGCGTAACGCCATCGTTTTTTATGGAGTTTGCAGTTTCTATTAAGTCTGAATAGTCCCCATCGGTAAATTTCCCATTGGTGACGACAAGGAGTAAAGGCTGATATATTTTGTCTTTTTGTTCGTTTGCAAATCTTTCACGGGCAATTTTCAATGATTGAATAAGAGGAGCATCGTTGAACTCCATATCAATGTATTGTGCAAGTATGCCAGTTCGATACGTCTTCCAATATTTGTTTATTTCTGCGGCATTTGGCGTATACGGTAATTCTTCAGAATCGGCTGCAAGCTTTAGTAAATCTCTTACAGACTCAGTCGGAATTTCCACATCAGATGTCAACCCTAATCGTCTTGCTATCGAATCCAAACCTTTTAGTGCATTCCCAAATCCGAAGCCGTAGAAAAACAGAGAAAATTTCGGAAGTATGTCTTTAGAGTGCGGATGTTCGCAATATGAAACCGCCTTGTTGACTAATGTATTTAATGCCTTAATCAATCTCTGAAAGAAATCATCATCTTTTTGGGAAAGTTGATATATTGAATCGAATGCGGTCTTTGACAAGTCAAGCACGACGCCAATCAAAAACGGCGTAACATTTTCTGTCTTTCTTGCAGCAGGTTTTCTTGCCACGGCTTGTTGCTTGAATGAATTATCTTGAATCGATAGCGAAATTTCGAGTTTTTCAATGTAATCCCCTCCACCTGTTTGTATATTACGTGAATTGTCTCCTGTAGAAATTTGCTGCGAATCCCCGCTGATTTCAATTTCCGCTTCATGCTTTGGCTCTTTACTCCCTTCCAGTAATTCAAGCCAATCTTTAATGCCGGTTCCCGCGGCGAGAATACCAACTACGAAAGCTCCTACCATTCCAAGCAAATCGCCAATACTTCTTGACGTTGTCGGTTTTATAGCAAAGTATACTGCTGCTCCAAGCAGGGCAAAGCCAAAAACAACCAAGATGACTGCGATAATTTTCTTCATTAGCTATATTTCATTTCTTCTCAAGAAAGCCTTTCTTTACAATCATAACTTTGGTTCTCTCAACCTACTGTCAGTGTCTTGGACCAAAGAAAAGGCTGATAGTTCGGAATCAGGTATCGGCTTACGCGAAGCGTTTATAACCACGAAATCTTGATTTGACCATCCAACGGCTTGAACTCCCTATCCCCTGTCACCAAATCCGCTTTTTTGACTTTTGCCTTCCTTGCCATATTACAACTCCCTTTCGCGTTTCTTGTCCGCGGTCAACGCCTTCATCAATCCCTTACCCTTATACTTTCCGCGCAGGTTATGAACGTACTCACGGGTAACAGGGGTGAGGATGATCTGCCTGGTTACGATATTCACGTCAATTTGAATATAAGTTCCATCCTTGATCCCCAATTGCTTGCGAATTTTGGAAGGGATGACAACCTGCCCCTTTGAAGTGGCAACAGTTTCCATTTCTTGTTCTCCTTTCAGAAATCATTAAAAAAATATACCAAAGTACAAAAAATGAGTGAATCTATTTTTGCACTACAAATTATGAAAATTCCACGCCTGCTCGATCAGCCGTCAGCGGCTAGGGCGAAAGAAAAAGCCGAGGGCTAGGCACAGCCCCCTGCGGGGAATCAACTATCGGCTTAGAGAGAGACGGGGGACTTCATCCAATTACAAATTACCAATTACGTTGTGGTTTCGACTGCTTGCGTCTCGACCACCAGTATCTATTCTCTATTCTCTACTCTCTTGTTCGCCAACTCCCACAACCGATTCGAATTCAACGGAATTTCCAGAATCTCAAAATCCACGTCGTGCAGTGCATCTTCCAATGCCTGCGCGAACAGCGGGCCGACCGGGATCGCGCCTGCTTCGCCCGCGCCCTTCACGCCCATCGGGTTGAGCGGCGAAAGCGTCACACCATGTCCCGTGTCGATGCGCGGCACATCCAGGCTGGTGGGCAGGTGATAATCCATGAACGTGCCGTTGAGCAGCTGCCCGTTTTCGTCGTACGCGAGCCGCTCGTAAAACGCATTGCCAATGCCCTGTGCCACGCCGCCATGGATCTGCCCATCGAGGATCAACGGATTGATGACCTTGCCGCAATCGTGCACGACGAGATATTTTTGGATGTGGACTTGCATTGTCTGTGGATCGACCTCCACGATCATCGCGTGGATGCCGCTTGCAGTGGCACCTCTTTCTGGACCGAAATAGTTGGTCGCTTCCAACCCAGGCTCGGTGCCCGGCTTGACCGCGCCTCTCATTGGATTCGCCATGCCTGCCAGTTCTCCCAGCGAGATGGATTGGCGCGGGATATCCTGCACTTTCACCATGCCATCTTCGAGTTCGAGTTCATCCTCAGGCGCGTTGAAATGTTCAGACGCAAGTTTAAGAATTTTTTTGCGTACAACGATCGCAGCTTCGTTGATGGCATTGCCCGCAACGACCGCGCCGCGGCTGGCGAACGTCCCCGCGCCCCAATAGAATTGGTCGGTATCGCCAGTGACGACATCGATTTTGTCGACACTCACCCTGAGCTGCTCTGCGACGATCTGTGCAAAACTCGTGAAGTGACCCTGTCCTTGCGTGCCCACACCCGTGACGACCGAGACGCGTCCACTGCTCATCACTTGCACCTTCGCGCCTTCATAAGGTCCGATGCCGGTGCCTTCCACATACGCGACAATCCCGATGCCAACATGTTTTCCTTCCGCGCGTAATTTTGGCTGGATCTCGTTGATGAATTTGTGATAATCCATTCTTTCGAGCGCCTGATCCAAAAGAGGTTCATAGTTGCCGCTATCGTAAATAAGCGGGGCAAAATCCTGATAGATGATCTCGTTATTGTATGGAAATTGATCTGGCGGGATGAAGTTGCGTCTGCGGATCTCGGCGCGGTCGATCTTTAATTCTTTTGCGGCAATATCCAATGCACGTTCAATGACAAATACGCCATGCTGACGTCCCGCGCCGCGATAGGGGGTGACGATGGTCTTATTAGTGAAGACTGCGGTAAATTCACTATAGTAGTTTTTGATATCGTACGGCCCGAGCAAGGTGCATGAACTGTTGAGCGGCACAGTTAATCCGTACGGCGCATATGCACCTGTATCATGCAGAAAGACATCATGTACCCCAAGAATATGACCGTCCTTGTCGAACGCGATCTCTGCGTCATGGATCTGCCCGCGCTCGTGTGTGGTGGCGACAAAATTTTCGGCGCGGTCTTCGATCCATTTGACGGGGCGATTTAACTTCATCGCCGCCCACGGCACGAGCACTTCCTCCTGATAGAACATCATGATCTTCGGACCAAATCCGCCGCCGATG